>DCAW01000011.1 GCA_002313895.1 Dehalococcoidia bacterium UBA1123
TTGACAAGAGAACGCCGGTTCCAGAGGCTGGCTCTCTGAGGCTTGAGCCAACTTGTTCTGGCAGACTTCTTAAGGGCCACCACTGAGGTCGATCCACCAGATGGATTCGTTGAGATGCCGAACGCTCAGACTGAGGGCAACCCTCTGTTCGTAACAGAGGCGGTTCGGATGCTGGAACAAGCAGACGAACTGTTCATATCATTGAACACCGTCGCTCGACACGTCAGCCACATCTTATCCAAGATAGACGCAGCCAACTGAGTTGAGGCGGCAATTTACGCCATCTAGCGCGGCATCGCCTAGGTTTCTCCTGACTCGTCTTCAGATTGAGACGGGTTGGACACACAGAGACAATATTTTCACGCTACCGGTACAATGAGTTATCATCAATTCAAGCCCACAGGTTCTACACTTCGGGAATGGGCCTGAAATTATCACCGATCGGAGAAATCGCAAATGGCGGATCAAATCACAGGCGTAGCAACGCTGGCGGGCGGGTGTTTCTGGTGTCTGGAGGCAGTGTACGAGCAGGTTCATGGTGTCGAAAAATCTGTCTCAGGCTACACTGGCGGCCACCTGGTCAATCCCACTTACCGGCAGGTATGCTCCGAGACGACCGGGCATGCCGAGGCCGTCCAGCTAACCTTTGACCCTGAGATCATCTCATACAAAGACATCCTGGAAGTCTTCTTCGCAATTCATGATCCGACAACGCTGAACCGTCAGGGCAACGACATCGGTGAGTCGTACAGATCGGCCATTTTCTACCATGACCGTGAGCAGAAAGACATTGCCGAAAAGACAATTACGGAGCTTGCTAAGGAAGAGCTATGGGACGATCCAATCGTGACCGAGGTGAACGCCTTCACTGAGTTTTACGTAGCCGAGCCCGAGCATCAGAATTTCTACCAGAGGAACCAGTTCCAGCCTTACTGTCAGTTCATAATCTCGCCGAAGCTGTCCAAGTTCCGCAAAGAGCATCTGGACAGGCTGAAAACAGTCGTCCCTAACTGAGTTTCTCCCCGCGCATAAACGCCAATATTTAGAGCCTATCCTAGCCACAGGGATAGGCTCTAAAAGCGGTTCTTGCGTCGTTTCATCTTCGGAAAACTCATCGCCCGTAGACTGACACGAGCTTATCGGTGGTGGAGTTGTAAGGCTCTCGACTCCAACCTCCCCAACGCTCCTTCAGGCGAAGCCCGGCGATCCTCGCCATGAGATCAAGCTCGCTCGGCCATATATACCGGGTCACAATCGGATTCAAGCGCACGCCCTCGGTGGATATGGAGACATGGTTTTCGTGGAGTAATTGAGTCACGGGATCGTGTTGCGCGACATCGAGTCTGACTTCATCTATCTCGATAGCTTCGGCTTCCACGTATTGATCGTTCTGCAAACAGTAGAAACGGCTTGGCACAGAGGCCTCGATTAAGAACGAGCCGTCGTCAGTGAGATGATCGGCGACGTTCTCGAAGCAGCGCACCTGTTCGTCCTGGGTCAGCAGGTTATGCAGCGTGTTGAAGACCACATATATCAGGCGATAGGCGCCCGGAACAGGCACATCTGCGAAGTCACCAATCGTGACCGACAATTGATCGCCTCCCGGCTTGGAACGTAGCTGGTCGACCATAGCAGTCGAGATGTCGATGCCATCGACATGGATGCCTCTGGCGGCCAGTGGAAGCGCGATCCTCCCGGTGCCGATGGCAAGTTCCAGCGCAGGGCCGCCCTGTGCCATCTGCTCCAGGAACGCGACTGCTTCAACCTCATCGCCACGTTTGAAGTCAACGTACCCTTCGGCGGCGTCTTCGCCAAAACTCATAACTGGTTCATAGTTCTTCAATGTAATCTCCGTTTCGCTAGGCTCATCGTGTGACGCGCCCCAGGTATTCCTTGCGATTGAGCGGATTTTGGCCCGCACGCGACCGAGTCGGTGCCGTGCCTCTGGCCGGTTTGTAGTGGTCGAAGGCAAATCCTAGCACACCTTCTCCATGGGTCATAGACCGAAGCTGTTGTTGCAACTCCTGCATCCGAGTCGCAGGAATTTCCCCCTCCAGTGTGTACGACAGATTCCCGATTGCCTGAGTGTCCGGAATCGCCTGCATCCTCGCAAACACGCGCAATGCTGACACGAGGGTGTCTGCGGGAACTTGTAGGAGGTAACGGTGAATCGGCTCGCACACCCCTGTGTCGCCCTGTTTCAGCGCGCTCGTCAGGACCAGCGGTCCATGTATCGGAAGTCCCTGGCTGAGTTGCCCGGCGGCGAATAACCGGAATGCGTCATGGTGACGACACAGTCGGTGACCTGCCAGCCGTTTAATCCCTGTTCGAGTGTGTCCCGAACTGTGGCTTCGATTGACTTGCCGAAGTCCCCGACTGACTTGTAGACATAGGGAGGAATCGATCCTAGCACCTCCTCCAACCGAAATTCGATGCCTGAATCGGTGCCGCCGGCTCGATACGCAGCCCTACCGTGGCGAGGAATGGATTCGGCGCCTTTTTGATAATCTCGATGGCCTCGCCGATGCCGATGGGCCGTTCTACGCAGATCGTCGTAGTCCCTCTGAATTCAACGTCGATGTCAAACCCGTCCGCCAGCGTCTGCTGGATGACTTCTTTTTGCACTTCACCGTATAGTGACACGTAGAGTTCCCGCCGAGCGTCGTCCTGTCTCAGGTTGATCAGCGGGTCGAGTTCAGCGACCCGGATGAGTGCAACATGGAGCGCGGCCTTTTCGTCGGTGTTGCACGGGACCATGGCTGTTTCCAGCGTCGGCAGGGCAAAATTGAGTTGCTCTGAGGTTGTCGGTTCCATACCGATCGAGTCGCCAATTTGGACATCGTTGAGACCCCAGAGCAACGCGGTATGTCCGGCCCCTACCGACTGACGCTGGATGGTCGAGCCGTACTCGAAAACCCTGATTGAGTTGACCTTCTGAACGTCATTCTCACGGAATCGGAGCCGGTCTCGCGCTCGTATTGCTCCCGAAAACACGCGCATGTACGCGATCTTCTCGCCGGACGCCCCCCGGTCTACCTTGAACTCTGCGCGTCAGGTAGGCCACTGACTTGGCCCCGCAGATTCTACTCTGACCGCCTATTCGACGGTTGCGGTGTGTTCTCTCTTCACCAGGTCCCAGTCGATCTCGTATCCCAGGCCGGGCTCTGTCGGAGCATGCACCATGCCGTTCTCGTCAAACTCTATGTCTGTCACCAGGCCGTACACGTTCGCCCCTGTGCAGGGGAAGAATTCGTAGAACTCGCAGTTGGGGACAGCCATCGTCACATGGAGGTTCGCCACGTTGTTCAGGGAGTTGCCTCCGTGATGAATCTCGCACATCATATTGAACCCTTCGGCCATGTGACAAAGCCTGACCAGCGGAGTGATGCCGCCGGTCACGGCAACGTCGCTTCGGAGTATGGCAGTGGCATACTGCGTGATCCAGGGAGTCATGCCGTAGAAATGGCCGGGGGCGTATTCGGTGGACATTATGGGGATGTCCAGCTTCTGGTTGAGCTTGACGTAGTTGTAGATGTCCTCCTCCACCAGCGGGTCCTCGTACCAGTAGAAGTCCAATTCCTCAATCGCTCTGCCAACCCTGAGTGCGTCGGCGTACTTGTAAGCCCACATAGAATCGAGCATGAGCTTCATATCGGGGCCAACAGCCTCGCGCACCGCCTGGGAGATTTTGATGTCCATTTGAGGGTCTCCGTGGGGATGGATTTTGTGGGCCTGCCATCCCATCTCCTTGAATCGGATGGCCTCTTCCGCGTACTCTTCGGTGGTTTCATGGTAGGCGGTGCTGCCGTACACAGGCACAGACTCCTTGCAGGTTCCCAGCAGACGGTGGATCGGCTGCCCGGCTATCTTGCCGTTGATGTCCCACAGGCAGATGTCGATGGCGCCGATTATGTACGTCGAGACCGAGCGGTTCATCTTCCACATTTCCCACCAGATGGCGCCGATGTCCTGCGGATTCCTGCCCATCACGATAGGCTTGATGAACTCCATCATGCCCTTCACGAAGTGGTCTGCACCCATACGAGACGATCCCAGAAAGGCGTTGCCAGATACGCCTTCGTCGGTCTCGACGGTGACGATCCCTAACTGGCGGGTGTCTCCGAACGTCGTGCCCACGCCGGTCTTCCAGGCCTCGGTCTTCCAGTTGAACATATCCACTTTGACATTGGTGATTTTCATTGAGCGTCCTTTCGCTAGCTGCCCTAAATAAGCGTTTTTGCTGTAATTCGACGTTGAACCATCGACCCGATCTCAGCCTCGGAGTAACCCAGGCTTTCGAGGATACTCCGGCTGTCGGCCCCAAACGTGGGACCGGAACGGGCTGGCAACTCGGTGCGTCTCTTGAATCGCCAGGTCGGTCGGGTTGTCAGGTGAGAACCTTTCACGTCGTGCTCAACAGTTATGTAATTGTTCCGCTCTTGCAGATGAGCGTCCCTGGTCAGGAGCAACGGAGACATCACGGGAGCCGCGTTGATCCCCACTTCCTGCAATCGAGCTGCCAGATTTTCGGAGTCCTGGCGCTTTGTCCATCCGCCGATTATGCCGTCTAAAAATTCGAGACGATCCTGTCGAGCCTTGAGCGCTCGGAACTCTTCCTCAGCTAATCGCGGGTCTCCGATCAGGTTCGCAAGAAGCTCCCACTCTTCATCGGAGCGACAGTCGATTGCGATCCACCGATCATCAACGTAGGAAACCGGCGTCCGGTCTGGCCCGAGGACTGGCCGTGGCTCCTCATCAGGGAGGGTCGGGTAGACATTGTGAGGCGCCGACGTGAGGTGCGTAAATCCAGCGCGAATCGGCATCTCGCAA
>DCAW01000123.1:0-660 GCA_002313895.1 Dehalococcoidia bacterium UBA1123
CCGAGGTTGAGGCTCCGGTTGTGGGAACGGAAGAACCAGAAGAGGTTGCAGAGGAACCCGAACCTGCGGCTGAAGAGCCAGTAGCCGAGGTTGAAGCCGATGCTCCGTCAGAGCCGGAAGCAGAAGCCACCAGTGACGAACCCGAAACCACAGCCGAATCCGACGAATCCGAAGACGAAGAAAAACCCGCAGAGTCCCAATAGCGGAAACTGAGGAAGGAGCGCGGCGATGTCCGGCTTGAACAAAATGCTGGCAATCGGAAATCTGGGCACGGATCCAGAGATGCGCTACACGCCCGGCGGCGCGCCGGTAACCAGTTTTCGATTGGCTACTGGTAGATCGTATACAACCAGGGATGGTGAGCGTCGCGAAGAAACCGAATGGTTCACTGTCGTAGCCTGGAACCAGTTGGCAGAGCAGGTGAACCAGTACTTGGTCAAAGGACGTCGAGTATTTGTCGAAGGGCGGATACAGCTACGAACGTGGCAGGGACAGGACGGGCAAGATAGATACGCGAACGAGATTGTCGCAGATCGGGTATTGTTCCTCGATGGAACTGGTCAACAGCAAGGCGGTCAAAGTGGCCAGAGTTGGCAGGGCGGCCCCCCACCGTCTGAACCCGATGGAGGCGGCTATAGCCAGGGTGGCCCAAGCCAGGGT
>DCAW01000123.1:1020-5546 GCA_002313895.1 Dehalococcoidia bacterium UBA1123
GGCCCAAGCCAAGGAGGCGGTCCTGACGACGATGAGGACGATCTGCCCTGGTAGAAGCGATCGCGTCGCGATAACAGGCGGTCGCGCCGCAACTGATCGTATTTATATCGAAGTCATACAAAACGTAAAAACAAAAACTTCGGAAACACATGGCCTGTCATGTGCATCCGGATACACAATTAGAAACGTATCAGGTGATATAGCATGACAACTCAAGGCTCGGGCGGCTCAATCTCAACCGGCCCACGGCCGCCAGCCCCGCAATTCGGCGGACGACCCGGCGGTGGTGGCAGGTCAGGCGGCGGACGATTCGGAGGCCGCTCAGGCGGAAGGTCCGGCGGACGACCCGGCGGCGGACGCCGTGGCGGACGACCTCGTTATTACGCCCGACGGAAGCTATGCGCCTTCTGTGTGGATCATATTGACTATATCGACTACAAAGAGGTTGACAAGTTCAGACGGTTCGTTACCGACCGCTATAAGATCGAGTCGCGACGAAAGACTGGCGTGTGCGCCAAGCATCAGCGTGGCCTGTCCACCGCCATCAAGCGTGCCCGACATCTGGCTCTGGTGCCCTTCAGCCCGGACCATGCAGACATCGGCCCTCGATACAGCAGGTAACGGGCGGGTTTGGAATCAAGAGTTTGGGTTACGGGGAATCGCTCTATCTGGGCGGCCCGATCAAACGAACCTCGATTGCGCTGATCAGGGCGGTGAATGCAACATCATGAAGAGTTCTAACGCCATATTGGATGACTTTTGGGGTGGATAAGTGGTAGATGACGCAGGGAAAGCTCCGTCCAATGAACCCGTCAAGGTAGACCGCCGTCGGATTGCCGTCGAACGCTCCCAGGGCACTCAGCGTAGACAGCGAATGGCCTTTGCCATCATCAGCCTATTGCTACTGGTCGTCGCCGGAATCATGGTCGCAGGCTACGTTATTATATTCGTGCTGCCTCCCCAGCAATTGGTCGTGCGTGTCAACGACGTCGAGTACACTCGTGGAGACATGGTCAAGCTGCTTCGGTTGAGGCAAGCGACTCTTGAAACGATTGGCCAGACCTTCAGATCAAGCGACGACGTTTTCCAGGCGCTTCAATTAATCGTTGAGAACGAAATCATATCGCAGTCGTCGGCAAAACTCGGGCTTTCAGTTACTCGCGAGGAATTGGACGATCGCATTCGGGGCATTATGGTTCCTTCCGCGGACCAAGCGCTGGGCAAGAGCGAAGATCAGATCCAGCGTGAGTTCGCAGAGATGTATGGGCAATATCTCAACACCACCCAGGTGACGGAGGATGAGCATAGAGCGCTGGTGCAGCGGGCGCTGCTCAGAGAAAAAGTCAGGCAACTAGTTGGCGATAGTGTCCCCACGATTGACGAGCAGGTCTATCTGCATCGCATTGTGATGCACAACCAGGATGAAGTCGACACCATGATCACCAACCTGACTGACTCGATAGGGGATGACAAGAGCGCCGCAAACATCCGAGGGATATTCAAGATCGTGGTAAGAGAATTTAGTCGCGACCCTGACAATGTTCAGAGTGGCGGCGAGGTTGGGTGGCTCCCAATTGGCGTGGACGAAGATTACGAGAGAGCTTTCTTCGACCTCGAAATTGGAGAACTCTCCGCACCAGTGCCGAACATAGATAATCCCCAGAATTTGTATTTCTTTATGCTGTCCGATAGGGCCGATTCCCATCCGGTCAGCGAGCGCAATAAGGACGTTCTCAAGACCGGCGCGTTGCAGGTATGGCTGAACGAGGAGCGAGTGAACCACGATGTTTACGCGGTCTTCAACTCAGAAATTTACGGTTGGATTCTTAATGAACTCAGAATATCGACCACCATCACACCCACTGCGGTGCCTGATTCGCCATTCCGAGGCCTCCCAGGCTTCTAGTGCCTCCGTTATTTCCTGCTTCAATTGCATGGCGTGAGAACCAAAGGGTTAAATTCGCCCTGATCTACGTTGCCGAAATATTTTTACGGCGCTCCGACACGGCACATCGAAAGGCACATTGTGAGTAAATCACCCATTGGCATCGGCCTGCTTGGGATGGGGGTTGTCGGCGGCGGCGTTGCATCGACTTTGGACCAGAAACGGGATCAACTAACCGCCCTGATCGGCTGTCCTTTAGACCTCAAAGGCGTGTTAGTGAGGGATGCGGCCAAACCGCGCGCGCAAAAACTTCCTCACGGCATTCTCACCACCAACGCAGAGGATATATTCAACAACCCGGAGATCGACATCGTCGTTGAATTGATGGGCGGCCAGGACCCTGCATTCGACTATATCCGCAAGAGCATCGACCAGGGAATGCATGTCGTCACCGCCAACAAAGAGGTCATGGCCCGTCATGGGCCGGACTTACTTTTGGCGGCCCAGGACCGAAACGTCCAGGTGCTATTTGAGGCGTCGGTAGCGGGCGGAACGCCAATCATCGCTCCGCTGATGCGCGACCTGGTTGCCAATGAGATAATCGGTATTCGGGGCATAATAAACGGCACAACAAACTACATCTTGACGCGCATGGCAAATGAGGGAGCCGACTTCGACGCCACTCTCAAGGACGCCCAGGCGTTGGGCTATGCGGAAGCTGACCCCACGAACGACATCGAGGGAATAGACGCTTCCTACAAGCTGGCGATTCTTGCAACTCTGGCCTTCCGCGCTCGCGTCAGGGACACTGACGTGTTTCACGAGGGCATAACGAAACTCACTGCCAGAGATTTCCAGTACGCTGATGAATTAGGCTATGCCATCAAGCTATTGGCAATCGCCAACTCCAGCGAAGACGGCGTTCAGGCGCGGGTGTATCCGGCCCTAGTTCCCCAGGACATGATGATCGCCAAAGTGGACGGCGTTCTCAATGCGGTGGAAATTGAGGCCGATCTTACTGGGAATCTGCTGTTCCACGGCGCAGGCGCAGGGGCGCTTCCCACCACTTCGGCTGTCTTGGCTGACGTCATCGACATCGCCAGAAACATCGTAAGCAGCGTGGCGCCTCCTCCCAGCCTCAGCCTGTCTGATGACGTCCGAATACGCTCGATGCTGGAACTGGAGACACGATACTATGTCCGGCTGACTACCACAGATCGCCCCGGCGTTCTGGCTCAGGTAGGCACGGTATTGGGCGATCTGAACATCTCCATAGCTTCAGCAATTCAAAAGGAAATGGATGACCAGGCCAAACAGGCCGAGATCGTCCTCATGACCCACAGGGCTTCAGAAGCCGCCATGCAGCAGGCCATTCAACGCCTCAACGCTCTGGACGTTGTGGCCGAAGTCGGGAACATGATTCGCGTCGAGGAGTGGTGAGTCTGGACGAGCAATCAGCTTTCAGCCGTCAGCAATCAGGTTGTCAGGTATCAGGAGATTCGTAGCGCCATGAAGGTCACATACTACACCTGGAAACGTTGAAGCACTTGCCGCAAAGTGAAAGCGGAGCTTTCGCAAAAAGGCGTTGAACTGGACGAGCGCGATTTCTTCCAAGACGGCTTCACCGAGGATGAGCTTCGAGCTCTGATTGGTGATCGTTCGGTGTCAGGTTACTTCTCTTACAACAGCCCGTCATTCAGGAAAATGGGCCTCGATCGGGACGAACTCTCAGACGGCCAGCTACTCAAGATGATGATTCAGGAACCTCGCTTAGTGCGTCGCCCATTGATTCAGGCTGAAGGCGAACTGCTGGTCGGCACTGACAAAAAGGCGATGGCCGGGGTTTTCGGATAGCGTTCAAGCATCAAGATTCTGTCACTTTGAAAAGTGAACTGCGGCGCATCGTGGTACGCTGTTCTTCGCGATTTACCGCAGCGAAGGAGCAATAGAGCCATGATGATTGATCTCTCTGGAAAGACCGCGCTGGTCACAGGCGGAGCCAGCTGAATTGACTGGGGCATTTGCCTCGTGCTGGCTGGGCAGGGCGCAGAGTTGGTCGTGGCGGATATTAACCTTGAGGGAGCGCGCAGCGGTGCGCCCGAGGTTCAGGATTCTGGAGGGACCGCCATTTCCGTCGGGGTCGACTTACCGACAGAGACTCGGTGATCGCCATGACCGAGGTGGCTCTGGAGCAGTTCGGCAAGATAGACGTCCTGGTGAACGACGCGGGCATCATCGGCGTCAGTCAATGGCGGGAGCGGGAGACTCCAAGCGACGAGGACTGGGCGCAGGTTTACGCCGTTAACGCTCGAGGCATGGTTATAACTTCCGAGATCGTCTCAGGGAACATGAAGGCCCGGAACTTTGGCAAGATCATCAACATTGCGTCGATAGCGGCCCGACAGGGCAGTCCCGACATCCCTCATTACAACTCCTCCAAAGCAGCTGTGGTCAGTTGGACCCAATCCAACGCCGCTCAGCTTGCGCCCCATAACATCAACGTCAACGCCATCTGTCCGGGTCTTTTGTGGACGCCGATGTTCGAGGCTTTAGTCAAGAGGAGGGCCAACTTCGGATCACCGGGCCTCGATTCTGAGGAACTGGCAGGCCGAGAGTTGTTTGAGAAAATCGTCGAAGAGAC
>DCAW01000132.1:0-8687 GCA_002313895.1 Dehalococcoidia bacterium UBA1123
GGTCTTCCTCGCCGGGCACATTCAGGCGACGGTACCGGCTGCCGGTGGCGACCAGCACAGCGTCCGAGCGGTAATCATCGCCACTTTCGGTATTCACGACTTTGAAATTGCCTCTTGTGCCGATGCTGGTGACCGACTGCGCCGGCCACTTCGACGCCGAAACGCTCGGCGTGCTCCCGCATCTGGTCTGCGAGTTAAGCGCCTTGGATGCCCTGGGGGAACCCTGGGTAGTTGTCGATTCGCTCAGTGACTCCTGCCTGTCCTCCAACACCGCTACGCTCGATAATCAGTGTTTCAATTCCTTCACGCGCCGCATACATCGCCGCCGTGAGGCCGGCAGAGCCACCGCCGATCACGATCAGATTGTAGAAAGATTGGGAAGCCTGCGGGTTGATTCCCAGCTTCGAAGCCAACTCAGCATTGCTTGGTTCAACCAGAATCGAACCATCCTTAAAAAGAACGATTGTCGGGATGATCTGCTTACCATCGTTGGCGTCCTGGACGTACTGGCGTCCGGCCTCGTCCTGACCAATGTCCACCCAGTTATAGAGAACACGCTGTTCTCCCAAAAATTGCTCGGATCAGGCGTAATCAAGGCACCACGGCGTACCGTATACTGTGATCTTGGCTTCCATTATCGTGACAATTCCGCCGTTGAAAAATGATTGATAATTACGCAACGGTTGTTTGGATGCACAAATCTCATTCTCGGGTTGGAATCACGTAGGATGTAGTCAAGGCCACGGGAGTGAGGTCAGGTTAAGGGCGTGGCGGTCATTGCCCGATAGTACGCCAGAGTCAGCGCCTGTCGCAAAGCGCCCGTTTGAATTGGCATGGTTAGGGGAGACTCCCCTCCGCGGGAGGATTGGATTGTGCCAGTAAAGTTCTGCGATCTAGGTTCGATGGCTATAACTATTCCGATGCGGTTGCCTGGTTCCCAATCCAGCGACCAGGTGCATTGGTACACAAGGGTGTCTCCACCGCCTACCCCTTCGACGAGGTCTGCGCCACGGGTCACGTCAATTTCGCCAGCGCCTTCCAACAGGCCTTCATTCATTGCCACGAGCGAGCCGTAAAGCTCTTCGTCCAACGAGTCAGCTTGCACCCAGAGCAGGCAGATGGCCTCGGCGTCCTCGGGAGTAACGGGAAAATACGCGCTGGCCCGCGACAGAAACCCTCTGGCCTCCGAATGGTAATCTACAAGGCTCTTTGCTCTGTTAATCCAATCATCAACGGGCTGATCTCTGTTGGTCATATCACACGAAATCCTCTATTAACACAGCCCTCACCGGCGACGCGTCCGAACCAATGAGTTTCAGCGGTAGGCAGACAATGAAGTAGTGGCCAGGATCGACCTGAGACAGGTCAAGGTTCTCGACCAGATGAATCCCGTTTTCCAACAATGTGCGATGCGTGGGCAGATCCTCGCTATCTAACCGGTCGATGGACAGCCCCTCCCAGCCCAAAAGTTTGATGCCACGTTCGGAAAACCACCTGGCGGTGGTCTGGTCCATCCAGGCGTCCTTCGTCTCGTTTTTGATCAACACGCGAGTAGCGTCGAGTGGAATATTCGCACGGCTGCAATCTGATGCCGCTAGCACTTGTTTGCCGTCGAATCCAACCACAAAGACCGGGCCGACCAGGTCCTCCAGACGAATATCTTCCGTTTGCCTGCCGTCGGGGAAAATATGAGATGGCGTGTCGATGTGCGTGCCTGCGTGGGCGCTCATTGTAATTCTGGTAATCCGATAAGCGTCGCCCTGGTCAAAAGACGACACGGATTCGATCTCGACGGTCGGGTCTCCGGGAAACAATAGCGTGCTTGGAGACAGCGGAATCGAGATGTCGATGACTTTCAAGTTGAACCAGCGCAGACAAGAGTCGAAAAGTCCGCCTATAATAACATACGCAAATAATGAGTGGGATCAAGCCGCCCCGTCCGGCAAATTCCGAGACACGGTAGTGATATCCATGAACCAACTCACGTCAAATCAGCAAAAAGTGGCTATCGAAACTCACGGTTGCAAGCTCAATCAAGCCGATTCCCAGGCTCTGGCCAGAGAGTTCAGCGCCGCCGGTTTTCAGGTTGTCGGTCTGCACGAGCAAGTCGATATATTCGTGCTTAATTCATGCACGGTTACGCATGTCGCCGACCGCAAAGCACGACACTCGCTCCGGTCGGCCCGTCGCAAGAACCCCGATGCCACCATCGTTGCCACGGGTTGTTACGCGGAGCGAAATCCGACTGAACTCATGGAAATAAGCGAGATCGATATCGTCATGGGCAATGGGTCCAAGAGGGCTATCGTCCAAAGACTGGTTGACTCACTGGAACTCCCGATCGTACCGTGCGCCACCGGAGAAGACATCGACGTCATACCGTTGAGTCTGAATCGAAACCGCGCGATGGTGAAAATTCAGGAAGGTTGCGATCAAGTATGTGCCTACTGCATCGTGCCCAAGGTGCGGGGCAGGGAAAAGAGCGTGCCGGTCGCGACCATTATCGAGCAGATCACAGCATACCAGGACGCTGGATTTCATGAGGTTGTGTTGACCGGAACCCAACTAGGCTCCTACGGTTTCGACCTAGAAGGGGAGAGCATCGCCAGTTTGATTCGCCATGTCCTGAACAGGACACGAATATCAAGAATTCGTGTGTCGTCACTACAGCCGCAGGACATCACTTCAGACCTACTAGAATTGTGGGACAACCCTCGGTTGTGCCCCCACTTCCACCTGCCGCTCCAAAGTGGAAGCGACAACATCCTGAGTCAAATGCGGAGAAGGTACACCGCTTCGCAGTACAGCCAATCGGTGGATGCCATCAGGAACCGAGTTCAAGACGTCGCCATCACGGCAGATGTTATCGTGGGCTTCCCAGGAGAAACCGACGACGACTTTGAACACACATTCAGAGTATGTCAGCATTCCGAATTTGCTGACATACACGTGTTTCCGTACTCGACTCGGCCTGGAACCAGCGCCGCCTACCTGCCTGACAGCGTTGCATCCGAAGTCAAGAACGCGAGATCATCCAGTCTATTGCAATGGGCCGAAATCGCGGCGAAATTGTTCCGCGAGCAGCACATTGGGTCGACCAGAAGCGTTCTCTGGGAGAAACGGGTGAATGGCGGTGATGGTCAGTCGTGGACTGGTCTCACAGACAACTACTTGCGCGTCACGACGGTGTCGTCGGAGAATCTGGGAAATGAAATCACCCAAGCGCATCTGTTTGAACTGGACGGCAAGACATTGAGAGCGGACACCAAGTTGGCATAAAATGCCAACCGGTGTCATGTATGCAATTGCTTCGCGAACCTAGCGGGTTTATAGCTTGACAGGGATGAACTGAGGCTTGCCGCCCCTGTCGCGGACGTACCCGGAACTGCACTCGTTGCCATGCCCGAAGATTATCAGCCAGCCGCCGTCCATTGCCGTTTCGATCAGTTGGCGCTTTTGGGCCAAAGTCTCGTTGGGGAACTCAGAGTCCGCTGGAATGTAGGTTAAGGGGAGATGGTACGGGGTGGGGATGAGGTCTCCCGCGAGAACAATTCGCTCGCTCCCCCGTTCGATAAACACAACCTGATGCCCCTTTGCCGGGCCATCTGCGACGCTCACGGTGACGCCAGGAATAATTTCTTCTTCGCCGTCCAAGAATCGGATCATATCGCGGTCGGCCAGAGGAGCGTAATCGTCCTCGAAGAATTGGGTCTCGAAGCGCTCATTTGGATTGATGGCTTCGTTCCAGCATTCTTCCTGGACTACGTATTCGGCTTTGGGAAATATTGGAACCGCCGCGCCTGTTCTATCTAGTTTGGTGCAGCCGCCGCTGTGCGCGAACTGCAATTGTGTCAGCACCACGACGTCGATGTCTCTAGCGGTCAGCCCGTGGCTTTTAAGATTTCTCATAAGCTTGTTCCCATTCAGTCCGAATTTCTCTTTCAATTCGGCTGTGCGCTTGGAACCGGCGCCGGTATCCACCAGGATGTTTTTCTCTGGAGTCATTATCAAAACGCAGTTCAGGCCGAGCCTGACGCGGTTTCGGCGGTCGGGCTTGATCTGAGTTTCCCATTCGGACTTCGGTATCTGCCCGAAGACGGTTCCGCCGTCTAGTAAAAATGTGCCATCTTTCAGGATATTGATGGAAGTCGTTCCTATGTTCACCTGACACGGACTCCTAATAACACTGATATGGTGTGAAATCGATAAAGGGCCGCAGCCATGCACTACTAGAGAGCGGCCAAAAAACCGTTTGCTTTCATCAGGAAGAACCGGAGGCGCCGGGTAGTAGCCGACACACCAGAGACGCGTCTCTAAACCTTGTTCTAGGGTTTGGCTCAACGATGGTTGCGGCGGGCGTGTTTCTCAGCGACTCAGCGCGCGCGCCAGGTTTATGACAGAGCTTATGAAGTGCGACCGATCTGACGATGCAGGAATTTTCACGGCCAAAATACTTAAGATGCACTATAATTCAACGTTTCTTTGATGTGGCCGATACCCTGAGTGTTGCGTTCGGTCGATTCACCTAATCGGCCGGCCAGTGGATCGGCTTCGCACCGAAACCGGAAGCCACTGAACACGCTCGTTTTTAACCTTGAATTATGCCGTGTATTGATGTTCCTCCATCAGGTCCACGACGCTAACTTAACCGGATTTTGCGACAGTGTCAAGGCGTAATCGGGTTTATATTCTGAGCATTTCGCTAGGATTTGGTTTATGTCTATTGTGATTTAGGAATCAAAGTTACTAGAACAGGTGTACTTTTCAACGGAGACTCTGAATTCGATGATTGTTCGACCATTGAACTAACGCACTACCCATGCAGTGGACATGACGAATGTCTTCAGGTGCGTCCTGCCGGTTGAGTGGAATACCGATTTCGGCTCTAACCTTTCAGATGTTCGACCGCGGTTTCAAACGCCGCAATGGTTTCCACGACATCTTGATCGGAGTGCGCCGCAGAGATGTAGAACTTTGATGCGCCTTTGAATACCCCCTGCTCCAACAGAGACGAGTTGAATCGAGCCATAGCCACGGGGTCCGCCTCCAGCGTAGAACGGTAGTCGGTCACGTCACTCTCGGTGAAGAACACGTCGAATAGCGACGCCTCGCCAATCACCTTCGCGGGGATTTCAGCCTCATCCAGTAGCTTTTGCAGCGCATTCTTTATTCGGGCGCCAGTGGCGAATATCCGATCGTATGTCCCTTCGCGCCGCAGAATCTCCAGAGTTTTAAGACCCGCAACAGCGGCGACGGGATTTCCGCTGAGCGTTCCAATTTGTGGCATAAATTCGCCATCATCGACTGAACCTTTGTCCATGTGGGCCATTATGTCTCCGCGTCCTGCGATTGCGGTTAGCGGGAATCCTCCGGCGATCGCTTTGCCCAGTGTGCAGAGGTCCGGCGTCACGCCGTAAAATTCCTGGGCGCCTCCGTAGCCGAACCTGAAGCCGGTCACCACTTCGTCGAATATTAGCGGAATCTGGTAATGCTCGGTAATCTCACGAAGGCCTTCGAGAAATCCAGGTTGCGGGGGAAGCAGCCGCTGGAATGGCTCAACGATGACTCCGCCAATCTCGTCATGATGCTGCTCAATAATGGCGGTAGTCGTCTCGATGTCATTGAAAGGGGCGATGAGCATTTCGTCTTGAATCGATTTGGGGATGCCTGCCGAGTCAGGGACTGCTTGAGGGAAAGGAGCCGGATTGGCCGGCGCCATGCTCATTAGAGCGTAATCGTTCATTCCGTGAAAGCCGCCCTCAAACTTGAGAATCTTGTCTCTGCCTCGATACGCTCTCGCCGCACGCATTGCGTACAGCGTCGCCTCCGAGCCGGTGGAGGAGAACCGGACTTTCTCAGCACAGGGAACGGCCTTCACAACTTCGTCAGCGAGCAAAATCGCGTGCTCATTTCCAGCGAAAAAAGTTGTGCCTTTTTCGAGTTGATCCCTGACCACTTCGAGGACTTCGGGGTGAGCATGACCCACGAGCATTGGCCCCGAACCAAGCAGGTAGTCGATGTATTGATTACCGCTGACATCCCAGATATGACTTCCTTCGCCTCGGTCGATGACCAGATCGTTCGCGATGTTTCCCAGACTGCCGCCTGGCAGAACGCGATGAGCTATCGATACCAACTCTTGCTCTCGACTCGTCATATCTCGTGGGCACATGCGACACCTTCTTCCCTGGGGTAGATTTATGCGATCAGACAGGCAGCCTCGTACGCGTTTTCGATAGCCCGATGGATGCTACCGGAACGCGGTCGATTATATCAGACGCCTGAGGACCGTTCTAGCGCACGATCCGAAGGTGGCATATAATGGACGACCAAATCAATCAAGGGGCGAAACATGGAAATTTCCGTAGTTGCAGGGAACATCACTCAACAGGAATCACCCGCTATCGTAGTCGGTATGTTACAAGGCGTCACCGATCCAGCCGGTGCGCTGGGAGAAGTTGATCAGGCATTGGATGGCGCGATTACATCACTGATTGAGGATGGCGAGATCAAAGGAAATCGAGGCGAGTTAACCCTGCTCCACACACTCGGCAAGCTGCCGTCGAAGCGGGTAGTCGTGGCGGGGCTAGGCTATTCGGACAGCGTCAGCATCAACACCGTTCGAGCGCTGGCGGCAAGCGTTGGGCGATTGCTCAGGTCGAAGGGAGTGACCCAATTTGTTTCAGTCGTCCTTGGCACAGGCGAAGGCGGGATGGGCGAATCGGAAAGCGCTCAGGCGGTGGTTGAAGGCGCTGAATTGGGCCTTTACAGGTTCGACAAGCACAAAACCGATCAGAGCAGTCCACAGGTTAGAGAGATCACTCTAATTGCCGCCGACGATTCAAAAATCGCGAATATTGAATCCGGCGTAAACCGGGGTCGCATTATTGCCGATGCCGTGAATTTGTGCAGAAGCATGGCGAACGAGCCTCCAAATTTCATGACGCCAACGATGATGGCTGAGAATGCCCTCGATGTTGCAACCTCCACGGGCATCGAAATTGAAGTTCTAGACCGCCCGCAGATGGCGGAATTAGGCATGGGAGCTCTGCTCGGCGTCGCTCAGGGCAGTGACGAGCCGCCAAAGCTGATCGTCCTGCGCTATCACGGCGACCCAAACAACGAGGAAAATAATCTGGGCATCGTCGGCAAGGGGATCACGTTCGACAGCGGCGGACTTGACCTGAAGTCAGCTGCCGGGATGCTCGAAATGAAGAGCGACATGGCAGGCGGAGCGTCCATTATCGGCGCGATGAAAGCGATCGCTCAGCTTAAACCTAAGGTGAATGTCATCGGTATTGTCCCCGCAACAGAGAACATGCCCGGAGGCAAAGCCCAACGCCCCAGTGACGTGGTCAAAGCGATGAACGGAAAAACGATAGAGATTGGGAACACCGATGCCGAGGGGCGTCTCGTGTTAGCTGATGGCGTTGCGTACGCCAGGTCGTTGGGAATCACCAAGATTGTGGATGTCGCGACGCTGACCGGCGCTGTCGTGGTCGCTCTGGGGAATCTCGCCAGCGGCATATTTGGAAACGATCAAAATTGGATCGACACTGTGATTCAGTCAGGAGAGAGTGTAGGCGAGCGGCTATGGCAGCTTCCAACATTCGACGAGTACAAAGATCAGTATAAGAGCGATATCGCGGATATCAACAACACAGGAGGGAGAGGGGCAGGGGCCACAATTGGCGCTCTGATAATCGGCGAGTTCGCCGATGGGGCTCAGTGGGCGCACCTGGACATCGCGGGGACGAATCGCACAAGCAGCGTCGATGGGTTTAATCCCAAAGGGGCAACAGGCGCCCCGGTCAGGACCTTGGTTGCGCTGGCTGAATCTCAGTCGTCTGAGTAAACGACCGATCGATCTCGAAAATCGGAACAGTCGGAAAATCGCGCGTAACCCCTCGAAAGGAAGCATGGTGGCCAGAGAGGTGGAAATCAGGTTTGGGTTGCCGATCAGGAAATCGAACAACTTTCTGTTTTCCAGGGGCAAATGGTGACACTGCATTTATCATTTATCATTTTTAACCGATTCGATTTGGTTGTAATGACTATACGGGTATGGTAGCATTCGGCAAATTGAATTATGGGGGCCCATTTACCATGACATCCTCAGCGCGGTGGACCTTCATCACCAATCACGGGTTGGTGTTGAGTTACATATCACATAACTCTACCAGCACCGCTCGTGAAATCGCTCAATCAATTGGCGTGACCGAACGAACGACTCATAAGATCATCTCAGATCTTGAAATCGCCGGTTACATAACCCGCAGAAAAACGGGGCGTCGGAACGCATACAGCGTTGACCCAACGCTTTCACTGCGCCACCACACAAAGCAAGATATTCTGGTCTCCGAATTGCTTGAAGCCCTCACCAACGAGTCGCTTCGAACGCTCATGGAAAGTGAAGCGGATAGCTCCAAAGTATCTTGAGCCACCTTGAACATTTGCTGACCCAGACTCCGGGTTCGTTGACCGCGATTTGCTCAGGCGCTAAAATTCTTATTGTGCTGTGGTGAGCGTGGCCAAGTTGGTTAAGGCGCCAGGTTGTGGCCCTGGAGATCGAGGGTTCAAATCCCTTCGCTCACCCCACACTTATCCCCGATTCTAAAGTCCCCTACCTTACCCGAGGAGGGTACCAGTATGCCCCAGTCATTCGCGAACGTCGACGTATTGCGCGA
>DCAW01000132.1:9073-10249 GCA_002313895.1 Dehalococcoidia bacterium UBA1123
CGATAGGCGTGCCTCAGGACTGGCCTTCTCGAACTGGACCCACGTGGGCATATTTGTTCGAGAGCGACGGACTGACACTTCTCGACCCTGGGGCCCACGGCTCCTATGAAGAACTTTCTGACGGAATTGTGAACGCGGGCTTTGCGGTCAAAGACATAGATCGAATAGTAATCAGTCACGGCCATTCTGACCACGATGGGTCCATCGCGCGTGCGGTGGGGGAGTCGGACGCTGGATTGTGGGCGCACGGTGTTTACGCATCGTTGCTGCCATACAATCCCTGGGAAGTGCAAAACCGATCGGCGACCGAATTGCACGCTGAGATGGCGAGAATCGCAGATGCCGAAGCAGACCGCCGTAGCAGCTCGACCTACCAGGCGCGCAACAAGACCTATCTCGAAAGCCGCAAAAACCTCAAAGTGGACCACGCTGTGACCGACGCCGAACAGTTCGGCGGGACTCGCGTAATTTACGCCCCCGGTCACTCGCCTGATGAGTTGTGCCTGGTGTTCGATGGAGTGGTATTCACTGGTGACCATGTCCTTCCGGAAATCACGCCGCACCCCACCATGAAAGCCACGTATCGCGACCACGTAAAGGAAGGTATTCCCGAAGAATACCGCGACGCCAGCGGTTCCTTCGGCCTGGAGCGTTACATGCGCTCATTGAAGACGATTCTGGACCTCGGCCCCGAGTATTCGGTTCTTCCGGCCCATCGGTTGTATAATCGTAACAAGTTCAATTTAACGGGCGTCGAGAGAGCGGAAGAAGTCATCCGACACCACGCCCGTCGGATGGCGCAGATACTGCAACGCATAAGCAACAAGCCGACAGGCCTTGAGTCGATCACTCGCGGGATATTCGAAAGAGGCAAGCTGATCGGCGGAAACCTTTACATGGCCCTTTCGGAAATGGTGGCACATGTTGAGTTGCTTTTCGATCTGGGTGACTTGGAGTTGAACGAGGACCGCCAATTGGTGAGGACAGGCCACGAGAATTATCGTCAATTTATCGACGAATTGACTGCTTGATCGACCAGTACAAACCTCGGAAAAATCAATACATATCGAGTATGCGCCCGTAGCTCAGTGGATAGAGCATTGGTCTTCGGAACCAAGGGTCGCGGGTTCGAATCCTGCCGGGCGCGCCATTTCCATAGTCTTCGATTTGTCCCAG
>DCAW01000132.1:10498-12155 GCA_002313895.1 Dehalococcoidia bacterium UBA1123
CAACTTCGGAACCAAGGGTCGCGGGTTCGAATCCTGCCGGGCGCGCCATTTCCATAGTCTTCGATTTGTCCCAGGTCCCCCATGATGACCGGCCGTCAATTCCTTGCGATCTGAACCTCTGAACGAATCATTCGTTTTCGCTTTACCCACACCACGTACATGCAAATGCCGCCTCTGGTGCAACTCGACTTGAGCTGAATAGCGATTGCTGAAATTACGGTTGGCGGGGCAACGTCATCGGCCCAGGCAGGAACGACTGAACCAACACACACATCATTGGCGGTCGGGAGGTTACGTCAATAGGGCTGTAAACGTGATCAGGCGGCGACCTCCTCAGTTACAGTTGTGGCAGGGATTCCATCGACGTATCTAACCCCGTCGTGGACGTCTCTCATCAGCTCAGGGGCGGTGAATCTCCGAAAGTGTCTTTCAGCCACCATCAAGATCTTCCAGATCACGGCGGTCGCTCGGTCCACTCTCTTGTAATGTTTGGCCGCATCGGTTCTCAGCCTCAGAGCAGCGAAGGGAGACTCGTCGATACTTGTGGTCCGGAGATGATGCCAGTGTTCTTCGGGAAACCCGTCATCATTCCTCACGGCGGGTTGCACAATCTGCCGTTCCATGCTTTCCACGATGGCGAGGATATCTTGATTGACCGTTACGAAATTTCGTTCGCGCCTAGCGCCAGCGTCCTGCGGTATTGATGGGACAAAGAGACTGCCCCAGTGAACAAGCCCTTGGCAATCGGCGTCGGAGACCACACGATGCCTCAGGCAACTGAGGAGGCTACTTCGGTCGCGGCCTTGTTCCCCTGTTCCGACGCTGTTGGTCGAAGAAGATGCGACCCAAGGGCAGTTGATCAACCTGGTCGCCGACCATGATGCGTTGCACCTAGCTTCTCTCGCGACGTTCTCTGAAGAAAATCCGGCCTTCTCCAGAGTAAAGATGCAGGGAGGCTGGCTCACCTTGGATGACATTTATAACCTCGACCTGGACAAGAGCACGTTAGTGACTCTGAGCGCGTGCGAGACAGGGGTAAGCTCTCCAAACGCCGGCGATGAACTTGTCGGCCTGACCCGAGGCTTTTTCTACGCGGGAACGCCCTCGCTTGTGGTCAGTCTCTGGAAAGTGAACGACGAGGTCACCACCGTTCTGATGCAGGAGTTCTACGAACGCTTACGCGACGGAAAACCAAGGCCACTGCTCTGAGGGAAGCCATGCTGGCGGTGAAGGAAGACAGGCCACACACACCCGTATTTCTGGGCTCCATTCGTCCTATCCGGCAAGTCTGTGTAGTTTAGCTTGGTTTCAATCAAAGTTAGACCGGTGAAAGAAATCGCCTTTGCAATCTGAAAAGGCGATTTCGTATGTGATCGCACGTTAATTGGGCGTGAAGACGAATCCGGTTAACCCGTTAATGCCGCCAGAGTTCTGAACTGATCAACAGGCCAGAAGCTGACACATGCCCTTCCCATGATGCTTTCCTCTGGGATCGGCCCCCGCAATCTGGAATCGGATGATGCACTTCGATTGTCTCCCAGAACATAGTAGCTGTGTGTAGGCACTAGCGCCGGCCCAGACGAGTCTTTGGAAAGGGCGGTGATGTATGGTTCGTCCAGGGCGGTGCCGTTGATGAAGATCTGCCCTCTACGAATCT
>DCAW01000002.1 GCA_002313895.1 Dehalococcoidia bacterium UBA1123
CGATCACGGACTTTGTGAACTACTACAACAATCGACGTTAACACAAGGCTCTAGGAAACGTGACGCCCTCGGACGTGTTGGATGGTCGCAGGGAACAGATCCTGCAGAAGCGAAAGGAGGTTCAGACTCAGACTTTTCAGCGCAGACGATTGGACAATCAACAACTCAGAGAGCTCGCCGCATCACCACCGAATCTCCATTAGCTTTCTGTCCCATATTCGCTGAATGCATAGAGCCCACCCGTCATCGGAGGGCTATGTTGTTTTGACCGTCGGGGATACCGGAACAAGTATGACAGACGAAGTGAAAAGCAAAATCTTCGAGCCATTCTTCACGACCTTTGATGGTCGGCAAAGGCACTGGGTTGGGACTCGACACATGTTACGGAATTGCGACAAAAGCTGGCGGACATATTGAGGTAGAGACGCAACTTGGGGAAGGGACGAGTTTCCACGTTTACTTGCCCATTGTCGATAGCGTGACCGATAACGACATTCACGTTGATCCTGAGCGAGGTAACATCGCCATCGGCCACGAGACGGTCTTGCTTGTTGAAGATGAGGCGCTAGTCAAAAAAGCATGCGCTGTCACCCTTCGCAATCATGGAAACCACGTGCTGGAAGCCAGCAATGGTACTGAAGCTTTGAGAGTTGTCGAAGAAAACCTCGATTCGAGTATAGGCCTCCTATTCACGGATGTCGTCATGCCTTTCATGGGGGGCGTCGAACTCTCACAAAAGGTCATTGACGCTATTCCTACCGTCAAAGTTTTGTTCGCGTCTGGTTACTCGGACGAACAGACTTTAAGCAATGTTTTGACCACCAAAGATCATCACTTCATCCAAAATCCTTCACGCCTTACGCGTTGGCAGGCTCCGTGAGAGAAATATTTGACGCCTGAACCCTGAGCCTGACCGTTTTGATACCTGGTATCGGAAATAGCGCCACGCTGCCACGCATCTCTTCTCCGATCCGCTCCAAAACACGGAATGGCATTATCCTCCTTGTGATAATGTGGCCGCTCCAGATTGAAAAAAACAACGTTTTCATAAACCCTCCACAAAACCCGTCTATAGGTTTATGATTGTCGTCAGCAAACAATAGCAGACGCGATAAACAACGAATGACAAGTAACTAAGGCCACAGTGCCCTCATGCTGTATCGTGGCCGTGGAGGCAACCAACATGACACAGATTCGAGCAGCCCGCTGGAAGTCAGCGCTTGAGCTTGAAATCAGCACGGTCGAGCTGGACGGACCTGGCGCTGGCGAGGTTCAAGTGTCCATTCAGAGCGCGGGCATATGTGGCTCGGACCTGCACGCGTTCAGAAACACATCGGGGTCTGGAAAAAACAGCGGTCTGGTTCCGGGACATGAAATCGCGGGGGTCGTCAGCGCAATCGGAGTGGGAGTGGGCCACGTCCGCGAGGGCGATGTGGTCGGCATCGAGCCTCTTTTGCGATCTGTCGTTTGTGGCACGTGTCGGTACTGTCTGGCCGGCGAATACCAGGTCTGCACGGCAGACCGAGGGCCTGGCGGAGGGCTATACGGCGAAAAAGTCGATGGCGGAATGCGCGAGATGGGAACATTTCCTAGCCCTGCCGTGTTCCCGGTGCCGTCAGGCGTAGATGCCGAACTCGCCGCGTTGGCCGAACCGCTGGCCTGCTCGGTTCACGGCTATGAGAAGATCGGCCTTCGCGCCAACCAGACTGTGCTGATCGTCGGCGCAGGCACGATAGGCCTGACGGCTCTGCTGGCGGCCAAAGCCGCTGGATCCCACGCCATCATTACCGCGCGGCATCCCCATCAGCAGGACGCCGCCCGCCGCATGGGGGCAGACGAGGTGATCGGAGATGACGAGGCGGGCCGCGCCAGGCTCGATGAGTTGGCCGCTCAAGAGGCCATCGACGTGGCAGTTGAGACCGTAGGAGGCCGAGCCGACACGCTTATTCAGGCTCAACGCGCAGTGCGACGCATGGGCACGGTCATCGTGATTGGCATATTCACAGACCGCCTCGCGACAATCGACGCGCTCGACATGGTGCTGAGAGAGTTGCAGATAGTTGGCGCGATAATCTACGGAGCTCCCACCGGCAAGGCCGAGTATGCGATGGCCCTGGACATGCTGGCAGACAACGCCGACACTGCCCGGACGTTGATCACTCACCGTTTCCCCCTTGAGGAGGCCAACGACGCCTTTGCCGCCGCCCTCGATAAGTCGAGCAATTCAATCAAGGTCCACATCAACCCGAACACGCAGTCCTGAACGAATTTGGCGCCGCGCGCTGCGATTCGACCATCATGCGGCCACTTTCCAACTGAAGCGAATCCCCCAAACAGTCAGGCCCGCAAATCTTTGGTCACAATTGTTGTATGTGTAATCTCGGACCAGAAATTTTGTGCGAGTCCTCATGAACGGCCCTTTAGTGCTGCACCATCGGCATGGCCTGTCAAATCCAATACGCAACTCAGCCCCCTCAACAAATCTTGTTCTGCGCTGTATCGGACCTCGCCCCAACCAATCGCAATTCAGCAACCCCTGATGGTTGAATTCAAGACCACACCCGATCCAGCCACTGCCATCTGCCAACTTGTAAAACTCATCACTTTGACAGATTTGATGTCTCATCGTGCAATTCGTCTCAATTACCAATGTGCAACTACTCGATAGAAAAATCGACGCCGTAGCATAATGGCATGCGTCAGGTGGTATAAACTCAACGCAATAGCATTGATCGCAATTGGCAAGTCAATCGGCTTATGAACCGGAGGCACTAATGGAATTTGAAGACATCCGACCATTTCTAGAGGCAACCCACCAGGCAGTCGTGACCACATTCCAGTCCAACGGCGCGGTTCAAGCGAGCATCGTAGTCGCCGGTGCTTACGAAGGGGCTGCTGCATTTGTGTCGATTCGCGGCAGTTCAGCAAAAGTTCGAAACCTTCGTCGTGACGCCCGGTGCACCGTGTTGACCGTGACCGATGGTTGGCGCAGCTACGCCGTTGTCGAAGGCACGGCGCAACTGTTCGACGCATGCAACACTGACTCCGAACAATTACGAGTGTTGTTGCGAGCAGTTTACGGCGCATGCGGGGGCGGGGAGCATCCAGACTGGGAAGAATATGACCAGGTCATGCGCCAGCAGAAAGCCGTCGCGGTGTTGGTGCAGCCGGAACGAATCTACGGATTGCTCAGATAGCCAACTTATCAGTCACGAGAGTGCCGCTTGACCAAATTTGCCAGCCCTGTCATCCTGTGCCATATACAAGAATGTTCCATATCAGGCGCTATCAAAGCGTTCCACACCGCCCAAATATTCACATACAAGAGGACGAAAAATGCCCACGAACATGAACAACCTCGTGCCGGAACAGGAACCCGAAAAGCTAGCCGGCGACCTCCAGTTCACAGAGGGGCCTGTGTGGCACCCTGACGGCTATCTTCTGTTCAGCGACATTCCTTCAAACGATATCAAAAAATACACCCCAGGCGGCAGTGTCGAGACGCACCTGACTCCCAGCCGAAACTCAAACGGCCTGACCTTCGACCGCGAAGGAAGGCTGGTCGCGTGCGAGCATACCGGACGTCAGGTGTCACGCCAGAGCGCAGATGGGGCAATGGAGCCGGTGGCGACCCATTACGACGGTAAGAGACTGAACAGCCCCAACGACGTCGTGGTCCACTCCAACGGACGGATATTTTTCACCGACCCGCCCTACGGCATTGAGCCTGAACAGGCGGAGATCGGGTTCAACGGCGTCTATCGCATCGACGCCGACGGCAGTGTGACGATGCTGGAGTCGGATTTCGGAC
Organism: Dehalococcoidia bacterium UBA1123; assembly: GCA_002313895.1. Taxonomy (GTDB): domain Bacteria; phylum Chloroflexota; class Dehalococcoidia; order Lucifugimonadales; family UBA1123; genus UBA1123. The sequence goes on from DCAW01000002.1 coordinate 3,812, forward strand.
GTCCCAACGGCCTCGCGTTCTCGCCTGACGAGTCGATCCTATATGTTGACGACACCGAGCGTCGCAACGTCCGGGCCTTCGACGTTGGGGACGGCTTCTCCCTTTCTAACGACCGCGTGTTCATCGACATGGACACGCCCGAAGCAGGAAGCCCCGACGGCATGAAGGTGGACACCGAAGGCAACCTGTACGTCACTGGAGCGGGCGGCGTGTGGGTCATATCGCCCGACGGCGCCCATCTGGGAACCATCGCGTTCCCCGAGCTTCCGGCCAACGTGGCCTTCGGCGGGGACGATTACAAAACTCTGTTCGTCACGGCTCGAACCGGCCTGTACAGCGTCCAGGTCAACACTCCTGGAATCAAGCCGTAGCCGACAGACAATCATGCCCTAGAGCGGGCCCATAAATCAGATTGGAACATCATGGAACACAATTTCTCGCCAACCACCTACTATTCGACCATAGGCTCTCACGAGCCTGCGCTGAACGTCTCTAGCGGGGACACGGTGGTTACTGCAACCATCGACGCGGGCGGCTGGCACGCCAACGGCGAGTTCATAGGGCCGCGCGGCAACCCACAGACAGGCCCAATTTACGTTGAGGGCGCAGAACCCGGCGATACCCTGAAAGTAAAGTTCGAGAAAATCTGGCCCAATCGGCCCCACGGGTTCTGCTCTCGTCGCATCGCTCCCCACGTGCTGGAACCCGGCGACCCGAACATGGTGGACCTGTCGGAGCGCCTAACGTTCAGGCTCGACTTTGAGAACAGCACAGCGACGGTTGAAGGCGGCCCCTCTTCCCTGTCAGACCTGACCGTGCCGATTCAACCGATGCTGGGATGCTTCGGCGTCGCTCCGGCCCGAGGACAAGCCATATCGACCGCCACTTCCGGGCCATACGGCGGAAACATGGACTACAAAGGCTTCGCCCCTGGAGTCACTGCCTACTTGCCTGTTTTCGTGGAGGGCGCGTTGTTCCACCTGGGCGATGGTCACGCATGGCAGGCCGATGGCGAAATCCTGGGCACCGGAATCGAGATTTCGATGGATGTCACACTTACTCTTGAGGTCATCAAAGGCAAGGAGATCGGATGGCCGCGAGGCGAGAACGACGATTACATCTTCACCGCAGGCAACGCTCGACCACTGGACCAGGCGACCCAGCACGCCTCGTCCGAGATGCTCCGATGGCTCCAGACCGATTACGGCCTGGACTCGGAGGAGGCGAATTTCCTGCTTGGGATGCACGTGGAATACGACGTCGGCAACATCTTCGACCCGGCCTTCACCATGGTCTGCAAATTGCCTAAGAGCGTTCTGCCCAAGTAACGATGTTCTGAATTGTCATGCTGAGCGAAGCCGAAGCATTTGGTCGCCAGGGAAGCAAATGTTGCATTATTAACGGCCAGATTCTTCGATTGCGATCTCAGAATGACAAGGCGGCTCTAGGTGGCTGAAACCCGATTGCTGAAAGCTATTCCCAGGCTCCGATCTGTCGGAGCAGGTCGAGGTCGTCGCGTTGCACCCACTCCTCTGCGATCAGTCCGTCTTCCATTCTGGATATTGCCATTCCCGTAGATGAGATGCTGACTCCGGTGGGAGTAATATTCCTCCATGTCCCAAGATGAGTCCCGATCATTATCCAACGACGAGTGACGAACTCGCCGTTGGCGGACGGGATAATCCAAACGTCAAAATGAAAATCCGGGAAACCGGTTTGCAGGCTCACGATCTGCGCTTTGACTGACTCAATACCCACAACTGGCTCATTCAGTAAGGAGTCCCGTCTGACGTGGCCGGGTGTGAGCAATTCATCAACTATCTGAATGTTGCCCCGATTCCACGCCTCTTCGACATACCGCGCGACCACTTCTTCTGCGGCCATGTTTGGATGCCCCATATCGCCTCCTTGCGAACGATTTAGTCTCGACGTTTCAACGGCATTCTAACCAACCATGTCGTGCCGATGTCAGGCAATCGAGCATCGAACTGTTGTAGTATCCTTGGGACTCGAATCTGATTCCATTCGCCAGGCGACAAATACCCATCCGATTGAACCTCTCCCATAAACTACAGAACGCAGCCTCCCCCTTCAGCACGTTACGCCAGCGAAACTTCGGCCTGGTCTGGTCGTCGATTATGCTTGGCGGAATGGGCGCTCAGATGGAAACGCTGGTGATGGCGTGGTTCGTGCTGACGCTCACAGACTCGCCATTCCTCGTGGGGTTGGCAGGCTCGGCTAGAATGGCCGCCAACATTCTTGCCCTGTTCGCCGGAGCCATCGCCGACCGAATGCCCCGCCATCTGCTCCTCTCTGGGGTCGGATTCGTCATGGGCTCGCTGGCGATCATCTTGCTGGCCCTTCTGTTGACCGATACGTTGGAGGTGTGGCACATATTCGTCATATCTTTCGCCAGCGGACTTGCCCGAATCTTTCAGATGCCCGCCGGCCAATCTCTGGCGGCGGACAGCGTTCCGCAGGGCCGCATCTCCACCAGCGTGGCCCTAATCAACAGCGGCATGAACCTCAACTTGATCATCGGCCCGCTGATCGGCGGAATACTATTCGAGGCGTTCGGCCCCGAAGGCGCGTACGCGCTGATAAGCGCGTTGTACATCTCCAGTGGGGTCTGCGCGTTGTTCATCCGAGTGAGCAGGTTGACCGAGCAAACGAGAGAGTCCGTCTGGAGACTTGTGTTGGGAGGGTTGAGATACGTCAAAGTTCAACAGGCATTGTGGGCCGGGCTGCTTGTGGCGGTCATAATCAACCTCACGGGGTTCCCTTTCCACACCACTCTGATGCCGATATTCGCCAAGGACGTGCTGGGGACCGACGCTCGAGGGTTGGGATTGTTGATATCCGCTTTCGGAATTGGCGCTCTGTTCGGCTCCTTCGCTCTGGCATCGGTGCAAAACATGAAGCACACTGGCAGGTTATTGATCGTCGCGGTAATTGTGTGGCACGCCTCGATGGTGGTGTTTTCAACGTCGACGTCGTTCCCCACCTCCCTGGCAGTTCTCGTCGTGTCTGGAATGGCGTTCTCAGCGACTTTAGTTCTGATCCTTACAGTCCTGCTTCGCACCGCGCTCCCAGAATACAGAGGGCGAATCATGGGATTGCGAGTGCTGGCGATCTACGCTCACACTTTCGGAAGCCTCAGCTCAGGAGGCATGGCAAGCCTGTGGGGAGCGCCAGTAGCCGCCAATATCAACGCTGTCTGGGGAGTCACGATGCTTGGACTGCTGGCATTCATCGCCCCCAAGTTGCGGCGGGCGTAAAGTCGACCATAGACTAGCCACTTTCATGTCAAGGGCTGTTCCGATATATTAGGCTTCATCCAGATTATTTCAAAGACGAGGTATTCGTGAGCCAACTTTTCACACCCATAACCATTCGAGGCGAAACCATCCCCAACCGCGTGTGGGTCTCGCCAATGTGCCAGTACTCCTCGGACACCGAGGACGGACGGTGCCGACCATGGCACTTGATCCACTACGGGTCCAGAGCGCAGGGAGGCGCGGGTCTCGTGATGGTAGAAGCAACGGCGGTCCAGCCTGAAGGCAGGATAACGCCGTGGGACCTGGGTTTCTGGTCCGACGACCAGTCCGGGTCATTCGAGCAAGTGGCTGAAGCCATCGACAGGACGGGTTCGACGCCAGCAATCCAGCTTGCTCATGCCGGTCGCAAAGCCTCACACACGAAACCCTGGGAAGGCAGCGACTTCCTGGAAATCGGCGACGGGGGTTGGGAGATAATCGGCCCCAGCCCCGTGAAATTCCAAGACGACTGGGGAACACCCAACGAGCTAACCATAGAAGACATCGACGCGGTGGTCGCAGATTTCGCAAGCGCCGCTCGTCGCTCAGTCGACGTCGGCATGCGCGCCATTGAGCTTCACATGGCCCACGGCTACCTGGGATGCGAATTTCTCTCTCCCCTATCCAACCTGCGTCAGGATGAGTTTGGAGGCTCGCTGCGAAACCGCTCCCGGTTCGCCCTCCAGGCGGTTCGGGCCGTGCGGAAGACGATTCCAGAATCCATGCCCTTGTTCGTCAGAGTGTCGGCCACCGAATATATGGATGACGGCTGGAACATCGACGAATGCGTTCAGCTATGCCAGTGGCTGAAGGGCGAAGGCGTTGACCTGATCGACTGCTCATCGGGCGGCAACTCCGTTGACCAGAACTTGGAGCCTTACCCCGGCTACCAGGTTCAATTCTCATCTCGAATCCGCAACGACACCGACATGCTGACCGGCGCGGTTGGCTTGATCACAGAGCCTCTTCAGGCGGAGAAGATACTGGCCGACGAAGAGGCGGATGTCGTCCTGTTGGCCCGGGAGCTTCTTCGCGACCCGTACTGGCCCCTGCACGCCAGGGAGGTGCTTGACGATGACACGTCCACATGGCCCGATCAGTACGCCAGAGCGGCAGGCATTCCGAGTATCGCCCGTTAGTTCCTGTATTTAGATCGCTCAACTAAACCATGTCATTTTGAGACCACCGTCGAAAAATCTGGCCCATGGGAACAACCGTGGCATTATATCAACCAGATGCTCCACTCCGTTCAGCATGACATTGGGAGATTTTGTTAATCGTTTTATTAGGTGAATAGATTTGGCAATCTGCGCGATGTAAAATAGGCGAGATTCGACCCCTGGTTGGATTTGGCCCTGCCGACCCATCGTCAACCCCAGTGGAGGAGAACAAGCTAAATGAAAATAACCGACATCGAGACCTTTGTGGTTGACGCGGGACGTCGACCGTGGCTGTTCACAGCAGTCCGAACGGATGAGGGCATCACAGGATACGGAGAGTTTGGCTCTGGCGGCACGGCCCATGCGCTGGTGGGATTGATCGAAGACCTCAAACCCATCGTCATAGGCAAGGACCCGGAGGCGGTCGAAAAACTCTACTTCGACATGTATCGCGTTCTCAGATCAGCGCCTGGAGGCATTGCCCAGATGGGCATGGCCGGAATCGAGCTTGCCTGCTGGGACATCAAGGGCAAGGCGATGGGAGTGCCCGTCAACAACCTGATCGGCGGTCCTTACCGAGACAAACAGCGAGTCTACTGGTCTCATCTCGCCAGCGCGAGGGCCGGAGACCCTACTCTCGCGCCCGACAAGCCCCTTAAGGACTGGGGCGCTGTGGCCGCAGCAGCGCTTGAGGCTCCCGAAATGGGGTACGACGCCTTCAAAACCAACATCATCTGGCCTGGGGAGAACCCTCGTTCCATCTCGCAGGGTCGAGACGGACTGAGCCATGACCAGCGCGCCGACACCGAACTCGTCCGCAATGTCGAACAGCAGATTTCGGTCATGCGGGAGGCTGTGGGAAATTCCGTCGATATCCTGCTGGACATCAACTACAACTTCAAGACCGAAGGCGCCATCCGAGTCGCCCGCGCTCTGGAGCCATATAACCTGTTCTGGATCGAACACGACAACGAAGACCCGGAAGCTCTGGCGCAGTTCAAAGCGTCCACAACCACTACCCTTTGCTCAGGCGAACAGCACTTCACCATGCGGGAGTACCTTCCCTACTTTGAATTACGCGCTATGGACACTGTGAAGGTCGATGTCCAGTGGCAGGGATTCGGCCCTTCCAAGAAGGTCGCCGATCTCGCCGAGACCTACGAGCTAAACATCGCGCCGCACAACCCGGCGTCGGAGCTTGCCAGCTTCCAGACCGTCCATCTTTGCGCTTCGGTCTCCAACACCCGAATCATGGAGTCTGACCCAGAGGGCGTGCCGTGGAGGTTCGACCTGTTCACCGAGCGTCCCGAAGTAATAGACAGCTACATGACCGTGCCCACGACCCCCGGATGGGGATGCGACCTTGTAGAGGACGAAGCGCGAAAGCGAGCCTGGAACAAGTAGCGCCGAGCCATCCTCCTGACACCTTAAAACAGGATACCTAGCTACCTATCCCGAAGGAATAACACTCATGAAGATCACAGCTATCGAAACATTCAAAGTCCGCACCATAGGTCGCATGCCTTGGCTATTCTGCGCCATCCGCACCGACGAGGGTATCACGGGTTATTCCGAGTTCGGGTCCGGCGCGCTGCATATGGGTATCACCGGGCTTGTGGGAGACCTGGGACGGCGCCTAATCGGCCAAGACCCTCTACCCGTGGACAAGCTGTACATGGATATGTACCGGTGGACCCGATCCGAGTCCGGCGGCGCGACAGCTATGGCGATTGCAGGGATCGAACTCGCCCTCTGGGACATCAAAGGCAAGTTCCACGATGTACCTGTATATCGGCTGGTCGGCGGCCCATTCCGAGAAAAACAGCGCGTTTACTGGTCGCACCTGGCGACGTACCGCGTCCGCTCGGCTGAGATATTGGGCAAGCCGAAGCTCAGGACAATGGAGGACGTTGCCAACTGCGCCCGCGAGGCCGTGGACGCTGGATACACAGCCTTTAAGACCAACATCGTCTTCCCTGGAGAGAACCCGTCGATGATCGGCAACATGTTCGCCGGCTCCAACGACCAGAACGCCCCCACCGATCTTGTCCGCCACACCGTCGAGCAGATAGGCGCGATGCGACAAGCCGTCGGCCCAGATATCGACATCTGTCTGGACATCAACTACAACTTTAAGACTGAGGGCGCCATCAACATCGGTCGCGCACTGGAACCATTCGACCTGTTCTGGATGGAGATCGACAACCAGGACCCTGAATCACTGGCGCAGCTAAAATCTGCCCAACGCACTCCCATATGCACTGGCGAGCAATTGTTAGGTTTGCGGCAGTATCAGCCCTACTTCCGAAGGCACGCGATGGACACCGTTAAGGTGGATGTCCAGTGGCAAGGCTTCTCCCAGGCCAAGAAGGTCGCGGAGTTGGCCGAAGTCTATGAGTTGAACATTGCCCCGCACAACTACAACTCCCAGCTCTCAAGCTTCCAGAGCCTGAACCTGACCGCCGCAGTCTCCAACGTCCGAATCATGGAGTCTGACGTGGACTCATCCCCGTGGCGCGACGAGATCACGACGCAGGTCCCGGAGATCGAGAACGGGTTCATGACCATCCCCGACGGCCCAGGCTGGGGATGCGACCTGGACGAGAAAGCGGCAAAGAAGTACGCCTTCGAGGGGTAGGTTGAATAGTTCCAAGGCGTTATGGGTTTGAATAACCCTTTAGCCCTCTGTCGCCAATTCCCGCTGGGACTTATCGAGAACCTCCGGCCAATCTGCCTGTGCAAATGAGTTCGATTAACTCATAGGTTTTTTAAGCGATACCTTTATTCTATATCGAGAGCTTTACAAGCAGTATCGTTATCACGATAATCAGCAAAATGAACAACGAAACCTTCCCGAATTTGGCATTTCGGCTACTCAGATACGCCTCAATCAAATCTCCGGGAGTTAACAGCCATGCGCTTAGAAGCTATATCCTCAAGTTGATCAAGACGCCTGTCCCATTTCGAGTGCGGCGTAGGGCCGATAGACGGGCTTGACCTCCTGTCCGCTTCTGCCTTTAGGTGCTCTCCGAGCTTTTCGTACACCTCGACGCAGCCCTGGTGAAAAATCGTCACCCGTTTAGGGTGGAGATTGGTAGTCGCCATCGATGAGTAGCCGCCTTCCTTCGATGCCTTTGAGCATCGCGGCTTCCTGGCTATCAGGCCTAGGAGTAGCGTTCGATCGGTTGGTCGGATTGTCGAGGGGATCGGCAGATCGAGTTTCACGGTCATAGACCACCTGAGACCTGCGAGCCCTGCATTTAACTTTGTGGGTCACCGCGTTGAGCGTAGTCAAGACTGTACCGCATTTATCACACGTAACTGTCACCATAGCGGATCTCCTTGGTCTTGATTGGCATGGACTCTGCCGTGCCTGAAACGCGTCTTAAGACTAAATTACACGGTATTACCCGGAGTCTCCAACCATCACATTGTTGATAGTTCAATAACTGGCAATAACCCACACATTGCGCCCTTAAACGGAACGAAGGCCTTAGGCTTCAGCAGCGAATAGGTTGGAGCGGCGAGACTAATGATCTAGAGTCTGTCTCGTCCGATTGAATGTGACTCTCGCCCCACCTTGCCCTATACTCTACGTCGATGCCTATCAAAGAAAGAATCCGCCGCCCTAAAATCTATCGGGGCTGGTGGGTGATCTCGGCGCCTTTCCTGGCAAGCGCGCTTTCAGTGGGCGCCGGACAGTATGGCTTTGGCCTGTTCATCGAGCCTCTGGAGGACGCCTTCGGGTGGAACCGGTCGCAGATCAGCGCATCCCTCTCCTTCACCGCCGTCGGCAGTCTCATCGCGCCATTCCTCGGACGAGTCATGGATCGCCACGGGGCCAAATACATCATGGCTGGGTCGATGGGACTGATCGCCATCAGCTACCTGCTTCGCCCTCTGATGACCGAGTTGTGGCACTGGTACGCACTGAGCCTCATCCAGTATCTGGGCTACACGGGAGGCACAATTCTCCCCGCAGGGCGACTGGTTGGGATATGGTTCCAACGCACCCGAGGCAGAGTCATGGGTTTCACGGCGATGGGGGCAAATTTCGGCGGCTTGGTCATGCCGCCCCTACTGGGCCTGATTCTTCCGATTCTGATGTGGGAAGGGTCATACCTGGTCCTCGCAGTGCTGTCTGGCGCAATGATGCTCTACACGCTGGCATTCGTCAACGAACATCCCAATAGTGCAGATACAGGAGAAGACGAGTCAATGACTCGAAATTCCCCTGTCATTCTGACGGGCTGGACGCTCCAAGAAGCCATGCGGAGCAAGGCGTTTTACGCCATCACCTTGGCGGTAATGATGGGCACATTCACATACGCCGCGATACTCCCTCAGATCATCACCCACCTGACCGACCAAGGTGTCTCGGTCAGGACAGCATCGGTGGCGCTGAGTGTGTTCGCCATCTGCGGGATGACCGGCAAACTGCTCATGGGATTCCTCTCCGAGCGGATCACCGCCCGTTACGCCCTGATGATAAATTTCACCGGCCAGGCGGTTTTCTTGATTCTGATGACCTGGGCCGCCTCTCCTGTGGTCATGTGGATATCCGTGCCTCTTTACGGCTACTTTAACGGAGCCTTCGGCGCGCTGTTCCAACTGGTCGTCCAGAACGCCTTTGGCATCCGGCATTACGGCAGTATCATGGGCAGCATTAATCTGACGACGATGGTGTCCTTCGGGATTGGGCCGATACTCGCGGGCGCGTCCTTCGATCTGACTGGCAGCTATACCGTTGTGTTCGTAATAGTGGCAGTCCTGTTTCTCATCGGCGCGCTGTCGATGACACAGGCGGGCATGCCAGAACATCGTCCTGTTAGGGGCGAAGTTTCGGCCTGACCGTTCCGGCATTAGAATCTTGAGGTGAGGTCGCGACGGACACACTGGTGCTTCCGGCGCCTGATTGCCATATACTCTGGTCTATGCTTATCAATAAAAGGCTACGCAAACCTAGGATATTTCGGGGCTGATGGGAATATGGTTCCAGCCCAAGAGGGGCCGGGTGATCGGAATTACCGCGATGGGCAACAACTTCGGCGGCTTCGTCATGCCGCCTCTGCTGGGGTTCATCCTCCCCGTGCTGATGTGGCAGGGAACCTATGCCGTGCTCGCATTCATGTCCGGAGCGCTCGTACTGTAGAAGCTAATTGTCGTCCGTGAATATCCACCGTCGCAGAACGCCAGCGTCAGGACCGCAAGCGCTCGGACTCTGGTTGCGCCGGCCCCTCTGACCGGCTGGACGCTCAAAGAGGCCATGGGAAGCAAAGCGTTCTACGCAATCACCCTGTCCATAATGCTGGGGACGTTCATTTACGCCGCCATTCTCCCTCAGATCGTCACTCACCTGACCGAGACGCCCTGGTCTCGGTCAGGGTCGCGTCGCTAGCGCTGAGCGTATTCGCCATTTTCGGAATGTCTGGCAAATTGCTCATGAGATTCCTCGCCGACCGGATCACCTCCCGGTACACACTGATGATAAACCTGAGCGGCCCGGCGATCTTTCTTGTACTAAGGATCTGGTCAGGTTCCCCTGTCGTGATGTGGTCGCCGTCCCGCTTTTCGGCTACTTCCACGGTGCCTTCGTCGCGTTGTTCCAGCTTGTAGTTCAGGACGCTTTCGGCATCCGGAACTATGGCAGTATCATGGGAAGCATTAACTTGGCGACAATTGTGCCCTTCGGAATTGGTACGATACTAGCGGGCGCGTCCTTCGACCTGACCGGAGTTACACCACGGTGTTCGTCACCGTGGCTGTCCTATTCATCATCGGCGCGCTGTCGCTGACCCAGGCGAGCGTGCCTGATCGTCGTCCAGTTGCTGACGAAGTCTCCACAAAATAGTTTCAAGACCACAGCCGCGAGGTGTGAACATGACAATCAATCCACAACCCGGCGCCAACCAAGAACTCACTGTTGCCCAGATTCTTGCCATGCAGTCCGTAATCGCGGGCGACACTCCCCGATGGTCGCCCGACGGATCCCGAATCATGTTCGTTTCCACCCTCGGGGGAACGGCAGACCTCTGGAGCGTAAGTCCCGATAGAGACTTTCCTCAAAGGATGTCGCTGGGCATGGGCGACGTCAGTTTCTTGGCATCTCGAATTCCCTTGTGGTCTCCTGACGGAAGGTATGCGTCATATCTCTCGCAAAAGAGTGGAAATGATGAGGTGTGGCTATGGCCAACCAATGGCGCCGAATTTCAACTCACCCACCTTGGGGGTCAGATCAACTCCATGAACTGGTCTCCTGATGGCCGGAGCATCATCGTAGCCAACAACCGCCACGGGAGCTACGACATATACAAGGTGGAGGTCCCGTCCGGCGAATCTGTGCGGTTGACCTCTGACTCGCGGTATGAGGTGAATCCGGTGTCCACTCCTGACGGCCAAAGCATCCTGTACGTACGGATGAACGAAAGCTGGGAGGATCATCAAATTGTGCGGATGAACCAGGACGGCTCCGAGCCTTGCGTGATCGTGGAGGACTCTGATTTCTTCGACTACTCCTACGGCGGGACATTCGGTTATCCGCTAGTCTCACCGAACGGAGATTCGGCGCTGTTCCGGTCTCAAAGGAGCGGGTTCACTAACATATGGAATGCTCAGTTAAATGGCGGCGATCCCCAGCCCATCGCGCCTGAGGAAGCGGATCAAAGTGAGCCTGCTTGGTCCCCAAATGGCCGGCTTGTCGCCTACGTTTCCAACCACAACGGCACGCTGAGTCTGAGAATCGCCGACGCTCACTCCGGAGAATCTCGGGACATTTTTTCTCCGCCTACAGGGGTATGCTCTGCGCCCCAATGGTCTCCTGACGGAAATTCGATCAGCTTCATGCACGGTGCTCCAACCGCGCCAAATGACCTGTGGGTGGTATCAGTCGAGAAACAAGAAGCCCGACAAATTACCTGCTCCATCCCAGCGGGTAGCCTCCAGAGCCGCTTCGCTGAGCCTCGGAAAGTAGAGTATCAGAGCTTCGACGGATTAAAGATCAACGCTTATCTCTACGCTCCCAGGGACCGATCTGAATACACAAAATACCCTGGCATATTGTTCATACACGGCGGCCCGACGAGTCAATTCGTGGACGACCTCCAACTTCAAGTGCAGCACCTGGTTCAACGAGGATACGCGGTTCTTTTGCCCAACATTCGTGGAAGCTCAGGGTATGGCAAAGCCTTCGAGGAGCTTAACGACGGCGACTGGGGCCACAGCGACCTGAAGGACGTTCTCGCAGGCGCCGAATTCCTGAAAGGGCTGGACTACGTTGACGCCGACAACATGGGAATCACCGGCACAAGCTACGGCGGCATCATGAGTATGTGCGCTGTGTGCTTCGCGCCAGGTTCGTTCCAAGCGGCGGCCCCCATGTCTGGATACGCCGACTGGCCCGAGTTGCGCCTTGAGGTAGAACTCAGGCACCTCAAACTGATGGATCACGAGTTTGGCCCCTACGAGCAGAACAGCGAGGCCTGGCGTCGAAGCTCACCTATCTACACAGTCGGCAATGCAACGACGCCCTGTTTCGTGCTGCACGGTGAGGGCGACGAACCCCGCTCAAACGCATCCAGGGCCTTCGTTCATAGAATGCGCCAACACTACAAGACTGTACGGTACAAGACGTACCTCAACGAGGGCTACTATGTCAGATCAACCGAGAACCTGCGCCAGATGTTCACCGATGTAGCCGACTTCTTCGACTATTACCTCAAGGGCTAGTGACAACAACCATCCTGGGGTCCTGCCAGTTCGAGGAGCGAAAGAATTCAATCTAAGTTGACATGGCAGAAGGTGGCGCCTAGACTGTTGGCTGTCCACACATATCAATCAAAATATTGGACTTTTAACAAGCAGGGAGAGCCGTATGCCCATCGACCCTAACCGTGAGACCTGGAAGCCCGGCATGGGCTGGGAACAGGCTGTTGATGACATGGGTTACATCCGTGGCCTGGCCCAGGAATTAGGCGGCCCGGAGCGGATCAAGCGTCAACATTCCGGCGGACGGTACACAGTACGCGAGCGCATCGACAAGATGGTTGACCCTGGAAGCTTCATGGAAGCCGGCCCGCTGGTGGGCGCGGTCGAGTACGACGAGGACGGCAATCTCACCGAGTTCACCCCCGGTGCGTATATCATGGGCCTTGCCGAGATCGACGGTCGGCCAGTCGCCATCGGCGGCGACGACTTCACGATCTCCGGAGGTAGCCCGCACAACGTGCATAAAAACTCCCGCCAGTTCACCCAACCCATGGCGATTCAGTACGGATTGCCCTACATTCAACTGGTGGAAGGAGTCGGCCATAGCTCCAAATCCGACGAGGCCGCAGGCCACATGGGGCTACCCTCCGGCGAACAGTGGTGGCAGCATATGGAGCTTCTCCGTCGCGTCCCCGTCGCAGCTGGAATCATGGGTTCCGTCGCCGGCGCTCCTGCCGCCTACGCCCTCATGTCCCACTTCACCGTGATGATAAAAGGGCAGTCGCAGATATTCCCGTCCGGCCCGCCTGTCGTGCGTCGGGCAATCGGCGAAACGCTGGACAAAGAGGAGTTAGGCGGCTACCAGATGCACGTCCACGACAGCGGCCAGGTGGACAACGAGGCTGAGAACGAAGAGGATGCCTTCAACCAGATCAAACAATTCATATCCTACCTGCCGAACACCACCAGCGACGTTGCTCCGCGAGTGGAGACAGGCGACCCGCCGGACCGACGGCCCGAAGAACTCCTGAACATAATTCCAGCCAACAGGCGCCGAAGTTACGACGCCCGAAAGCTCATTCAACTCGTGGTAGATAATGGCGAGTTCTTCGAGATGCGGCGTCACTGGGCTGGAGCCTTGATTACAGGATTCGCTCGGTTGGATGGGTACAGCGTCGGCGTCGTCGGCAGTGACCCAACCAAGATGGCCGGCGCTATGGACGGCGAGGCCGCCGACAAGTACGCCCACTTCGTTGACCTCTGCGACGCATTCAACCTGCCCGTCGTGATATTCCTCGACATGCCCGGATTCATGCTTGGGTCCCATGCCGAGCGCAAAGCAACCATGCGGCGCGGGGTGGGCGCAATCATAGCCAGCGCCGAGGCCCAGATTCCGAAGGTCGAGTTCAACGTCCGCAAGGCTTATGGTGTCGCCGCGGATGCGGTGCATGCCCTTGGCCATCCAAACGGGCTGAATCTTCGATTCGGTTGGCCTGCGGGAGAATGGGGCGGTATCCCAATCGAGGGCGGCGTCGCGGCGGCATATCGTCGCGAGATCGACAACGCCCCCGACCCCGAGGCCCACAGAGCGATGATCGAAAACCGACTGATGAAGCTTCGCTCCCCGTTCCGAGCGGCGCACAAGGGGGACGTCGTGGACCTGATCGACCCTCGAGACACTCGTATGCTCGCCTGCAAATTCGTCAAGCTGGCCCAGCCGATGCTGGCGAAGCTCGCCCAACTGCCGAAACGAGCCGTCCGGCCTTAATATCGCAACACTGAACGGCAACTGATTAACGTTAAACACAACTGATAAGGAGACCGTGTTCCCATGGGCCAACTGACTACATACCAAAACTATATCGACGGCCAATGGAGCGACTCAGTTTCCGGCGAGACCTACACGATCACCAATCCGGCTCACAAGAGCCAGGTTCTGGGCAGATTCCAACGATCAAACAACGAGGACGCGGTCCGGGCAATTGAAGCCGCCCGCAATGCCCTCGACGGCTGGGCATCGACCCCTGCCCCTCAGAGAGCGGCCATTCTCTTCAAGGCGCTTCAACTTATGGAAGCGCGGGGGGATGAGTTGGCACGAAGCATCACCATCGAGGAAGGCAAACCAATCGGCGACGCAATGGGCGAGGTCAAACGCTCGATGAACATAACCGAGTACGCCGCCGGCGAGGGCAGGCGGATGTTCGGGAACACTACGCCATCAGAACTCCCCAACACCGTCGCCTACACCAGCCGTCGTCCGCTAGGCGTAGTCGGAATCATCACGCCGTGGAACTTCCCGTTGGCAATCCCCGCCTGGAAGATCGCGCCCGCGTTGATATGCGGCAACACCCTGGTCTTCAAACCTGCGTCGGCCACTCCGATGACCGCCGTCGCGCTCACAAAAATTTTTGAAGATGCCGGACTGCCTCCCGGCGTCCTGAATCTCGTAACCGGCCCAGGTGGATCGGTAGGCAACACAATCGTGGATCATCCCGATGTCAGCGGCGTGTCCTTCACCGGCTCTACCGAAGTCGGGACCGCGCTCTACACCAGGGCCACCCAGACCCTCAAGAAGGTGCAAGCCGAGATGGGCGGCAAAAACGCAGTTATCGTTCTGGAAGACGCCGACATGGACTCTGCTCTCGGCGGAATCGTGCAGGGTGCCTTCGGCTCCACCGGCCAGCGATGCACCGCCACCAGTCGCGTCGTCGTGCAGGAGAGTGTTTACGACGCGTTTATGACCGAGCTTATCGAGCGCACCAGCAAGCTCACTGTCGGCGACGGACTTGACCCCGCGATGGACATAGCGCCTCTTTCCAGCCAATCGCAATTCAACACAGTGATGGAGTACATCGGCATCGGCGCAGAGGAGGGGGCCACGATCGCCTACGGCGGCAATCCCCGCACCGAAGGCGACCTCGACGAAGGCTACTACGTCGAACCCACCATCTTCACCAACGTTGACACCAACATGCGAATCGCCCAGGAGGAGATATTTGGCCCGGTGCTGACAGTGTTCAAGGCGGCAGACCTTGAGGAGGCAGTGAGCATAACAAACAATGTCAAGTTCGGCCTGTCCTCGTCGATTTACACGATGGACATTCCCCAAGCGTTCCGGTACATCGACACAGTGGAGACTGGAATCGTCCACGTCAACTCTCCCACGCTTGGAGGCGAAGTGCATCTGCCCTTCGGCGGCATGAAGGAGTCTGGAGTCGGGACACGCGAGCAGGGCACCGAGGCCATCAACTTCTTCACCGAGCCTGTGACCGTGTACATCGACTACTCGTCCGCCGCCCGCGCCTAGGCGAAGTTTATCTAAGGCGGAGAGTTTTCAAAAACTAGAGGGTCGCGAGTGAAGAAAGCCGAGCTTGTCGACCGCATGCGTGAAACCCTCTCCGAGTTCGAGAGCCTTCTCGCAACTCTAGATAACACACGGCGGTAGCGCTTGAGAGTGGTCGGTCAAGGACGCGCTCACGCATAACGCCTGGCACCAGCGAGAGGAAGCGGAGATTTTCGGTGAAACGGGCGTTGAGGCCTCACCGCTGTGGGAAGTCCCGCAAGACCCTCGCAGCGAGATGCTGTTCGAGCAAAACCGCGCCCAATCTCTCGACCAGACTCTGGCGGAGTTCCGTCAGGCTTTCGACAAGCTGATCGCCGCAGTCGAACGACTCACAGGCGATGACCTCAACACACCAGACAGGTTTCCTGGGACTTCAGTAGATCGACCGCCCTAGAAAGCCATTGCCATTCACTCCTACGAACACGACCGAGAGCATATCGAGGACATTCGAGTTGGCTGGCTTCCCGTCGATCATATCAATGGTAAGGAGCAGTCGTGCAATCTGAAATTCCATCAGAGCAAGAGGTCCTCGACTGCTTTCAGACACTAAGCAATTGGGGGCGTTAGGGTGACGACGACGAGCTAGGAACTTTGAATTTCATTACGGCTCAAAAGCGTGTGGAAGCAACGTCGCTGATACGAGAGGGTGCCATAGTCTCATGCGCCACCACCATCAGTTACGACTCCACGCCCGACATGCCCGACTTTCCGATGCACTTCATGATTCAGAGCGGCGAGGGTTGGGCGACCGGAAACAAAGTGACGTCAAGGCCCACACAGGTCGCGATGGGCTAAATCGCCGTGCGGATTCACGGCGGCCCTGTCACCCACATGGACACGCCTGCCCACTTCTTTTGGGAAGGCAAGATGTACAACGACAGGCCCGCGCATCTGATCTCGACGAACCTCGGCGCGACGGCGGAGTCTGTCGAGCTTGCGAAGGACGGCATTGTGACTAAAGCCGTCCTGGTGGACGCGCCGATGATTCGCGGCGTGGACTGGCTTGAGCGGGGCGAGGGAGTCATGTCCGATGACATACTCGCCGCAGAGGAACAGTGCGGTTTCCGTGTCGATGAGGGCGATGTGCTGCTCGTTCGCACGGGGCAACTGCACCGTCGTAATGTGGAAGGGCAAGTCAATTTCCAGCAAGTAGGCGGCACGGCATGCCAAGCGGCCTGTCTGCCACTGTTCTACGAGCGGGGCATCGCCATGATTGGCACCGACACCACCAACGACGTGATTCCCAGCGGCTACCCGTCGCTGACGAATCCAATACATCAGGTCGGCCTCGTCGCGATGGGTCTCTGGATTCTCGACAGGGCCAATCTGGAAGACCCCTCCCAGAAATGCCGCGAGCTAAACCGCTGAAAGTTCATGACAATCATAAACCCGCTTCCGCTGCACAACGCCACAGGTTCGCCTATCAAACCCATCGCTCTGTTCTGAAACAGTTTGCGTAGAAGTCGTGGCGGCTTTGACGACGCAACGGAGTTGGTGATATTGTCGGACACATCTGGGAAGCTTCGACCGTTCAGGTCAAATCGATCTCATGTAAATATTCGACGAGGAGGATATCCGAATGGCGACAACTATCGCGGGCGAATCGTATTTGGGGGAAACACTGGTTCAATCATTATCGCCGTCAGGTGACGTCACGATGTATCTATGGCCTTTGAGGTGCCTGAACAACAAAATGGGTGGCCCAACCTTTGGGATTGACGTAAGAGGCGTCGAAGTCATTCGTTTCGACACTCACGGCCCAGGCGGTCATTGGCATGACCGAGGGTACGACAAACTGGGCGCCGGAGGGTCACACATAGATTTCCCAGAAGGCGTGGATGATGTCGAAAAGCAACTCGTCTGGTCACTGAATCAGGTACGAGAGAAAACCCAGCAGTTGCTTGAGGAAGCCGAGTATCCCGACGAAGCCAATTCCATTGACTCTGAGATGCTCAATGCAGCCACGGTAGCCGTCGACGCCCATCTCAAAAAAGAAGGCGACCTGCGTCCACAAGCCATAGCGCAAGGCGCACTCGAAGCCTAATCTCGTTCGGGTTACCCTGAATGGCAGTTCGGCAGGCTCACGAATATTGAGCCGAAAGTAAGGTGCGCGATTTTCACCGGAGTGAGCATAGAACGTTAGAGAATCAGGCCGTGGAGATGATTCGACGGCCCGATTCTCTTGGAGTGGTAGGATTCAGGAGTAGATCATGGCACGGGACCGCGATCACGCCCCGGCCAGCTATTAAGGGGGTCATGGTCTCCAGCACCTTCAAGGATTTGGAGGAGCACAGGGCCAAGCTAATAAAAACGCTCCACAGACAGAAACTCTTCGCCATCGAGATAGAAGATCGCAGCTCCAAGCCGGATGATGATGTCATCCCTTCCTCTCTCAACATGGTTCGAGATGCCAGTGGCTACATCGGACTCACCAGCCACCGCTACGGCCAGGTTCCTGAAGACGATGAACGCAACCCCGACGCCTATTCAATGACTCGTCTGGGGTTCGAAGAAGCTAAGAGACTCGGCTTGCCAACCCTGATTTTCGTCATGGGAGCGGACCACCCCGTGAAAGCGGGGGACGTCGAGATTGGCCCTGAAAAACGCGTAAAACTGGAAGCCTTTCGCCAGCGCGCCGAGGATGGACGGATTTATGTCGTATTCGAAAATCTGGAAGAGTTCGTCCGACAAGCTATTCACAACGTCTCAAATCTTGCCGAATTCCTCGATGGGCAGGCCGAACCTGTTACAACGAATGTTCCAGACCGCTCTCCCGTTCTCGCAACCACAGAACCCGAACCCGATGTCATTCCCTCGCCTCCGGCATTCTACGCCGAGCCAGCCTACATTGGCTCCCATGAATTTGTGGGATGCAACGCCCAGCTTGAAGTCTTGAACGACTGGGCCGCGCCCGCGGACGCCCACCCCGTGCTTTTGTATGAGGCCATTGGCGGCGCGGGCAAGAGCATGCTCACCTGGGAGTGGGTGACGAAACATACCACCGATGTCCGCGACGACTGGGCAGGTCGCTTCTGGCACTCCTTTTACGAAAGGGCGGCGTCATTGCCGACTTCTGCAGGCACCCTCTCGCATACATGACCGGCCAGCCGCTCAAAAATCTCAGCACGATGAGAACGCCCGCCCTCGGCGTACGACTTCTCCAACATCTCAACGCAAGGCCCTGGCTGATCTTGCTCGATGGCCTTGAGCGGTTGCTTGTCTCCTACCATCGGTTCGACGCCGCCCAGATCGGAGGTGAGGATGGAGGCGGGACCGACCAGATCGCAGAACGCGATTTCTGCGCCGCGATCCGTCCCGAGGACAACGAGCTTCTCTGCGCTCTGGCTGGCCCAAAGCCCTCGAAATTCCTCATCACTTCTCGCCCTGTTCGGCGTTGGGAACTGAACAAAGCCACAGCCTTGTTGGAGGAACTCGACACAGAAATTCCCGACCTTCCTCCGTATGACCCTGCCAAAAATGAGAAGTTTCCCTGTGAAGACGAAGTGGTCGCCGCTATCGAGAAGCTGCGCGCTGAGAAAGAAGCGGGAACGGCTAGTGAGGAAGCCGAAGCAGAATATCGCATGGCTGGCAACCGGCCCATACTTGAAGAGCCGCGAAAACTCCAGACAGCACATTGCGGTAAATATTAATATCTCAAACTCACCGCTCGCTTTCAAGAACCGCCAAACACTCACATCACAAGGTTGAACTTTTTGGGCATATAAGCTTGAATAGGCATAGACGTTGAATGTAGTGTTAGGGACTGAGAATATCGAGTTCGCAATCGGAGGAAGATTCTATGACTCACGGCTCCGAGTCGTCGAAAGTAAGATCGTCGCTTGTCGGCCCTTCCATAGTCCCAGCCTTCGAGAACGCGCTGGACGAGATGGTCGCATTGGCTCGTCAAGGCCATCGCCTAGGCGCCGAATTCTTCAACCCCTCGGAAGACTGGCTCATCGAGCGAATGCCTTTGTTTCAAGACCTTCCTCCGGCGGCTCAGAATGATGTTTTGATCGAAGCAGCGAAATTGTCTCAGGAAGCCGAGGAAGCGAACGCAGATGGCCGAGCCGCAAACCGAGCCTGGCCCGGCGCAGTGTTGAATCTTAACTCTGGCGGACTGGCCTTTTACAGTCAGCTTGGCGTCGTCCGACGGCCCGACCTAACTCAATACTTCATTGATGGATTCGACAGGAACCGCGATGCGTTGGCGTTTGACGAAACCAATCAGGCATTGTTCGCCGAAGTGCTAAACCACATCACCCGACGAATGAAAGAGGAGTTCGACTCGGGCGACGGGATCGTCCAGACCGACAGGTCGATCTGCGACGCGCCTGATCGTTCCTATCATGCGCGGCAACTGTTGTTCGGAACGAATTACCTTCAGATTCCGATCATGTGGCGACACCTGACTTTTGATATCTCCGAGGCTGAACAGCAGGCTGAGCCGGACATACTGGAGGTCTCGATTCCCAACTGGCTTGATGATCTGGGCATGGACGATGACCTGAAACGCCGAGTCGAAGAGTCGGGACTAGCCCAACTGGTGTTCAAAGCCCCCACAAAAGGACTCTCGCTGCACTTGGGCTTCGACTATGTTGGAGAGCACAAGATGGGTCCGCTGTCCATCGCCATGTTTCAGGTGCGACAACGCAACGGCCTGGCGATTCAGGCGGCGCTCAGCATGGCGCGGGCAAAAGAGCTAAACGGCGCAACCAAAAACACCGCCCTGATTACGATCGGCCCTTCGCTTCACGGAAAGAGCACACTTACGATCATGCTGGAGCTGGCGAACAGCGAGCTTGCGCAGCAACTGGGTCTGGTCGAGGATTCGGCAGAAGGCGTCTATCCGATGAACGACGACATCGTGTTGCTTCAGCCCCTAGAACAACCTGTCGAATCGCTACGAGGCGGCAACCGAATTCGAATCTCCCACGGCATTGATGGCACCGAGAACAATCTGTACGCCATGCCCTTCGGATTGGACCCGGACGATGACCCCATCACCCACTTTGCCATCAGAGGCACCAGCGACGACCCAAACACCAGTGAGTTGTTGGAGAACGTCCCTGTCAATCCAGACAGCGGTTCTCCCGATTTCCTCAGAAACCCGGTGCGCAACATGCGGGTGATCCTGTCTCGACAGCGCCTGATAGCCCGAAAGCGGGTTCAGCACGTGATCGAAGCGATCACTAACGGACGCGTTAGCGATTCCGTCCATGTGCCGATGGAGGATACCGACCAGGTGTTCTGGCAAGAAGTGATGCGCCAAAACACCGTCATACCTCCCCTCCGTCGACTGAGTTTGGAGCAGTATGTCAGGGTGCTGATGTACGGGGAAGCCGTTCAAATGGGCGCGGCAATCGGGGCCATCGGCAGGCCGTATATCGAGTACTTTTCAGACCCGTTCATCATCGGGTTGGAGGACGAAATTCCTAATTTGATGTACTTCATTCTTCAACAGATGTCGTGGGGCGGGATGCCCCAGCGATACTATGTGTTCAACACCGGCGGCGTCGGCGCAGATTCCAACGAAGAGGCCAGCGGCCCCAAGTACAAAAAAATCTCCAAAGAGCTAACACTGATGCTTCAGGAGGCTCTGATTCGCGATGCTGTCAAATTTGAGTACGACTCGACATTGCGCTCCGAGGTGGCAGTTGCCATTGTCAACGAATCCGGTAAAGAGGTGGTCGACCTTAGGTCCGAATGGCTGCCTCGGAACATCTACGGCGAGGATGAGTACATTTCGCGAGTGATGAATCTGCGGAGGCTACGCTATTTTGGAGCGGATTCCTCTGACAAGGCGGGCATCCTCCGGTACACCAAAGTAACAGACAATCTAATCGATCCTGCCGACGTTCCGCCCCCGGCCAACGAGCGCGAGCTGGCCTGGCTATTGTCGTTCTACTGGAACGTGGACCAAGCATATGACTCGCTGGCGGAGTTATCGAGCCATCGCGATCAGGGATTGCGCCCGGCCCAACATCTGCTGAGAGTTGTTCAACAGATGTACGAGAGCGGAACCTCACAGTCGCTGGAGTTGACCTCAGAAGCTAGAGCCGCTCTGGTTGATTTAGGAGTCAGACCGCGTTAGGTTCCTAATCGAAAGTTGGACATCCTCCCAAAACCAGTAGCGCTCCACTTCCGCTGACGGACCATCGAGTTTTAATTGCCGCCGCCGTCATCAAGAGAACACGGCCCGACATACAACGTGCCTCGAAGATAATCCTCTGGGTTCTCATTGAGCAGCAACTCTTGGAGTCTAATCAGATGGCGGTTGACGTGGTTTATGTTGTCTGCCAAATTTCCTGCCGCCTGGCCGTTCGTTATCACATCTTGAGCATCGGACAACGACGCCATCGCTTCAGCTACGTGCTGCGCCATCGTGAATATATCGGTTCTGCTTTGCAATTTGTTCTCCTGTTAAACGACGATCCAAAGACTGTTTGCTTAACGTCCCGCTCTCTGGGTAAACCTCCAACGATACGTCTGCAACCTTGATCGCTGCAAGCGGCGCAGCCAGTGTCATATTCTGCCTGCGGCATGCAAATCGATCATCCAGAACTTGGGTTTTACTCAGGCATAGAAGCTGTATTATGGGACTCATCGAATATTGGTATCCCCTCTCTGCCAAGGAGCTCAATAGAGCTCATAATCTTGCTGTGATCCACGATCAAGTAGGTGAGATTCGGCCACGATTCTGGATCGATTTCCAGAGCCTATTTGATCTGCCGCAAACCGCAGCCTATGGTGGCCGCCAGTCGGAACTAAATCCCACGAACGACGCAACAATCTGAGACACCAAAGACTATATGACCGCCTTTTGAAGTTGTCACTTGTCATCAAAAACGTGACTGCACTTCAGATAGAGAAACAGGCTCTCACATGCTTTCGTTGTTTGAGCAGAGGAATTTACAATACATGGCGTTGTTCCAGCGTCTCGCAGTATAATTCAGCCTGGGAGCAGGCAAGTGTCTGAGCAACGTCCCGCTCGGTAGTATTCGAGATTGCAGCAACACGCGCGAAAGGCTGGTCAGGTTGAAGCGCGTCAGGTTCAAGGAGTGAGGTTTTCATGACCACAATAAGCTCGGACCGCGTCCACGTCATCGCTGGCGGCTATCCGCCCGGAGCGTTAGGTGGACACGATATGGACTACGCGCGGCTCAGGCTGCTGGAATTGCTCGAAGAGCAGGGCCTGCTTGCCACTACGGGAAACGATTTCACAGACATTCATCGATGGCTGCCGGGGACTCAACTGCTTATCACTTATGTAGCTGGGCCATACCTCGACGACGACCAGAACCAGATTGTGCGTCGGTGGCTTGACGACGGCGGTCACTGGCTGGGTTTGCACGGCTCAAGTGGCGGCAAGGCGGCGCGAGTAGGAGATGGTAGAAGACGGAGGATGGTCAAGACCAGCCATCACGACACACTGGGCGGCTTCTTCATCAACCACCCGCCGATTCGCAAGTTCCAGGTCGACGTTGTTCAATCCGACCACCCGCTGACCAGAGACATGCCAGAATCGTTCGAGACGATAGACGAGCCTTACATGATCGAAGTCCAGCACCCTTCTGAGACTCAACTGCTGCTCACCGCAGAGCTGGGTCCCGATAACTCAGCCCCCGGTTCCGGATTCGTTTACGACGAGGACACTGCGCTCCAGGCGGATGGCAAGACTCGAGCCCTCGGATTCACTCGCAGCATTGGCAAAGGCGGCGCAACCTATGTCGCGCTCGGCCACTGCCACTCTCCCGCGAGCCAAGCCCAGCCCACAGTGGATGCCAACGTCGAGGCGGCCGGCGTCAAACCGACTGCGATCCGAACATCGTGGGAATCCGACGCCTACATGCAACTGCTACGAAACGCGATAGCATGGGGCATGGGCTAGACTCGTCGGTCAGGCATACATGTCGCTCTCAAAGCTCTTGATATGGCCCGAATATCTGTCTCACTGCATTGACAAGCGATGACCTCCCTACCATGATCCGCTGGTCTCATGACTCCGAATTCGCTCGTTTGCTAGACTCAAACCCTGCTTATCCTAAAACCGAGAGTATGTTGGACCAGTGGTTCGAGGAGAGTCAGAAAGCATCAGACGCATTCACGCTCGCCATTCACTTGCTGGACGGCGACGGATTGCTTGGTTTCGTCGAGACCAGCGGCATCGAATGGACGAACTAGATCGGCCGGATGTCCATTGGCCTGGGTGATTCTGCTAACTGGGGCAAAGGATACGGCAACGAGGCCACAAGATTGGCGCTTGGTTTCGCCTTCAATGAACTGAACCTGCATCGAGTCCAGCTCACTGTTTTCGACTACAAACCTCGTGCCATCCACCTGTACGAAAAGTTAGGCTTCCAAAAAGGAGGAATCTACCGGGAATTTCTTCAACGAGATGGACGGCGCTTCGATATGTATCTTTATGGATTGCTAGAGCTTGCATGGGAGGCTCGCGAACGAGGCAGGTCGAACCCTGAACAATGCCGGCAGCATCTCAGACTTACGTGGTAATGGGCCTTGAAGGTTTTGCCTTTGAGTAACAAAGTGGATTTATGATCAGGGAAACGTGTTTTCGCTCATTCGCCTTAGCCGCTTGCACACCGGCGCTGATCGTCACGGCATGCGGCGACGACTCTGCGCAAGACCCACAGACCTCCCCAAGCGTTGCGACGATTGATGCCAACTCTGGAGCCGCCAGCTCCAACGCGCCGGAACCGACTGAGAAAATCGACACCGAACGGACCTTCGGTTCCGCGAGTTTCAGAGCCGATGTATGGGCCGACAACTGGTTTGCCTTGTATGTGAACTGCGAATTGGTTGGCGAGGATTCTGTGACGATCACGACCGAGAGGTCGTTCAACGCCGAGACGATCACCTTCGATGCCACCTACCCGTTGACGATTGCCATTGAGGCAAAGGATTTCAAGGAAACCGATTCCGGGCTGGAGTATATCGGCGAGCGCAACCAGCAGATGGGAGACGGCGGCATCATCGCTCAGATAACCGACACGTCCAGCGGCGATATCGCGGCCGCGGCCAACGCCGCATGGTTTTCGATCGTTGTCCACCGCGCCCCGCTCATCAAAGATTGCGAGAAGGATTCCAATCCATACGATAACTGCCAATTTGAGATCACCGATATTCCTACAAATTGGGCCAGCGCCGAGTTCAACGACAACGCTTGGACAGAGGCGACCAAGTGGACAGAGAACGATGTCGGCCCTAAGGACGGCTACAACCAAATCCCATGGGGTACGTCGGCTCGGCTGATCTGGGGCTCCGACCTCGAAGTAGACAACACCGTACTTCTTCGTATGGTTGTGGAAGGCTGATGGACAAAGCGGTTGATAATTCTATGCTATTATCGCGCAACATCACTGATATGGAACCATTAGACTGTTGCAGTCATTGGAGGGTCAGATCGCATTGAAAATCGCCAAAATCGAACAATTCCGCCCGAAGGTTCGGACAAGGCTTGTCAAGATAACCACCGACACTGGCATTGTCGGTTGGGGCGAGGCCACCCTTGAAGGCAGGCCCAAAAGCACGTGGGCGGCTGTCGAAGAAATGGCAGACTATCTACTCGGCGAGGACCCACTGCGGATCGAACACCACTGGCAGAACATCTATCGCTCCGCATTTTTCCGAGGCGGGAATGTGCTTATGTCTGCCCTCGCCGGCATTGATCAGGCCCTCTGGGACATTGCCGGGAAACACTACGGCGTTCCGGCGCACGCACTGATGGGCAGCAACACGAGGGACAAGATTGGCGTGTACGCACACTGGGGAATTCGCGACCTCAGCGAAGAGGGTCTGGAGCAATCCAGAGAACGTCTGGAATGGTTACAGAATGCAGGAGGCTACAAGGCGTTCAAAGCGGGACCAGCAGGCAAGTGGCGCGCGCATGAATCGCCTAAAAGAATTGATGAATTCGTCAAAGCCGCCTACATAATGCGCGAATGGGTAGGCGATGATGTTGAGCTGTTCTTTGACTTCCACGCCAAGATGACGCCGGCTCTGGCAATCGAGGTTTGCAACGAGATAAAAGGCATGCGTCCGGGATTTGTGGAGGAGCCAATACCTCAGGAAAACAAAGATTCTCTAAAGGTTGTATCGCAAGCCGTGCCATTTCCAATCGCCACTGGGGAGCGGCTGCTAAGTCGCTGGGAATTCAGGGAGTTATTCGAGGCAAACGCAGTCGCCATCATCCAGCCAGACGTCGCCCATTGTGGTGGCATAACAGAGTTGAAGAAAATCGCAAACATGGCAGAAGTTTACTACATTCACGTGGCCCCTCATTGCGCGATTGGGCCAGTAGCCTTTTCAGCTTGCATGCAGGTTGACGCCTGCATACCCAACTTCTTCATGCAAGAGCAGGTTGACGCAGGGCTGGGCAATGGACTCCTTCAACAAGACTGGGTAGTCAGAGACGGCTACATCGACCTTCCTACCAAGCCGGGTCTGGGCATCGACATCGACGAAGACGCCGCGTGCCGAAACGTCGACTCCAACGCGCCTGAGTTGGGCGGAGATGAGTGGTTCCATGAAGATGGCAGCGTAGCTGACTGGTAATAAACTTTACATATCAGTCTTACTGTTCACTTCCGGAGGCAGACTGTGCGATTTGTCGGAGCAGTCGGCCTTCTTCATGAAACAGGCCTTCGACTTCAGTTTCTAAATCCTTGAGGTCGCCATCGAACAGTGTTGTATAGAAAACGCACGCTGCGAGGTATGACCCGGCGAGCGTCGGATGGCTGCCATCTTCGGCATGTAACTCAGGCGTGTCGTGTTTCTCAAGCATTTCCCGCCATGCAGACCCCACTGGGACTACAGTCGCCGCGAGTTCTTTTCCAATACTGTCGTAGCTGTCGGTCAGCAGTTTCTGATTCTCTGGTTCATGTTTGCGGGCCCAAGTCATGAACAAAACCATCGTCGCGCCACTTTCTTTCATTACAGGCACGAACTCGCGGACGTTTTCATGGAACCGTTTACCATTCTTAATTGGCAACGTGCTCTGCTCTTGGAACACGACGTAATCCCATTTTTCATCGCTGATTGTGTCAGCGGCGCCGGCGTTCCAGTGGCGACGCAAAGACGCTCCGCCCGCCGCAATGACTTTGGATTCGATCATTGTGCCCGCCCCTGCCTCTGCGACCGCGCTCAGCAAGCCAGGCAGGTCGTTTCGTGTTGTGAAACTGTTACCTATGAATAGCATTCGGACTATTTTACTGGGCATGAAAAGTCACCTTCAACCAAAACTGGCCCTCGTAGTTCGCGGCGGCTTGCAGACTATTTCTGCCGCCCAATCATACGTACGATAATTCGACTACGTCTAGGTAGGTCCTTCGTCCTTCCTGCCTTTGTTCTTTGTTATGC
>DCAW01000164.1:0-341 GCA_002313895.1 Dehalococcoidia bacterium UBA1123
CCTCACGGACACTTTAGGCGGCGTTCTAGAAGGGAAATCGCCAGACGAAATCGCCAACCTGATATCGACCGCAAACGCAGCCGGTGGAGTAATCCCAAGGAATTCGACTTAAGATATTTCAGGTTTGGTCTCTTCTATGGTTGGCGAGGGTAGCGTATTGGAAGGTAAATCCCCAGAGGAAATTGCCGGCCTCGTATCCTCTGGCACCCTGTCAGATATGCCTCAAGAAACCATCTACGCGCTCATTCAAGATTCAGCGACGGCGGGCGCGGCTCCATAGACCGAAACGCGATAAGGCAGGAGTTCTAACGACCTTGATGTCAGTCTCCGTCGGTGCCCAC
>DCAW01000164.1:435-3260 GCA_002313895.1 Dehalococcoidia bacterium UBA1123
AGCCGGTGGAGTAATCCCAAGGAATTCAACTGAAGATAATTCAGGTTTGGTCTCTTCTATGGTTGGCGAGCGTGGCATATTGGAAGGTAAATCCCCAGAGGAAATTGCCGGCTTCGTAACCTCTGGCGCGCTGACAGAGATGCCTCAAGAAACCATCGACGCGCTCATTCAAGATTCAGCGACGGCGGACGCGGCTCCATAGACCGAAACGCGATAAGGCAGGAGTTCTAACGACCTTGATGTCAGTCTCCGTCGGTGCCCACCCAGCCCGACTGTGATATGTCGATCATTATGCCATCCGGGCCGCCGTATTTGGTCTCGACATTCTGACCGCCGTGGCCGTTACCCATACTGGAGTGCAACGCTTCGTTGATGTCTTCTCTGGGGAACGAGTTGTGTTTTCGCAGATTCGCCTCAGTCGCTTCGGCGTCCTCCACCTGGAAGCCGATGTGATGAATCCCGACATAATCTGCGCCAAACTCCTCACCTGCCACAACCGGATTCTTGAAGTTCAGAATCGCCAGATTAATATTACCGTCGCTTAGATAATAACCTTCGGCGTTGGCTCCATTGACTTTCCCCACTTCCTGAAGACCGAACACCTCTTTGAAGAACGCCGCGGTCTTGTCAGGGTCCTGAGTAGCCAACGCTATATGTTTGATCTTGGCCATGATCCTCCTCTAATTTGCGCTCCGAAGTATTGGCCGAGTTTAATATAGGTCCAACCCATTAACAGCTTCCAATATAAGCGGACAGGGTTTGAGTGTCAACGACAAAAGCACAAGACGATTAGCTGATGTCGGCAGTGAGTCCGCCTGCGTATTTCCTGAGATGCTCGCCCAGAGATTCGTTGGCCTCTGACGTGAGTTCGGGGTCAGTTTCCAGCAACCGCATCGCCTCGCGACGAGCCATTGCCAGTATGTCCTGGTCTGTAATGCTGGCGACCCTGAGACTCGGAAGCCCACTCTGCCGTGTGCCGGCGTAGTCGCCAGGGCCACGGATTTTCAGGTCTTCCTCAGCAAGCTCGAACCCGTCTCGCACACGCTCCAAAAGCTTGAGCCGCTTGCGAGCCTCCATTCCCGGAGAGTCAGCCATCAACAGGCAGTAACTCTGATGATCGCCTCGCCCAACCCTTCCCCTGAATTGGTGAAGCTGGGACAGGCCAAACCTGTCCGCGCCGTCGATCAGCATCACCGTCGCGTTGGGAACGTCGATGCCGACCTCGATCACCGGAGTCGACACAAGAATATCTATCTCTCTGGTTTTGAACCTGCCCATCACTTCTTCTTTCTCCTGAAGAGACATCCGCCCGTGGAGCAGTCCTAAATTAAGCTCTGGGAAAACCTGAGTGGACAGCCTCTCATGTTCCACCACCGCAGCGCGAGACTGTATTGCCTCGGACTCCTCAATAAGAGGGCACACAATAAATGCCTGTCTCCCCGCCTCGACTTCCTTCCTAACGAATCCGTAAGCTGCGTCGCGACGGTCAGATTGCACCCATCGGGTTCTGATGCTCTCCCGGCCTGGCGGCATTTCGTCGATCACAGACACATCAAGGTCGCCATAAACCGTCAAAGCCAAAGACCTGGGTATCGGAGTCGCGCTCATTGCCAAAACGTGGGGACGAGCGCCCTTTTCACTCAACGAGGCTCTCTGCATCACGCCGAAACGGTGCTGTTCATCCACGACCACCAGGGCCAGTTTCGGAATGTCCACAGGGCTTTGAATCAACGCGTGAGTGCCGATTATTATGTCGATAGCTCCTGCACCAAGCATCGCGTAAATATCGTCTTTTACTCTCTTGCGGTGACTGCCTAAAAGCAGTCCTATGACGACGCTTTCCTCGATGCCAGCGACGTTAAGCGTCACGACATACTTGCCGTCAGCCTCAAGTTCAGTCTCGGAAAGAAGGTTGCATATCGTCAGAAAGTGCTGTTCGGCCAGAATCTCCGTCGGAGCCATGAGAGCGGCCTGGTATCCCGCTTGGACTGCTGCCAGCATCGCCGCCGCCGCGACCACGGTCTTGCCGCTGCCCACGTCTCCCTGAAGCATCCTTCGCATCGGTTTGGTGGACCGGATGTCAGTGAACATCTCGTCCAAAACTCTATATTGCGCGCCGGTCAATTCGAAGGGGAGCGCGTCAAAGAATGGCTCAAGCATATCCACGCCTGATCGGATAGCGGTCCCCTCGCCGCTCTCCTTCCAGAGCCGCTTTTGAGTCATAACTGCCAATTGCAAGATAAACAACTCATCGAAAGCCAGACGTTTCCGAGCCGCGCGCCTCTCATCCTCCGAATCAGGATAGTGCATCTGGTAAATGGCATCCCGAAGGCCGGTGAGACCGTTACGCTTCAGCACGTCGTCGGGGACATATTCCTCAATCTGCCGCATGCAAGTGTCCAAAGCCTGTTTGACCAGGTTCCGAATCGAGCGCTGATACAGGCCATCGGTGGCCGGATACACTGGAACCATGCGACCTGTGTGGACCATGTCCCCCTGAGACCCGTCCAACACCTCATGCTCAGGCGACTCGAAGACGATATTCCCGCGAAACACGTTCACCTTGCCGCTGATGGCCACTCGCATGCCGGGTTTCAGAGTTTTGGCAAGCCAGGGCTGGTTGAACCACATCACCCGAACATTGCCAGTTTCGTCTCCGAGCACGGCCTGAGTCGATTTCCGACGCGGCCCCATGCTGGTCTCTGATGCCTCCCAGAGGGTCGCCACGATGGTCTGTTCAATTCCGGGTTCCAGCTCGCTGATCTTTCGGGCGTTCCCGTAATCGTTATGCCGAGCGGGAAAGTGATAGAGGAGGTCGCCCACCC
>DCAW01000071.1 GCA_002313895.1 Dehalococcoidia bacterium UBA1123
ATTCGGTAAAAGGAAAAGCTCCGCTTGTGGTGGGGCAGCTGCCCTTCAGTTGGTCAAACCCGGCGAGGAGGGCCGCCTGTCGCGTTGTGCAAAAATGCGCTGCGTGCTACCGAAAGACCGAGAGCGCTGGCGAAGTTCTGCCGCGTTTTTATCACGCTTATGCTTAGGCCGAATTGCGGATTTTGGACTCTTTTCCCCTGAATTTCTTGACACGGCGTTGTCGTGGTTTACAATTGTGCACACTGACTTCGACACGACAGCTGAAAGGGAGCGTTACACATGATTACGAAGTTCGGGAGCTTGTTCGCAGGCCACGTTGACCTGGATAACCTTGGTTGGGAGGGGACTCCGGCCAATGATCGACGTTACTCCAACG
The DNA here is from genome assembly GCA_002313895.1 of Dehalococcoidia bacterium UBA1123. Taxonomy (GTDB): domain Bacteria; phylum Chloroflexota; class Dehalococcoidia; order Lucifugimonadales; family UBA1123; genus UBA1123. Next base: position 377 of record DCAW01000071.1, read on the forward strand.
ATCATCTGGCGACCGTGTTCGACAAGACGATCGCGATAGCCACGCTCATGGATCGCGTTGGGTATGACACATTCTGGATGGCTGAGCACCATTTCCAACACGAAGGGTACGAGTGCATTCCCAACATCATGCAGTTGAGCGTTCACATGGCTCATCTGACCGACAACATCAAGTTCGGTTGCGGGTTTAATATCGCTCCCATGTGGCATCCCCTGCGGATGGCCGAGGACTACGCGACTGCCGACATCCTCACGGGAGGTCGGATGATATTCGGCGTCGGTCGCGGCTATCACACTCGCGAGGTTGAGGTTTTCGGAAATCCGATGTTAGACGCTGACGCCAACAGGGACCTGTTCGAGGAGCAGGTCGATGTCATCATGAAGGCGTTTAAGCACGAATCGTTCTCCCATCATGGGAAGAACTACGATATTCCGCCAGACGTGCCGTACCGGGGATATGACCTCAAGGAGATTACACTGGTACCGCGACCGGTCAATCCTGTGGAGACTTGGCAGCCCATCGTGAGCGCCAGCGAGCGTGGGCTGAACTTCATGGCCAAACATGGCATCAAGGGCATAATCGGCGGCGGCGCGGCGGTCGGCGGCGCGGCGTTGACGGTATTGGAGGCGTGGCAGAAGGCACAGGCCGACCACGGAATCGAGACCGAACTTGGCGGCAACGTGATTCTCGGGCTTTCCTATCACATCGCCGAGACCGTAGAGAAAGCCATCGAAGAAGCGCGACCGTTCTACGAAGAGAACATGAAAATGTTCGCTCCCCTCGGGTTCGTTCGCGGCCTGACTGACGATCAATTGGACGCTCTAGGAGACCCCAAACGCGCTCCTCACGTTGGGCTGCCCACCCTTGAGCAAGCAGTCGAGGCAGGATCGTGGCTGGTTGGGACTCCTGAATCCATTAAAGAAAAATTGGAGGACATCGGCGAACGACTGCCCGGTCTGGTGGAAGTGAATATGGGCAACCCGGTCGGAACGCCTCAGAGCGTCTTGCTGGAGCAGCTTGAAGCCTTTGGAACCGAGGTGATGCCGCATTTCAAAGGCAGGGTTCCCGCCGAGGCGCCCGCCGACGATTAGCTGTTTGGCAGGATGACAAGACAACACCGAATGCAACCAGGGGCAGGTCTAACAGCCTGCCCCTGATGCCGAAACGACGCATTGCAGAGATTGATCACGTTGACCCATACAAATATATTCGGGAGAACTTGCTGACCTATGGTTGATTCAAATAAGACTGTGCTGGTTGTGACCCCTCATCCTGACGACGCCGAGGGAGGGGCAGGCGGCACGATTGTCAAGTGGGCGAATGAAGGCAACAAGATCGTGCTGTTGGTCTGCACGAATGGAGACAAGGGAACCAGCGACGCGAGCATGCCATCTGACAAGCTGGCGGAGATTCGAGAGAAGGAACAGTTGAACGCGGCAAAGGCGTTGGGGGTCTCAGAGGTCGTGTTTCTCCGTGAGCCGGACCAGGGGTTGGACGACAATGACCGGTTCCGCGAGAAGGTCGTGCGCCAGATTCGGAAGCACAAGCCGGAGATCGTCGTTACCATCGACCCCAACCGGCCTTACATTCGACACAGAGATCATTACTACTGCGGAAGAGTGACACTGGACGCCGTGTTCCCTTATGCACGCGACCACAAGGCGTTCCCTGAACATCTCATGGAGGGCCTTGAGCCTCATAAAGTGCAGGAAATGTATATGTTCCGCTCTGAAACGCCGGACTTCTACGTTGATATCACCGACACTTTTGAAGCCAAAATGGACGCCCTCTACTGTCACGTGAGCCAGATGGGACGGCCCCGCGAGGAAGGGCAGGTGCAGTCGAGAGAGCGCGCCGCCGAGACCGGCAAGAAGGCGGGCTACGAGTTGGCCGAAGGGTTCAAGTACATCAACATTGGACGTTAATCGGACGATTCGGTTTTTTGGGCCTCGCGCTCTCGAACGTACTCTTTCCACCAGTCATTGTATTTTGACGTTTCCAACTCGCCAGCCTGGGCGAGTTGGATGATGCTTCGGTACTGATTTCGCACCTGACGTTTGAAGTCATCCTCGGTCCCATTGTTCATCATCACGATGTCGGAGGCGATGGCCCGGTCTTCCCATGATCGCTGGCTGGCGAGTCGCTTTTCGACCTCCTCGGTCGAGAGTTGGTTTCGGGCGGCCAACCGCTGTCGGGCGATGTCTTCGTCGCAAGCGAACAGCCATACCTGATCGCACCACTGGCCGTAGCCAGCCTCGATGAGATTGACGGCCTCCATCAAGGCGACATCATCGGGGCCGAGAGTCTCGCGCCATTCATCCACAACGCCCTTGACCGCGTCGCTGATGCTCCCGATAGCGGTTGTCAGCTTGTTCATCTCTTCGGGTTTCCCGAACACTTTGCCGCCTAGGATTCGGCGATCTATGTATCCATCGTCACCGACGATTTCATTTCCGAAGATGGTTACGATTCGGTCGAAGGCGTCGGTGCCACGGTCGTAGAGTCGATGCACCAGTCTGTCGGCGTCGCAGTGATGAGCCCCCTGGGAAACTATGACTTCGCAGGCCGTGCTTTTGCCGGTCGCGATTGACCCCGCGACTCCGATTACCAGAACCATAGTGACGTGACCTCCTGAGCTTCGATGGGCTGGATGATAGCGGTATTGTGCGAATATGCCAAGCGCCGGAGGATCGCTGTCAGGTATTAGGTATTCAATTGAGAGCTCGTTGACCGGCTTGTGCCTGGGTCATACAATGCCGGAGGTTCTGCTTGTTTGAATGCGATACGTGTTTTAATGGTAGGACACGCTTGTCGGGAGGGTTTTATGTCTTACGAATATATCCTGGTTGAGAAAGTCGATGGAGTTGGAATCCTGACCCTCAACCGACCAGAGGTGCTGAATGCCATGAATCATGGCCTTAGCTCCGAATTGCATGACGCTGTCGAGACCTTGAACTCTGAGGAAGAGATCGGCTGCATTGTGATTACCGGATCCGGACGACGGGCCTTTTCTGCCGGAGGCGATATCCACGAGCAACGCGTCCACGCTAAGGAGCTTACCGACGAGGAACGGGACCGGAACAGCGACGTTCGGTCTCTGTACGCCTATGATATTTCCGCCTCTCCCAAGCCAGTGATCGGTATGATGAACGGCTTGGCCTACGGCGGTGGGGCTGTGCTGGCTTCTTCTCTCGATTTTCGCCTGGGTTGCGAGCACGCAAGATTCCGGTTTCTTGCGGCTGCATACGGGCGCATCAACTCCACCTGGACTCTGCCCAATCAGGTCGGTTGGCCGATGGCGAAAGAGTTGTTGTTCTCAGGGCGGGTCGTCGAAGCTGACGAAGCGACTCGGATTGGTTTGCTTAATCACCTGGTTCCCTGCGACGAGCTTCGCGAAAAAACTCTAGAGATCGCGACGACTATCGCTGGAAACCGGCACGAGTCTGTAATGGGCATCAAAGAATTACTGCTCCAGGACAAAGGGGCAGACATGCAACAGATGTGGGCCAACGAGCGAGATTTTACGACCAAGAAGGTAATCGGGTACGGAGTGGAAGAAGCCTTCCCGGTTTTTCTATCGCGAAAAGGCAGGGACTAGTCCTGGCGATCTTTTCTTGGCAGGTCAATTGGTTTGTGACCCACACCTGTATGTACTAGATGGAGCTTGACTAATGTATGTGCTTGCGGTGGCGATACGGGCTGGATCTGCCATCGTTTTTGGTGTTCTATTTGGGATCCTAGGGTTGCTCGTTTCCGATTGGACGTATCCGGGGCTGGTGTAGCCGATGTGGCTGATGGTGATGATGGTTGGCGTGTTCAGCGCGAGCGCCGCTTTCATAGGCTACCTGAAGCCAGAAGCGCGTCGATCAGTGATATTGGCGGGATTTTTCTTTGCCGTAACAGGCGGGTTGGTCGGGGCGTGATTAGGTTTCTGGTATGGGGAAATCCAGTATCCTGAAGGAGTGCGGAACGTGAGATTCGTGTTCTCTCCCAGTCTCAAGACTCCTCCGGTGTTCGCCTTTATCAACGGCGCCACGTTGGGCAGCACGTTGAGTGGCGGAGTGTACTATGCCCTGCGGCTCTGGAGATTCCGAGAACTATAGCGGATAGATGAATAAACGGACAAGAATAATTGACCATGATTATGCGCCGGCCCAGAAATATTGAGGTGAAAACGTGTTAAACGGAAATGGCAACGGCCCCTTGGCAGGCATTCGGGTTATCGACTTGGGCCGACATCAGGCTGGCCCCAGATGCGCGCAGGTATTGGCCCGCATGGGCGCTGAGGTAATCAAAGTCGAGAACATCGGCGGCGACGAGAGTCGGCAGAACGGCCCTCGAGTTCGCGGACAGAGCGCCTACTGGGTGCAGTACAACAGCGGCAAAAAGAGCCTGTCCATCAACATGCGCTCCGAAAAGGGCAAAGAGGTCCTTCGCGAGCTGGTCAAGGTATCGGACGTGCTGCTGCAGAACTTCAGGCCCGGCACCATCGACATAATGGGCTTCGGCTACGACGTGCTGAAGGAACTGAACCCCAAGATAATCATGATCAACGTATCGGCGTACGGCCAGTACGGCCCTAACAGCGAGAAAGTCGGCTTCGACCCTATCGGACAGGCCATGGGCGGACTGATGTCTCTGACGGGCTACGAAGGCCTGCCTCCAATCAAGACCTATTTCCCGCTGATCGACAGAATTACTGCACTGCACGCCTGCATTGGCGCCCTCGCCGCTCTTCGTGAGCGTGAAATATCCGGCGTGGGCCAGTCCCTTGAGGTCTGTCTGGCAGACACTGGTTTCACCGTAAATGAGATACCTATCTCTGCATACCTGGGTGACGGGCAACTGACCGAGCGTCCCTCTCAGGGTGGCGGAAGCGGTATTGTCGGCGGCATGTACGAGACCGCTGACGGCTACATGATTCTGGCTGCCGGTAACGACGCCATGTGGATACGAATGTCTGAAGCTCTGGAGAAGCCCGAGTGGGCCACCGACGAGCGTTTCAAGACACGATCACAGCGACAGGAAAACGGTCATCTATTGGAAGACGAGATGTCCGCATGGTTCAAGGAACGCAAGACCAAGTACATCATCGACTACCTATCCAGCTTCAGCATCCCCTGCGCGCCCGTTAACACTACGGAGCAGGCAGCAAAGGAGCCTCAGCTTCACGAGCGCGGCATCCTGGAAGAGGTCCCCGACCCTGTAGCTGGTACCATGTGGGTCACCGGCAAGATGATCAAGTTCGACCGCACACCAATGGTGGTCGGCTCGGCTCCCACTGTAGGACAGCACACGAAGGAAATTCTCCAGGAACTTCTGACTTACTCTGAAGACGATGTCGCAGCCATGGTTGACGACAAGGTAGTCGAAACCAGCTAATAAAAACGAGGCAGACAGAATGAGCGAAGACGTATATATCGTCGAGCAGACCGGTCACGTTGCCACGTTTACGATAAACAGACCGGACAAGCGCAACGCACTGAATCCTGAAATTCACGCGGCGCTTGTCCGGGAAATCGACCGTATGGCGGAGGAAGCTACCGTCCGGTGCCTGATCATCAAGGGCCGAGGCGACATGGCATTTTCCGCTGGCGACGATCTAAAGCGCCAACCAGGCACCCCTGGTCCCCAAATTGATCCCGACAAGCCTGAGTCCATGCAGTGGCCCCAGCGTGTATGTCGTGAAGCAATTTCCGACGCACCCTTCCCAGTATTGGCCATGATTCAGGGCTTCTGCGTAGGCGGAGGGCTGGCGCTGGCCACAGAGTGCGACATACGTATCGCCTCTAAAGGCAGCCAGCTAGGCATACCACCATCCAAACTCGGTATCATCTACGACTTCGAGCGCATTCAGGTCTTCATCGATCTGGTCGGTCCTGCTTTCACAAAAGAGCTGTTTTGCTCTGGAAGAAGAGTCAGAGCAGAACGGGCGCTGGACATGGGCTTGGTAAACGAGGTCGTTGAAGTCGACCAGTTG
>DCAW01000043.1:0-4661 GCA_002313895.1 Dehalococcoidia bacterium UBA1123
GATTCGGCCGATTCCTGGAGGATGTCGTCAATCCGGGCGCTCTAGAAAGGGACAGGACCATGAACCACCTTTCCTCCGGAAATGATGCGAGAGGCGGCGGAGATCGGTCTGGTGGGGTTCACTGCACCAGAAGAGGTCGGCGGCGGAGGGAATAGCTGGTTCAAGTGGGATCATGTCCTCGAACAAATCGGGTACATTTGTAACGATTCGGGATTGCCAATATTGCTGTCCTACCGCGAGTCCGCCGCCAATTTGGTCTACCGGTTCCGGTCGCCAGGACCTGATCGAACGTTATGTGCTCCCTGCTGTGAGCGGCGAGTCCTTTATCGGATGGGTATAGAGCGAGGGAGCAGACCCTTTCAGCTTCAATACTACCGTTCACAAGGTCAGCGGAGGGTATGAGATAAACGGCAAAAACTTGCTGTGACTGGCGCCCTGGGTGACGGCGCATTCATTGTGTACGGGGTTAACGAGGAAAAGAACGACTTGATCGCCGTGATCGTGGAGCGAGATGATTCCGCCCTTGAGATAACGCCCATCCAGACCATGGGATTTCGCTCTATGGGGGTAGGGCGAATTAGCCTGGGACATAAAATTCCGATGTCATACTGAAAGACGTAACACATCTAGTCGTCAGATTCTTCGTCAGCAGCCCCAATACGGCGACGCTGACGGCTGAAGGCTGATTCCTGAAAGCTCGCCCCCGGAGATTTGACAACCCAGCGAGGGCGTTGCTACGATGCCTGTGCCTGAAACCACCTTCGCTTCGAGGCGTGTTGCCGATGCTTTCGGGGCAACCTCCCCGAATAATTTTCAAGGGTTTTGCTATGTCGCAAGACCCACGGATGCTCGGCCTTCAGACCGACACCCACGAAGCGTTGGACAGACGGGGGAAATACAAAATACCTGAGGAGGGCTGTGGCGTTGTCCTACGTAACATGTTTGCGCTGCCGTGGGTGCGGTCGGGAATATCCCGTCGAACCCTTGAATGCGTGCGACTTCTGCTTCGGGCCGTTGGAGGTCGAGTACGACTACGACTCCATCACTCGTGCAGTTAGCCGTGAACGCATCGCAGAAGGTCCGCCCACTATGTGGCGATATCAAGACTTTCTACCCGTGGACGCAGACATGGCCTTGGATATGGGAACGGGGTTCACTCCCCTCATACGCGCCGAAAATCTCGGTCGGAAGCTGGGGTTGGAGAACCTCTACATCAAAAACGACAGTGTCAACCCCACGTTCTCCTTCAAGGACAGGGTCGTCTCGGTAGCCTCCGCGAAAGCCCTGGAGTTCGAGTTCGACACCCTGGCCTGCGCGTCCACCGGCAACCTGATGGGTTCTGTGGCGGCTCACGGGGCCAAGGCCAGCATGAACACGTTGGTGCTATACCCCGCCAACCTGGAAAAGGGCAAAATCCTGGGCGCGGCCATATACGGCGCGACGCTGGTGGCCGTTGACGGGACCTACGACCAGGTCAACCGCCTATGCAGTGAGCTGGCTGACAACCATCGCTGGGCGTTCGTGAACGTCAACATGCGACCGTTCTACGCCGAGGGCAGCAAGACCCTGGGCTACGAAGTCGCCGAGCAATTGGGCTGGCTCGCTCCCGACCACTGCGTCGTGCCTGGAGCATCCGGCGCGCTGTTCACCAAGATACACAAGGGCCTGAAAGATTTGGTGCAGACCGGACTAATCGATTCTGCCGACACCAAGATGCACATTGCCCAGGCCGAGGGCTGTTCACCTATCGCTCAAGCATTCAACGACGGCAGCAAAGAGGTTCGGCCTGTGATACCCGACACCCTCGCCAAGTCGCTGGCCATCGGCAACCCCGCCGACGGGCCTTACGCGCTTCGCACCATTGCAGAGTCGGACGGTTCTGCAGTGATAGCGATGGAGGACGAGATCGTTGAGGGCATCCAGTTGTTGGCGCAAACTGAGGGCATCTTCACAGAGACCGCCGGAGGAGTGGTTATCTCGGGTCTCCGAAGACTGGTCAACCAGGGCGTCATCAAACCCGACGAGGTTACAGTAGCCTACATCACGGGCAACGGCCTTAAAACTCAGGAAGTTGTGGAGAGCGTGGTCAATCCCGTCCACATCTCTCCAAGTTACGACGCGTTCGAAGAGGCTATGGCGGGGCGGTAATTCCGCATCCGCGTAATATTAGGACGGCGTGCCATGGTGAAAAGACGAGTCAAATTCACGTTCCCGACGGAACTCATTACTGAGTCGGTGATTTACGAATTAGGCCATCGCTACAAGGTGGTAACCAATATCCGACGCGCCGACGTTCGCGAAGACATCGGCTGGGTGGTGCTGGAGTTGGAAGGCACTGAGAGCGAGATCGCCGACGGCCTGGGGTGGGTTGCTGAAACCGGCGTCAGGGTTGATCCGGTCAGCGGCGACGTGATCCAGGGATAATCTCTACAACGAGATTTAGCATCTAAATTTAGTGTCTAATCGGATATAGCCATCAAAACCGCCATTCTGAGAAGCCAATCGAAGAATCTCGTGGCGGCTACACCAGAGTTGAAAATTAACGTCTCCACAGAACGCAAAAAAACATAGAGAGGACTATCTGAAATGAGCATAATGGTGAGGATTCCGACTCCTCTCCGCCGTGTGACCAACGGCCAGGACAAGGTGCAGGTTAACGGCGACTCGGTAGGCGCGATCATCGGCGATCTGGACAGCCAGTTCCCTGGACTCAAGGAGCGCTTGTGCGACGAGCAGGGCGAACTCCGAAACTTCGTCAACATCTACGTCAACGGCGAAGACGTCCGGTTCCTGGATGGCATCAACTCTGCCACCGCAGAGGGAGATGAGATCAGCATCGTCCCAGCCGTGGCCGGAGGCTAGGCGCTAGACTCCTGGCCTCCCCTGGGACTTCAACCACTTCTGTCTCTGAACATGCCTCACCAGCTCGTCGGGTGGGGTGAAATTGCCGTGGAATTCCGCACGGTATTGCTTGAACCTGCCCTCTAATATCGCTTGGCGCATCTCCTCCATCAACCGGAGTATGAACCTCAAGTTGTGGATGGTCGCCAGACGAAACCCCAACAACTCCTTGGCCCTGAACAGGTGATGGACGTACGCCGCGGAATATGTCTGGCAGGTATAGCAGTCACACCCCTCTTCCAGCGGTTCGTCCCGCCTTTTGTGGGATGCCGCGACGATGTTGATTCTGCCCTGCTTCGAGAACAACGCTCCGTTTCGGGCGATGCGGGTTGGCAGCACGCAGTCAAACATATCAATGCCCCGCGCAACGCTCTCCACGAGATCCTCTGGAGAACCAACGCCCATCAGGTATCGAGGAGCGTCAGAAGGCAGAAGCTCTGTGGTCACGCCCGTCATAGCGTACATCCGCTCTTTGCCCTCGCCCACGCTCAGGCCTCCCACCGCGTAGCCTGGGAATCCCAGAGACATGATGAACTCGGCAGACCTCTGTCTCAGGTCTTCATACAGCCCACCCTGCACGATACCGAACAGATGCTGGCCGTCCCTAGTATGGGCCTCTTTGCACCGGACAGCCCATCGGTTTGTGCGCTCGACCGCCTCCTCCACCACATGTCGCTCAGCGTCGGCTGAGACGCACATATCCAGAGGCATGATGATGTCTGCGCCAAGCCTCTCTTCGTATTGGATAGTGGCCTCAGGTGTGAACTTGTGCATCGAGCCGTCCAGGTGCGACTTGAACAGGATGCCGTCTTCGTCGATCCTGCGAAGATGCTCCAGGCTGAACCCCTGAAATCCGCCGCTGTCGGTCAGGATGGGGCCGTCCCACACCATGAATCCGTGCAGGCCGCCGATCTCCTCGACCAGATCGACGCCGGGCCGCAGGTACAGATGGTATGTGTTTCCCAGCAGGATGTTGGTCCCGACGGCGTCAATGTCGGTGGAATCGAGGGTTTTGACGGAACCCTGGGTCGCCACGGGCATGAAGGCAGGCGTGGGCACGTCGCCGTGGGCGGTGTGGAGTGTTCCGACGCGAGCGCCGCCGTCGTTGGCTTCAAGGGTGAACGTTTTATGATGGTCGATAATCGGCCTGATCTCCAAAAGGCAGGTCTCGCGTCCTGGCCTATGTGATAAAAGCCAGACTACCGAGCCTGAGCAAACAACTGTGTTTCAGGATGATACCCTGACCATCCGTACCATTCAGAAATGAATGACGGCACGAATTTTAACACGTTCCCTTCGAGAGGACCGGAGACGGCGTTGCCCTGAGCATCCCATGTCGATTCGGTTTGCTTGTCTCGGATGGCGAAATTTTCACCATCCACGGCGTAAAACTCCATTGGTTAACATGAACCACCGGGCCTCTTCATCTCGAACGCTGGCTGCTATTTTGAGATTTTAGCGCGGCTACGCACGATTTAGTTGACGGGAAAATACCTCGTTGGTAAACTCGCCTCATTCTTGATGGAGGCGTCCAACATGACCAACGGAGTATCGTTTCAGGACCTCAACCCCATAAGCTTTCTTGACAGAAGCGTTGGGGTCTATCCCAACAAACCTGCCGTCATCTATAACGACAGAACATATACCTACGCAGAGTTCGCAGAGCGCACCAACAAACTGGCTGGCGCGCTCAGGCAGGCCGGCGTAAAGAAGGGCGAACGGGTCGCCTTTATGGTCCCCAACATCCCACAGATGCTGGA
>DCAW01000043.1:5039-50086 GCA_002313895.1 Dehalococcoidia bacterium UBA1123
CTGTCGTCTCGGGAAATCGGTTACATACTGAACCACTCCGGCGCCAAGGTGCTGGTGTTCGACACCGAGTTCGCCGACACTGTGCGCGGATTCATGGGCGACGTTCCTAACGTCGAGACCTTCGTTCAAGTAGCAGACGTCGCGCCTGTGGTCGATGACATACCTGGCCCTGAATACGAAGATTTCCTTGACTCCGCTCCCGAAGGCACGCACCGTGAGGAGTTGGACTCCGAGCTTGACCCCATCGCCATAAACTACACCTCCGGCACCACCGGACTTCCCAAGGGGGTTCAGTACCACGCTCGCGGGGCGTACCTCAACGCCCTGGGTGAGATGGTGGAGTCTGGAGTCACGTGGCGCAGCATCTACCTGTGGACACTACCCATGTTCCATTGCAACGGCTGGTGCCACACGTGGGGAATCACCGCGATGGGCGGCACGCACCTGTGCCTGCGCCGCGTTGACGCCGCCGAGATTTACAGACTGATCCGAGAGAAAGGCGTCACGAATATGTGCGGCGCGCCCACCGTTTTGACCATGATGTACTCGGCGCCCGAAGCCGCCGAAGCGGATCTGACTGGCCTCTCGATCATGACCGCAGGCGCTCCTCCTGCTCCCCAGGTCATCCGCACTATCGAAGGCATGGGCGCCGTCATTCACCACGCCTATGGACTCACGGAAACCTACGGGCCGCACACAATATGCGCCATGCAACCCGGCTGGGACGAACTTCCCATTGAGGAGAGAGCAAACCTCAAGTCGCGCCAAGGTGTGCCATTCATCCTCGCAGGTCCGTATTTGAGAGTCGTTGACGAGGATATGCACGACGTTCCCCAGGACAGCAAGAGTATGGGCGAGGTGGTCATGCGAGGCAACAATGTCATGACCGGTTACTTCGACGACAAGGACGCCACCGACACTGCCTTCAAGGGCGGGTGGTTCCACTCCGGCGATCTGGCCGTGTGGCATCCAGACGGGTACATTGAGCTTCAGGACCGCGCCAAAGACATCATAATCTCCGGCGGAGAGAACATCTCCAGTCAGGAGGTCGAGAAAGTCATCATGGAGCATCCCGGAGTTCTAGAGGTCTGCGTCGTTGGCGTTCCTGACGACCGATGGGGCGAGGTTCCCAAAGCGTTCATTTCGGCCCGCGAGGGCGCCAATATAGACTCTCAGGAGATCATCGCATTCACCCAGGAGCGCATAGCCCGATTCAAGGCTCCCAAACACGTAGAGTTCGGAGACCTGCCCAAAACCGCCACCGGTAAAATCCAAAAATTCATCCTCCGAGATCGCGAGTGGGAGGGCCGAGAACGGCGTATCCAGGGCTCGAAGGTTTAAGCGCGATAACCGAACCTTAACGAATCAAAATAAAAACATCTACCTTACTAGGGAGACAGCATGACCACAGACCGCCAGGCGTGGCTGGCCCTGACAGCCGAAGACGTGATCGACCCGGACCTGCCCATATGCGATCCGCATCACCACTTTTGGGACCGTCCATCCAGCAGATATATCCTGGAAGATTTGTTAGGTGATACAGGATCAGGCCACAACATCACTGAGACGGTGTTCGTCGAGTGCAGTTCTGAATATCTGAACGACGGGCCGGAAGCTCTGAAAGTTGTGGGCGAGACTGTCTATGTTCAGGGCATCGCCGACGAGAGCGCAACGGGGGAATATGGCTCCACAGAGGTCGCCGCTGGCATCGTAAGCTCCGCAGATTTCACGCTGGGAGACCCAGTGACCGAGGTTCTTGAAGCCCACCTGGAAGCCAGCCCGAACCGATTCCGAGGAATCCGACACAGGGCAGCCTGGGACGCGAATGTCAATGCAAACGTAGCGGGCGCTCCACCCGAAGGGATACTTATGGACTCGAAATTCCGAGAAGGGTACGCTCGGATGGAGCCTATGAATCTGAGCTTCGAGGGCTGGGTCTATCACCCTCAGATTCCTGAAGTCACAGACCTGGCGCGGGCGTTCCCGAACATAACCATCATCCTCAACCATATCGGCGGCCCCATAGGCGTCGGCCCCTACCAGGGACGCCGCGACGAGGTATTGGAGACCTGGAAACAGTCTATGGCAGACCTGGCGACATGCCCAAACGTGACGGTGAAGGTCGGTGGTCTGGGGATGGTCTTCACCGGCTACGATTGGCACGAGCGCGACCAACCCATCGGATCGGAAGAGCTTGCCGAGGCAATGAAGCCGTACTACCTCTACTGCATCGAGCAGTTCGGCCCCGACCGCTGCATGTTCGAAAGCAATTTCCCTGTGGATAAGGTGTCGTACTCCTACAACATGATGTGGAACGCATTCAAACGTATCTCGGAAGGTTTTTCGGACTCTGAGAAGGCATCACTGTTCAGGGACACTGCTCGGAGGGCGTACCGGTTGGGAGACTCCACCTAGTGCCGCTTTGTATTCCAAAAAAGAGGCACAATGACTGAATCGCGTGCGCAGGGGGCACTGTCCGGGGTGACTGACTCCGGTGGTCGCTGAGATGAGCGTTCGGGTGGAGTGTGGCGTCTTCATTGGACCTCGATGAGACCTGAAAAATATTAGAAATTGGCGCAGGGCACAACTGGATAGTGGATTCAGTGTGTTAACAGGATGGACTTACTCTCCCTAATCAAACTACCCATATATGGCCTCTACAACTGGCGGTTGACGAACCAACTTCGGGATCGCCCGCTGCCACGACACGTTGCGGTCATCTTGGACGGGAATCGGCGTTTCGCTAGATCCCAGGGATTCTCGTCCCCTTCCAAAGGGCACCTTATGGGAGCAGAGAAGCTCGACCGCCTTCTTGAGTGGTGCGACGAGTTAGCCATTCCAGTAGTCACTGTGTGGGCTCTTTCGTTGGACAATCTGCACCGAGACCCGAAAGAGTTGGACCAACTCATTGAAGTAATTCAGCACAAGTTGAAGGATCTTGCCCAGACTGCATCTCCAGGCCCATCGGCCAGATCGGTGCACGTAGTGGGGCGATTGGATGCATTGCCATATCATGTGCGCGAAGCAATTGCAGATGTAGAGGCGCGGACAGCGCAAGTCGGACCATTCCGCTTGAATATCGCAGTGGGTTATGACGGCCGAGAGGAAATCACTGAAGCTGTCCGCAACTTGCTGTTGGAGCGAGCCGATCAGGAAATCTCTCTAAAGGACGTGGCGGAGGAGCTTACTCCTGAGGACATCACGCAGCGGCTTTACTCCAAGGGCGAACCTGATCCTGACCTGATCATTCGGACCAGCGGCGAGTTGCGTCTAGGCGGGTTCATGCTGTGGCAGAGTGTTCACAGCGAACTATTTTTCTGCGACGCTTTATGGCCAGCGTTTCGCAAGGTGGACTTTCTTCGAGCTTTGCGAAGCTACCAGCAACGTGATCGGCGATTCGGAAAATGAGTTACATTTCGAGTTCGGTTCAATACAACTCAGCTACGGATTTGAGTAGGGGCGTGTTGTCTTATTCACGATAATATTTTGCGCGCGCCTTCAAGTGATATGCTTGCCACGAAAGTGGACATTCCCGTGTCTCTCGCGAGGCAGTTGGTCACCGCACAGTTTCCTCAGTGGGCAGGCCTCACCATCAGACCCGTCGAATTCGACGGATGGGATAACAGGACATTTCATCTCGGCGGGGAGATGGCGGTGAGACTGCCCAGTGCGGTGGTGTACACGGGGCAAGTGAAAAAGGAACATCGGCGGTTGCCGAGACTCGCCCAGCTCCTGCCCCTCTGGCGATGGGAGTTCCCGATGAGGGCTACCCCTGGCATTGGTCCATCTATCGGTGGCTCGAAGGCGAAAGCGCGACACGTAATCGATGAAGTGATTGACGATCACAAGGTCGCCGTGCTGAGCGACGAAGCATCTGGTCATGTGCAGACCAGGTGTTGAATTGCACTGACCAGATGCTTCAGTTGCGACTTCAGAATGGCAAATTCCTGACTTTCCCGACACCTGAAAACCCGACTCCTCCTACGTCCTCCGGGTCAAGACATAGAGATCATCGCGTTCAATCTCACCAACCCGCGCAAGCATCTCTTCCTGGTCGTCGGTGTGGATGAGGAACCGCCCGGTCAGAGCGTCGGCTTTGCCTGAGGCCATCAGCATAACGTCGCGCACGGGAATCTCCATCGGAGTGTGGGCGGCGCGTTCGTACAGGCCTCGGAATATGTTGCCCACAGATTCGTGAACCTCCGAAGACTCAGCCAGATAGCGAGACATCTCGGTCTCAGGCCCGCCGGGGTGGTAAGCAAACACGCTGATTCCATGCTCTTTGACCTGACCCGCCAGATTCTGGGTGTAGTAGATAATGGCAGCCTTAGACACGGTGTAGGGCGCGAAGTATGGGAAGGTTCGCACAGTCACCGCGCTTGAAATATTGATTATCCGACCACACTTTTGAGAGACCATCCCAGGCAACACGCCTCTGGTCATGAGATACGGCCCGCGCAGGTTGATCTCCATCGTGCGCCACCAGTCGTCAGGGTCGGCCTCCCACTCGGCACCCACGGGCCCTGTCACGCCCGCGTTGTTAACCAGAATGTCCACGGGGCCGAGCTGGAGTTCTGTTGTCTTGACAACCCGCTCGACCGCCGCTGAGTCGGAAACGTCACCTTGAATCGAAATCGCGTGACCTCCAGCGGAACGGATCAGTCCAACGGTCTGCTCAAGCTCGATCTGAGTGCGAGCCGTAACCGCAACCGACGCTCCGGCCTCGGCCAACGCCTGCGCGAAAGCTCGGCCTGTTCCGCGACCTCCACCGGTTACTATCGCGACTTGGCCTCTCAGGTCGTACTTTTGATCTTCGGGCATAGATTCTCCCTATGTTCAGCTAGCCAATAACTCCTTCAGCGCGTCGTCTATAAACTGAGTATCGACAGTATTGCGACCCGGCCCGCCTGCCAGGTGACCCCATATCGACGGGATGACCCGAAGCTCAGCGTTGGGCATGTGGGACACCTCGATCTCGTTGTCCTCTGGAGGGAAGTACTGGTCGGTCTGGGACGGCATGACGATGGCCTTTGCCTTGATTGAACCAAGCGCGGCCTCGAAGTCGCCATCGTAGAGCGGATTGTTGGAGATGTCGCCGTTTTGCCAGGTGTTTATCATCGCCAGAAAGTCGTTAGCGTCAGTCTCTCGGAATCGGCCCTCCCAGCCTGTGATGAGATAGTCTTCAACAGACGAGAACCCCATCTCAAGATATACCTTCTCGCGGTAGAACGCCTGAGACGGCCCCCAGCCCGCGTAAACGCGGGCCGCCGCCTGCACGCCTTTGGTGGGCTGTTGATCGTACCATCCGTTGTTCCAGGCGTCGTCCGCGGTGAGCGCGGCCTTGACTCCTTCCAGAAATACGAAGTTGTGCCGGGATGTTTTGGCAGAGCCGCACCAGGGAGCAATGCGCTCCACCACATCGGGGTGCAGCGCTCCCCAGTGGAAGGTCTGCTGCGCTCCCATTGAGAATCCACAGACCAGTGCGATGCGCTCGACGCCGAAATTCTCCGTGACCAGGCGATGCTGGAACGTGATGTTGTCGTAGTAGGTCATCTTTGGGAACCGCGCCCGATCATACGGCTGCGGAGTGTTGCTGGGGGACGACGACATCCCGTTGCCGAACAGGTTAGGCACTATAATGAAGTATCGTGACGGGTCCAACGCCATATCCTCGCCGATCATCGGTTCGTTGCCCGTATGGTTGGATCCGAAGAACGTCGGAAACACGATCACGTTGTCTCGATTAGCGTTCAGTTCTCCAAAAGTCTTGTATGCCAGCCTCGCGCCTCGCAACGTGAGGCCCGACTGCAAAACCACATCGCCCAGTTCGTAGTTTTCAACGGCATTGGTCATGGAGCCTGGGCCTGTCCGGTGTCTGACGATCGCTGTATGGCGTCCAGCAATTTGTGGCGTTGAACGGCTGTGTCGAAGTCAGGCTCGATGCGTTCTCCAGATCGGATGGCATCGGCAAACCGACTCCAAAGCTGGGCGATGTTGAAAGGAGCGCCCTGGGGAACCGAGTCCGGAACCCATGTGTGGCAGGCTGGAATCTCGATGTCCTCCAACTCCGACACGTCGCCCTTGCCACCTTGAAGCCGCGCTCCGCTTGTGGAAGGCGAGCCGCCGCTGGTCACCACCAGTGTGCCTTCGCGTCCGTAAACCTCCAGCTTCCAGCCCGAACCGTGGTAAGGGATGCTGCTGGACTGTGCTGACACCACCGCGCCGCCGGCCAGCGTTCCGTTGACCATGATGTTATCCGGGGCAGTCACGTCCACCATCTTGTCGGTGTCGGTTTCGTGCCACTGCGGGACTTGAGTGCGAACCGTTGCCGACACGCTCTCGAACTCGCCCAAGCACATGCACAGTGCGTCTATCGAATGACCGAAGGGTATTGTCAGCGTCGTGGCTCCCAGCGTGTTATCCCTCTGCCACGTTCGGCCCGATACCCTGGTCAGGACACCAGAGCTTATCTGGCTGAGATTGACGGACAGCACGTCGCCCACGTAGCCATCGGCAATCAGGTCTCTCAGCGTCAGGAAAACGGGAGCGACGCGAGACTGAAGACCGACCATCGACAGAACGCCATTCTCTCGTGCCAGGTCCGCCATCTCCTGGGCTTCCTGGAGATTGGCTCCCAGCGGCCACTCAGTATAGACGTGTTTGCCCGCCCGCAGGACATCCATCGCCAGTTGGTGGTGAATGGGAACCCGCACGACGACAGCCACGACATCCAGATCAGCCTTCTCAAGCATCTCCATGTGATTATGGAAAGCCATTTTCGCGCCGAATTTTTCGGCGGACTCACGGGCAGTCTCCTCGTGAGCAGTGCATACCGCTGTGAGCTCGATGTCCGGAAGATTGGCTATCGCTGGAGCATGGGCGCGAGGGGTCCAGCCGTAGCCGACGTTGGCTCCAATGATTCCCAGTCGGATTTTCTGTTTGGTCATGAGGTTCCTCCGGTATCAGGTATCAGGTTTTCAGGTGTCAGGAGCCTGTCATTCAGAACGACAATGAAGAATCTGGTCGCATGTGAGACAAACGTGGCCCTCTTGCGATCAGATGTTTCGGCGTCGCTCAGAATGACGGCGAGGCCACTGCGAACTAATCTCACGCAGACGTTGCACGATGATGTCTTCTTCGTCGGCGTTCAGGGTTTGGGCATTGAAGGTCACGGTGTCGTCACCTACGGAGTTGGCCCATATCCGCGGATTGCCTTCGTCCAATTTATCCAGGACATCCTGGGCAGTCTGGCTGGTAGCGAGATCCACCTTCACGTGGAGAGTCGCGCCCCAGAATCGATCGTTTTGTAACACCTGGGTCTCGGAGGCCAAGGCTGGCTTCGGGTGGATCAGGAGCCAGGAAAGCGAACGCCCGCAGCAGATAGACTACAAAACTGGCGCGCCGTCAGGCAAAATCTTGGAACCGCCTTGGCCCTCGACTGCGCGCCAATCTGTCTAGATTATCCGAGGTGTTGGTGGATGAACGCGCTCATCAGATCGAGCGTCTCTTTCGCGATTGGCGAGGAGAGGTCGCTCAACAATCCTGGGCCTTCGCCCTCGAAGATGTTCACATCTATCTGGCCGCCGGCCTTGCGGTACTGCTCGATGAATTCGTCGAGGTCCGGGCGTGGATGCGCCGCCTCGTAGCTGCGCGCGACGCACAACGCGGGCGGCAGGGCTGTGCGCTCTCCACCGGCCAGAATACGCGCCGGCGCCGCTTCAGCCATGGCCTCTTCGGTCTGCCAGTACGCGTCATGAGACTTCACCACGTTCTCGGTCGCCATCCCGTCTGGCGGAGTGACATCCTCTCGCAGGCCCTGGGCATAATGGTAGCGTCCCAGGGGATCGATCACGGGGGAAATAGGAATCACACAGCCCAGTGTTCCGTCCACTTCCTCAGCCCCGGCTGGCGGTGACAGTTCGGCGTAACGCGGATCGTTCGGGCGCATGCCGAGCAACACGGCCTGATGTGCGCCGCTTGAGGTGCCCATAGCGCCGATGGCATCGGGGCGCCCGTTCCATTCCGCAGCCTGAGTCTTGCACCAACGAACCCCATAGTGGATGTCGGCCATAGAGGCCGGATACGGCCCATCTGGGGGCATTCGGAAGTCCAAGGCCGCCACTATTACTCCCAACTTGGCCAGCGCTTCGTTGGCCGAATCGCCGTTCAGGCGGTCTCCTCGGACCCAGGCCCCGCCATGCAGTTCGACCATGATGGGGAACGGTCCGACGCCTTGGGGCTTGTAGACACGCGCCATCAGTGGGGTGTCTCCATGCCGGAGATATTCTACATCCGCGACTTCAACTTCATAGGTTTGCGTGCTGGTAGCCATGCGGGACTCCTTTTGCTGTTGTGTCGGGCCTTGGGAATTGTGTCAGCATAGGTTACAAACAACAGTCAACGCCGTCAAGGCGGGGAGTTGGCTCACCAAATCGTTACCCAATATAGGAGCGTTGCCACTCGAATGTGAGAGATTCCTTCGGGCTGGAGATAGAATGTCGGCAGGAAATTTTCGACTATCTTGCTATGAAGAAACTCCCAGCCGGTTCAACCACTCCTGACCGTGGGGGCCGCGATCAACGTCTGGCCTCGGAGGTCGAGATTGGTTTCGAGCGACTTCGGTGTCGGATTGGTCGATCTCTCGACCATTATCGGAGAGCGCAACGCCATACTCTGACAGCGCGGCGCTTTGGGTCACATAGCCCTCTAACACATCTCGCTGGACATCCTTTGGGTTCCGGGTGAACGGGTCTCCCCAACCTCCGCCTCCGCCCGTTTCGATCCTGAGAATATCTCCCGACTTGACGGAAATCCCCTCGCTGGCCGGCGGTATATCGTCCTCATCGGGGGCGCCAGGATTCAAGGTGAACCGACCGGGCCAGCCGGACATGCCGCCATCGATACCAAAACACGGGAACCGTACGTTGTCCATCCGAGTGCTGAGGGTGCAATCTACCATGATCCGCACCTCACGAATGATGCCGCACCCGCCTCGGAAGTATCCGGGGCCGGCGGAGTCGGGCCGGATGGCATACCGCTCAATCCTCAGCGGAAACTCGCCTTCCTCGAACTCAACAGGATAGTTGCGCTGGTCGCGGAAGTAGATGCCGTTGAGTCCGTCAGCATGGGGTCTCGCGCCCTGCCCTGAGCCTATCCCTTCGCTGAAGTACAGGTATTTTCCGCCATCGTCGATGGTTCTCAGGTTGTATATGACATAGACGGGTGACGAAGCCGGAGCGCGGCCTCCGTTGGACTGAGCGATTATCCCGCCCAGACAGCCCATCAAACGGATTACGGTGTGACTTCGCAGTCCCACCGGCGCGGGGAAGTTGGGGTATGTGATGGTGCCAGGCTTGGTGCGAACCTCGTCCAGGAAATCCACCGCGCCCTCGTTCAAAGGAAGCTCCGGGTTCATGTAGCTCAAGTGACGGGCCATTATCAGGTTGAAGGCTCCGGGGCTTGTGATGAAGTTGACCGGGCCGGTGGCCTGGGGACCGGAGCCTGTGAGGTCGGCCACCAGTCTGTCGCCATCATGGATGAACTTCACGTCCACGCGACGAGGCTCGCCGTCCACAGGGTCGGCGTCGACATAGTCGAAGAAGTGGTGTTCTCCTTCGGGAATCACCTCACGGGCGAATTTTCTGTACTCGGCGATACTGCGCTCGATAATCTGGTCGAAAGCCTCTAGAACCTGGGATTGCCCATAGCGGTCCATAAGCTCCTGAAGCCGGTCTTCGGCCAGACGGCACGCCGCCATCAGAGCGCGGGTGTCGCCCTCCAGCATCTCAGGAAATCGAGAGTTGTTGAGGATGACGGCGTAGGCCTCACGGTTCAGCTCTCCCTTCCTCATTATGCGAATGGGAGGGACCAGAATCCCCTCATGAAATATCTCCGAGGATTTAGGCGAAAGGCTGCCCGCGACACTGCCTCCGATGTCCCAAAAGTGACCGAAGCTGACTGCAAAACCGACAGGCTTTTCTTCATGAAAGACAGGTGAGAGGAAACACATATCCCCGGTATGCTGGATGGCTCCTTTAGAGAGGTGGGGGTCGTTGTACCAGTACAAGTCGCCGGGTTCCATGTCCTCAATGGGGTAGACACGAATGACCGGATCGACGATCTTCGGGCCACTGGTGGACAGAAAGGCGTCCACAATTCTGCCCTTTAGATCATAGATGCCTACGAAATAGTCCATCTTTTCTTTGATGACCGGAGACATGGCCGTGCGCTCAACCAGCCCCTCCATCTGAAGGATGATGGAGCTTACCGCGCCTCGGACGATCTCAAGGGTGATGGGATCAACGCTCATGTTCGCCTCGTTATTTGTTAGGTCGTATTGGAGTCGTAATTTAATACACGATTGTCTTCGTGTTGGCCTCGATGGTTCTCTGTTTTGCTACAGATAATGACTATCCTGTTGTCAGTCCTAACGTTTCGCGAGCGAGTCCGCAAATTCGTAGCCTAACGAAAACCGCTATTCAAATCCTCATCGGAGCAAGCCTGCTGGCTACGATAGCAGTCGGATGTGCCTCTGGCAATCCGGTTTCGCCTGCCACCGCGTCCCACCAGGCAACACCTCTGACGGTAACGCCGACTGACCATCTTAAGAGGATAGTCAGTATCACCAAGGACATCGTTCAGATTGTGGCGATTGTAGCGGCGGCAACCTGGGCGTCATATCGGTTCGGTCTATTCCGAGAGCGTGTTCCCAGGGGTGCAATCAGCCGCGAAGTAACGCACCGCCCGCTCACCGATAGCGCCTTTCATCTGTCGTTAACCGTAATTTTCTCCAATGCGGGTCATGTCTTGTGGTCTTTTGAACCAGCACGTCAAAACCTAACCACGATTCAACACATGAAGCCGATTACTTCCGATCACATCATGATTCTTGAACAGCAACGCGACGTGGGACCAGATATTCTCTATCAATGGGCGAGGATTGATGAACGCCCACTGGCCGCTCCACTGGAGGTTGAGCCATCCGATACGGAACGAGTTAATTATGAGTTCATAATCGACAATGCGATTGAGAGTATTTTGATATACCCGCACTATGGTGGAACCAATAGAGGTTGGGATGCGGCCATGATCTACGATATCTCTGGAGAATAGCCATTCGGAGTGTAACTGTTATGGGCAAGCCATAGTTTAAGATTAAAAAATGCCTCCTCTAACCAAGCAAAAGGGGCAGCTTGCTATTGAAGCCGAAGAAGCAAAACAGCAGAAAGAACAGTCAAAGTCGGAGTGATGAGTGAACATCACTCCATGCCAGTAATCACCAGATTCCCGTAGGAATCCACCCGCGCTCCGAACCCCGGAGCCAAAAGCGTTGTCGTATCCCTCTGCTCCACGATTGCTGGGCCGACCAATTCTGAACCCGCAAGCAACGTATCTCGACGATACACCGGCGTGTCCACGTATCCAACGGACCTTGAGAACAAGGCCGGCCGGTGGGATTCAGGCTCTGGCTGTCGTCCATTGGCGCTGGACAGTGTGGACATTTCGTGCCTGGGCAGTGCTCCCGATGCGCTGACACGCAGGTTGACCAATTCCACTTTGGCCTGGGGCAGATTGTAGGTGTAGAGTCGATTGTGGAGATCGTGGAAATTAGCTATTAGATGATCCACCGTTGCCTCAGTTATAGGGCCGTCGGGCATGTCCACCGTGATCTCCCAACCCTGATGCTCGTAGCGCAGGTCCGCGGAGCGAGTTACCTGACCGACATCCCGAGAGACTCCTTCACTGTTCAACCAGTCCCACGACTGCGATTCCAGACGCGAATACACCGTCGTTATCTCCTCAATCGACGGTGTCTCTCCTGAGTGCACGAATGTCTGAACGTAGTCGTTTCGCAGGTCGGTGAACAGCAATCCGTAGGTGGACAGCACTCCCGGAGTCGGGGGCACGATCACCGACTGCATTCCTAACAACGACGCCAGAGCGCAGGCGTGCATAGGCCCCGCGCCACCAAAGGCCAGCAGCGCGAAGTCCTTGGGGTCCAGTCCCCTACCGATGGACACCGCGCGCATTGCCCCTGCCATGTTGTTGTCGGCGATTTCGACAATCCCCGATGCAGCTTCGGCCAGTTCAAGGCCAAGAGGAGTCGCTATCTCGTCCTGAATCGCCTTTCGAGCTGCGTCGACGTCCAGCGGCATCTCGCCGCCCAGCAGGTGTGGAGGCAGGTGTCCGAGGACGAGCCGAGCGTCAGTGACCGTCGGTATGGTCCCGCCCTGGTTGTAGCAGACCGGGCCAGGGTCGGCGCCTGCGCTTTCTGGGCCGACGGATAACCCGCCAGCGGCCAGAGGACGAGCGATACTGCCGCCTCCGGCGCCGATGGTCACGATGTCCAGCATGGGAATCTGAAGCGGCAGTCCGCCGATGCTGCGTTCGACGGTCATCTCAGGCTCGCCATCCCGCACCAGGCATATATCCGCGCTGGTGCCGCCCACATCCACCGAGATGAAGCTGGGAGACTCTGCGACATCGGCGATCTGAGTCGCGCCCATCACTCCGGCCACCGGGCCAGACAGCACGGTGTGGATGGCCTGTCTCGCCGCCATGTCCGCGCTGGTGACGCCTCCGTTGGATTTCATGATGAATAACGGAGCGTCTAGACCGTGACGTTTGGCCGCTGATTCCAACCCGCTGAGGTAGCGACCCACCCGAGGCATGACATAGGCGTTCAACACCGTGGCGACCGTGCGCTCAAACTCCCGGAACTGCGGCAGGACCTCTGATGACAGAGCGATCTGGACTCCGGGCAATTCCTCGCGCAGTATTTCGGCGGCTCGCTCTTCATGAGTCGGGTTCGCGTAGGAATACAGAAAACACACCGCCACCGCCTCGACGCCGTCGTCCCTAAGCTGGCGAGCGGCCTCACGGCACTCGTCCTCGTTCAATGCGATCAGTGTACTGCCGGTGCGGTCCAGACGTTCCGAAATCTCGAAGATTCGGTTGGGCGGGACCGGACGCTCGGGCTTCACCCAGGCGTATATGTTCTGGCGGCGGGGTATGTCGTGCCGTCCGATCTCAAGGACGTACTTGAATCCCCTTGTGGTAAGAAGGCCAATCTCCGAAGGCGTTCGTTCGATAACCGCGTTGGTGGCAATCGTCGTGCCGTGGAAGATGCGCTGTATGTCCGAAGGGTCGGCGCTCGCCTGTGCAATGGCGTTCTGGACGCCCGACATGAACCCTGACGCCAGGTCTTGGGGCGTCGAGGGGGTCTTTGCTGTCCAGAGAGTGCCGTCGTTGGTGTTCTGAATTACAACGTCGGTGAACGTGCCGCCTATGTCAACGGCGATGTGATAGCTTGCCATCCTACTGCAGTGGCGAGTAGTCGGTGGGCGAGAGCAGAGTGTTGAACACTCTAGCCGTCAGCGGGCCATCTACCTCAGACTCGGCCCGCACCTTCTGCCATTCCGGGTCGGTCCTGAAGGCTTCCCAGGCGCGCTCCCGATGTCCTCCATCCTCGAAGGCAACAATATAGATCAGCCGGTCTGAGTAATCGCCTGCGTCATTCGTCCAATAGCCAATGTTCTTTATCCCATGCCTCTCGAAAATGCCCAGAGTGTGGTCACGGAACCGTGCGTGAAGAGCGGGCAGTTTTCCGGGCGCGGCCTCATAAACTCGGTACTCATAGATCATGACATAGCTCCTTTTCTATACACTTGGCCTATATATGGCAATTCCTGAAAGCTGACGGCTGATAGCTGCCAACTTCTACTGATGCCCATTAGTTTTATGTCCGTTGGTCCCAAGTCTGCTTGAAAGCTGTTGGGCCACCGGCCCGAAATCATAACCGCCGTGTCCAGATATGAAGGACGGATCCATCGGAGTTATGGATATCCGGTTGTGGCGCACCGCCCAGATGTCCGTGCCCTCCTCGGCGTGGTCGCCGATGGGCTTGTTGTGATAAATCCAATAATGGACTCGACGACCGTCGTTGCCGCGCTCCACGCTCTCCAGGTAGGCTTTGGGTCCCAGTGTCGTATGCTCCACCCGCTCTATCTGGTCGGTGGCTATATTTGGCACGTTTACGTTGAAGATCATGGGTTTGGATAGCGTGTGATCGAAGATGGCCTTGGCAAGCTCGGCAGTGACCCGCGCAGCCAGATCGTAGCGAACATTGGTCAATGAAGTGACCGAGACCGCAATGGACGGAATGCCTCGGAAGAACCCTCGAAACGCGCCGCCCACCGTCCCAGAGTCCAGGACATCCAGTCCCAGATTCGCCCCGGGATTAATGCCAGACACCAACAGGTCGAAAGGCTCGGGAAACAACTCCTCAGTAGCCAGAATCACGCAGTCGGCGGGAGTCCCCTGCACCGAACGGGCGGGGACGCCCTCGATGCGCGATTCGACCTCAGTGACTCGAAGCGCCTGAAGTAGAGTGCGAGCCGTGCCGACCCCGCTCTGGTCGCGGTCCGGGGCAACCACCACCACGTCTCCCAATTCGCGCATTGCGTCCGCCACCTTCCAGAGTCCGGGAGCGTTGATGCCATCGTCGTTTGTAACCAGTATTCTCAATCTGAAATGCGCCTCACAGTTGTCTTGTCACATACCATTTCATGTGCTTGGGGCTGTTCATCGACACACCCCGGTCGTAGTAGATTTCGTAGGCTTCATCACTCGTGGTGCGAACACGAAAATAGTTCCGGTGATGCCGCTGAATCCACTTGTGCTTCCGTCCGTCGTTGGGCATCCCGTAGTCCTGCCACGAGGACATAACTTCCTGAATCTCGTGCTGCTCCCCGTCCAGGTCAAATGACAACGGCGCGCGAGTCTCCTCGTGCTGGTGAACGTTGATAACTTTGCCGAAGAAACGTCTGGGCGCCACAGGCTCTCCTGCGCCGTCATGTTATCGACTTCTGACGGCGCCGACGCAATTATAGCAGGCGTTCAGGCTGGTGACTCTTGGGTATCGGAATCAACGGTCTATCGCCGAGTCATCGCTTGTGACGAGTCTCAGCGTCTTGGGTGTCGTTGTGATGTTTGTGTGACCGCTGGACGGGATTATGGTGAGTATAAGCATGCTCAAAGGACATTGGCTCTTCATCTCGCTACTGGGAGCACAGTGTATCGGAATACAAGGATCACCAACATCATGAGCTCGCCTTGGTCAAAGCTATCGACTTGTCGGGTGGGATTCGATCTGAATGAGACACTGTGAGCCGTTTCTATTATATGTGACCAAAAATAAGTGGAGTAGATTGGTGTTGACTGTATAACGCACGGTCGTTTAGTCTAAGTTGTCTTCAGGATGTTGCATTCATGAAAACACGGACATCCATCTGGGTAACATCGGACAGAGGAAGCTGACGCAAGGGTGGTCCCAGTTGAAGCAGGCATTCATCCATAACTCGTCGCAGACCTAACTTTTCGCTTCGTCTCTGATAATGAGTTGTCACGCCGACTCTGCAACCGGCGACATCCACATGAATGCTGAAGATATCCCCGACGTTCAGGGTTTTAACGCAATGGCGCGCGCCTGACAACTCAGGGACATCAGCGAAAAATTCATTACTTTTTACAGGACTATTTATGCGAAAAATCCCTCAGTTGGCCGTGCTTCGCACGGAAATATTGGCCGGACTTACCGTATCGCTGGCCCTTGTTCCCGAGGCAATAGCCTTCGCTTTCGTAGCGGGAGTCGATCCCCTGGTCGGCATGTACGCAGCGTTTATTATCGGCTTTTTCACGTCACTGACTGGCGGACGGCCAGGCATGATCTCCGGCGCCACCGGATCACTTGCTGTCGTGATGGTCACGCTGGTGAAGGATCACGGAGTCGAATATCTGTTCATCACCGTAGTTCTGATGGGAATCATCCAGATGGCGATCGGTGCGCTGAAATTGGGCAACCTGATTAGAATGGTGTCCCTTCCCGTGATGTTCGGCTTCGTCAATGGGCTGGCCATCATCATATTCCTGGCGCAGTTCGAGAGTTTCAAGATTGAAGGCGACGATGGTATAACGTCGTGGTTGCCCATGGGCGAAATGGGAGTCATGCTCAGCCTGGTAGCTGTGACAATGGCTGTAATTTTCATGTTGCCAAGACTCACCAAGCGATTTCCCGCAGCGCTGGCGGGGATACTGGTCGTCTCGGCATTGGTGATATTCGCTCGCATTCCCACCACGACTGTCGGCGACCTTTCCAGCATTTCAGGCGTTTTCCCACTCTTCAGCTTGCCGGATGTGCCGTTCAATTTAGAGACTCTGGAAATCATCCTGCCGTACGCGCTGATCCTGGCTGGGATCGGCCTGATAGAATCGCTTCTCACGCTAAATCTGATAGACGGAATGACGGGAACTAAGGGTCAGAAAAATCGCGAGTGCATCGCGCAGGGCGCGGCGAATGTGGTGACAGGGTTCTTCGGCGGCATGGGCGGTTGCGCCATGATCGGCCAGAGCATGATTAACATAAAATCCGGCGCCCGAGGACGGACGTCCGGCGTAGTGGCTGCGCTGTTTTTGCTGCTCTTCATTCTGTTTGCCTCGTCCCTGATCGAACGTATTCCGATCGCCGCTCTCGTTGGCGTGATGTTCGTAGTGGTGGTTGGGACCATATCCTGGAACAGCCTACGTATCGTCACGAAAGTGCCGCGCTCCGACGCTCTGGTAATGGTATTCGTTGCGGGGGTCACGGTCGCCACCGATCTGGCCATCGCGGTTCTCGCCGGGGTGATTGTGTCAGCTCTGGTGTTCGCGTGGAAGACCGCACACTACATTTACGTTGACGCCGGCGTCGGGTCAAAGCCCTACTGGCGCGTCTACAACCTCCACGGTCAACTCTGTTTCGCCTCTGTCAGCACGTTCAAAGAGCTGTTCAACCCGATACTTGACCCCAACGAGGTGGCGATTGATTTTAAGAACGCACGGGTGTGGGATCATTCGGGTATGGAGGCCATCGTGGACCTCGCCCGCCGTTATGAGCGGGCTGGGAAGAAGCTGCATCTTCTGAACCTGAGCGAGAATTGCGAAGACATGCTGCAAAAAGCCAACATTATCCTAGACAAAAACGCCATCGCCGAGCGAGGCCTCAGTCACCGAGTCACGGTTTCAGGACTGGGAGGCGGAAGCGAAGGCCACTGACCGCCTGGGTCGGGTAAGTTCATCGTCTATACACTGAGTATAGAACGTGAAGCTGCCGTTTCGAGCAAACGCCGCCTTCGCAGTTCCTGAGATTTGCTTCATTATCCTTTCCTAGGCATGGCAACCATTTGGCAACCACACGTGTGATATAGATATGGGCAGAGGCCGAGTGGAGAGCCAACTCAGGGGCATCCTACGAGGGCGCTTCCACCACCACCACCACCACCACATGAAGTCCCCTTCGCCCCATCCGCTAGGCCCTCATAGATTTCAGCCATCAGCTTTCAAAGCCCCCGACCGTCAGGTGTCAGCCAACGCGTGACGTTTGACTTCGTGTGTGCGCAACCATATAGTCGGTGGCATCTTCAAATGATGCGTTTGTGGCTGCACCGCACTCCAATTTAGGAAACACTGTTTCAATGGAACAACGCTATCAGGTAATCATCGTGGGGGGCGGGCCGGTCGGAGTCGCGCTGGCCGTGGAGCTTGGTCAGCGGGGCGTTTCCTGTGTCCTGATCGAGCGCCACACGACGCCACAACGGATTCCCAAAGGGCAGAATCTCACCAATCGCTCGATGGAACATTTCTACTTCTGGGGCGCAGTTGACGAATTGAGGGCCGCTCGCGTAATGCCCAGAGGCTACCCAATCGGTGGGATCACTGCCTACGGAGACCTGATGAGGGACCACTGGTACATTCCGGTGGGACGAGAATCATATGGAGACTACTTCTTCCAAGCCAACGAACGCCTGCCACAGTATCTGACCGAAGAGGTCCTTCGCGCTCGGATGGCCGATTTCCCGAACGTCACCAGCATTCCCGGTTGGTCGGCAAAGACAATTGAGCAGGATGAGCAAGGCGTTCGTGTCACGATCACAGAGGAGGACGGCCCCGGAAGTCAGGTATTTGAAGCAGAGTATGTCGTCGGGTGCGACGGCCCGCGCTCGACGGTTCGTGAGCAATCCGGCATCGAACGCGATGGCACGGACTTCGATCAAAAGATGGCTCTGCTCGTATTTAGGTCTCGCGAGCTCCATGAGGGGCTGAAGCATCTTCCCGAACGAACAGTCTATCGCGCTCTCAGTCCCGACTTCAAAGGCGCCTGGTGTTTTTTCGGACGAATCGACTTGGGCGGAGGCTGGTTCTTCCATGCGCCTGTGCCCCGGGACGCCACTGCCGAGGATTATGATTTTCGTGGCTTGCTTCAGCGCGCCGCCGGGTTTGAATTCTCGGTCGAATTCGACCACATCGGATTCTGGGAACTGCGCGTCGCAGTCGCCAACACCTATCGCAAGAGGAGGGCCTTCATTGCCGGAGACGCCGCCCACACTCACCCGCCCTACGGAGCGTATGGCCTGAACACAGGCCTCGAGGACGTGACTAACCTGGGATGGAAGCTAGCTGCCGTTCTGGAGGGATGGGGAGGCGACTCTCTACTGGACTCATACAACGAGGAACGTCGCCCGATTTTCTGGGAAACTGGGGAGGACGTAATTGCTGGCGGTATCAAGAGGGACCGAGCGTTCCTAGAGCAATACAGCCCAGACCGCGATCTAGAAGAGTTCAAGCAAGCCTGGAAGCAGGTAGAGGCCGCCGATAGCGAGGTGAACCGAACTTATGAGCCTCATTACGAGGGTTCGTCGGTGGTTATGGGGCCTCCCGACTCTGTGTGCAGTATTCACGGGAGCCTCTCTCATACGGCGAATGCTGGGCATCATCTGGCCCCGCAGCTTCTGTCCTCTGGACACAACGTCTTCGAGGAACTCGGCTCCGGTTTCACCCTGTTGGCCTTCGATGCTGAGGATTCGACTGTCAAAGATTTCGAGGAAACAGCGATGTCCTTAAATGTTCCTCTGAAGGTGGTGAGAGACACATATGAGGATGGTAGAAAAAAAACCGAGTCGCGCCTCGCGCTCGTCCGACCTGATCAATACGTTGCCTGGACAGGGGATACATCGCCCGACGACACCGCCAGACTTATGCAGAAGGTTACGGGCATCGTCTGAGTATCGGTTCTCTCGAAACGCTTCCCGTCCGCCCTTAAGTTGGAGGCAAGCGAATCAACAAAACGCCCCGTCAAGGCGTGACTTTCATTTTCACTTCCCATCGGTTGATAATCACCGGCCGGCCTGTGGATGAGAAATTGCTGGGAGGATTCGCCGCTCTGATCTCAGCAGTTCCAGGGATTGGTTCGCTTCTGCTTGGTCCAAGTCCTTCCTCTGCATTAGGCCAGCCCGTGAGCGATGATCATCGAGCGCGGATCACCTATAGACCTCTATATCACTCCTCTCAAGTAATTTCCGTCGTGTTCTCTTATCAGATTGAACAGTTGTATGCGACTGTCCACGAAGGTTCTTGTTGCCTCCGCGCCCTGGTCGACATTCCAAACCACAACCACTCATCTTCTCCAACGGCTCCGACAATCTCGGCTGCTCGGGGAGGGGTTACAGGTATTGTCAGGCCCTCCAGGGGATTAACCCTAATCTGAGCCTCACGTTCTTCACTGGTGCGCCATGTTTCGGAAGCCGCTCGACTTTCCCACCGATTTGGATTAGCCCAAAACCTGCCAGATGAATCATATAAATTTTACGATAAACTGGAACGCTTCAGACTTTGATGTCATGATTTGTAGTTGTCAAACACTGCCAGAGCGAGAGTTGCGGCATACGCGGGTCACCTCACCAACCGTTGAAATATCTCACATAGGATGAATTCAGAAAATGCTGACCATCTTTGGTTCGATAGCCGTTGCCATCATGTTTTTGTCGTACTGGCTGGAGTCTCGGTCCAGGTGGAACATACTGATATTCGCTGGGGCGTCGGCTGCCACATCTGCGTACAGCGGACTGGAGGAGGTCTATCCGATTATGGTGATCGAAGGCCTGTGGTCGCTGGTGGCCTTGCAACGCTTCTTCAACGTGTCCCGCGCTCTCAGGACTGAAACGCAGTGAATCCTACGTCGCGCGATTAGCAGGCTCACCAGCGGGTTGTTCGATAACCAAAATACTCGTAGTTCCCAAACGATTGAACCATCCCGCCAGAAAATGGTAGCCTGCATAAACCTCTAGACCGAATGGAAGATATCCGAGGTAGCCCAACACAGGCATCTCGAACACTCGCGCAAATCCCAGGTACGGGATTGTGTACTCCCATTTGGGAAGCGCTCGAAAGTTCCACATCTCCCAGAACCACCCGCATACCAACGCGCCCAGCGCAAGAGCGGCCACGTTCCCCCAGTCTCCCCTCCGGAGATCGGACGCAATGCTGGGTCGCCCAAGAGCCAGATTCACAGGGTCCACAATCAGAAAAAGGCTCATCCACGCCACCGGGAACACAAACCTCGGCCACAGGGCCATCGCTGGAATCATCAGAACACCGAATGCTGATATCACGACCAGGGTCGACCCGGGCAAACGGAGTTTCGGGCCATGACGAAATCGTCTGACGACGCCAAAGGCGCTCAACAACTCGGCAGTCTCGAAAACACCCGGTATCACGACGGAAAAATTCCAAGTCGCCAGGAGGCCGTATTGCAGAAACGAGTAGTGCGAAACTCCGAGGTAATGCCAGTTGTCGGTTAGCTGATTTATCCCCTCAAACGCCCACCACAGCGGCGCGGACGCCACGAACATCAAGACAAACCCAGCAGGATTGCGAGTGAGTAGAGATTCGCCTCGACGCCACAGAACGACGGCGTCTACCATAAGTATGTACCCCAACCACAGGCCGAAGAACGAGTGCCTGCCAACGGGGTCAAGGTGCAGCCAGGACACCGACCAAAACACGGCGATTAGAGCCAGTCCTGCCAAGCCCTGAACCAGTAATCGGCTCACAACGGGCCTAGCCGGCCCTTAACAGGTCTCTGGAGAGTTGGGTTGCGTAAGCGAGGAACGCGACAACCGAAACCAGCCCACTGGCCAGCAGAACTCCCACGCCAGTCGTGTTTCCAAAACCAGCCTGCATCGCGAATATCCCGAGAAGCAAGAAAGCCGCCGCTCCAAACAGTGACGCCGCAACTGTCGATGAGAATCCTCTGGGGATGACCCTAGTATCTGATGCCCACTTGAATCGGCGTCTGAGGCCGTAGTATGCAATCAAGACCATCGAGCCCACCGCTCCGATGCCTCCGCGAATGTCGACCACCTCGTCATAGTGATGGGCTGTGGCCGCGCTGTAACAATCCTTAGCTTCGGGGTGGAACCTGAAGTAATCGGCGCATCGCTCGCTAGTGTAAACAACGCCTGCGCCGTCTCCGGAGATAAAATCCTTGCTGAAGATCGACCCGAACCCCACAACCAACAGACCGCTGAAACCAATCGCCAGGAAAATCACGCCGCCTATTGGGACCAGCGCGTTGATCAGATTGGGAATCAACGAGAGCAACGATGGACGATTTCGAGAAGCCATGATTCATCCCTCGACACTGCGCACGCAACTTGGGACACCGCGTTACCGAGACTGAATTCTAAGGTTGTGCCCGATTGAAGTCAATCGCCATGACGATTTTATCTGTGACCTTTTGCGCCTGGAATTCGGATCTCTGACAAATTGATTTCCCCGATGGAACAAAACCGCAGAGTGTGGCGTCTATACATGTTACATGCGGAAAACTTAGCGAGACATCTAATCAGGGAGGGCTCAATAATGAGAAAATCTCCGAAGCTAATTGCTGTGATTGTTGGAATGTTGATATTGGCGATTCCGTTTTTTGTGGCGTGTTCGTCGCCCCTAGATAAACCCGCATCGCCAGCGGTTCTTGTCGCGCTTGCGCCTGCGCCTGCGCCCGCGCCTGCTCCCGCTCCAGTGCCCGCGACGCCCGCTCCGGCAGCACCGCCGAGTCGGTCAGTTCCAGGGATGCTGGGATCGCCCGCGGCAGCCTAAAGGGTTGTGCCTTCGGCGCCCGCTTCGGCAACGGCAGCGCCGAGTTCGGGTTATATGATGACAGAAGTTCCAGAGAGGCTAGGGGCGATAACGCTCCATCACGCACTGGAGTTGGTCCAGGGGGATGGCGTGAGCCGTGCGACCCTGGTATCCGGTTGTGGTCTCGGCGGAGGTTAGGGCGTTTAGAATCGACTCCTCGACGGCCTCGGCGATAGCCTCGAATAATGGGTCTATATGGTGGTTGGGAATCATCTGGACGCCGATCGGCTGGCCCGTGTTGGCGTCGCCTGCTCCGATTGAGCCCTGTGTTGGATGGTTCCCCGTTGAGAAGGCCAGAAAGATGTCTCCAGAGCCATTGTGACCGACTCCGCCTGTCCGAGCGAGGCCGACGGTGGCTCGTTGAACCAGACGCTTACACTGGATCGGGAGCAAAGGAGCGTCGGTGGCGACAATCACAATAATCGAGCCTTCGCCGTCGTCGGAGCGTCCGGGGAGCGGCACAACATTAGGGCCGATCTCGCGGCCGACTGGCACGCCGTCTACTCGTAGAAGTCGTCGGTGTCCGTGGTTGGCCTGAACCAGGACGCCGACTGTGAAACTGGCGCCTCCGATCTCGGCGACTCGCGAGGACGTGCCGATGCCGCCCTTGAAACCGTGGCACATCATTCCTGTACCGCCTCCGACATTGCCCTCGGTCACTGGCCCACCGGACGCCGAGTCCAGGGCCTGAAAGACATGCTCCTTCGTGACGTGGAAGGCGTTGATGTCGTTGAGGAACCCGTCGTAAGTCTCGGCCACCACAGGCAGGAACCAGCCGCCCCCTCGATTCGATGCGCATTCCACCAGAGCGTCGCGCACGACTCCCACCTGATGGGTGTTGGTGATTGCCACCGGAGAACTCAGCAAACCCGTCTCCTCCAACCACGGGAGTCCGGTCATCTCGCCGTTGCCGTTGAACGAATAATAGGCGGCGAAAACGTTGTCGTTCTGAACCTGTCCGCCACGGGGCATCACCACCGTGACGCCCGTTCTGGCGATGCGTGGCTCGTCGTGAATCAGCGTTGTGTGGCCTACTGTCACGCCCGGAACGTCGGTGATGGCATTGTTGGCTCCGACTGGCAGGTCGCCAATCTCGATGCCCAGGTCTCGGAGTCTCGCACGGCTCATTGGATAACCCCGGCTGCGCGCAGTGCGGCGATTTCATCTTCCAAGCATCCCATGTCGGATAGCACGTCGTCAGTGTGCTGACCCAGCAGAGGGGACGGAGAGCGCACGCTGCCCGGAGTTTCCGACAGCTTCACCGGCACTCCGATGTTCTTGATTCGGCCTGCGGTGGGGTGGTCCATCTCCACCATCATCTCCCGCGCTTGAACCTGGGGATCGGCGTACACGTCGGCCATATTGTAAATGGGGCCTGCAGGAACTCCGGCTTCGGCCAGGGTGTCCAGCCAGTGTTGGGAGTTTTCCGAGGCGAAGGTCTCGTCCAGCGTGGCCGTCAGATCGTCGATATTGTCCATCCGGTCCGAGGGCTGGAGGAATCGCGTATCCTCGACAAGCTTCTCGCGACCGATTGCCCTGCACAGCCGCTCCCAGTTGGACTGGTTGGCCGCGCCGATGTTCACGTAGCCATCGGAGGTCTGGAACGCCTGATAGGGCGCGGTCAGGCGGTGGGCCGACCCCATTGGTCCCGGAATGTTACCGGTGGCGAAGTACATGGCCGACTCCCAGAATGTGCAGGCGATGCCACTCTCCATGAGCGAGGTATCGACGTGCTGGCCCTCGCCGGTCTTGAGCCTGTGAATATAGGCGGTCAGGATGCCGTAAGCGGCGAAGATACCAGCGTTGAGGTCGGTGATCGGCACTCCGACTTTGGTGGGAGGCCCTCCGGGATGGCCGTTGATCGACATGAGGCCCGACATCCCTTGGGCCACAAGGTCGAACCCCGCCCGCCGAGCGTAGGGGCCTGTGGTCCCGAATCCCGAAATCGTGCAGTACACCAGCGCGGGATTGATCTCTCTCAATTGCTCGTACCCCAGGCCCATTCGCTCCAGAGAGCCGGGCCGGAAGTTCTGGACGAACACGTCGGATTTTGACGCCATGCGTTTGACAAGCTCGACACCCTCCTCGGCCTTCAGATCGACAACGACGCTGCGCTTGTTGCGATTGATGCCCAGAAACGCCGCAGATTCGCCGTTGATGAATGGAGGCCCCATGCGTCGAGTGTCGTCGCCGCCTCCGGGCTTCTCGACCTTCACAACGTCCGCGCCCATATCCGCCAACAGCATGGTGCAAAACGGCCCAGCCATTATCTGAGTAAGGTCGAGGACGTTCACGCCTTCGAGAGGCAGGGTGTTGGGCATTCTTCGTACCTCCTGGGTATGTTGGGACAAGGTTATTCTACAAGGTTAAAGAGGGTGGGTGGCAAAGCACGGAGCGTGTGTTCACTAACAACCGACATTTTCTTGTCCAATTTTAACGGAGCAATACAGTCCTGATGGCGTTACTTTGCCGGTCGGCGATGAATATATTGCCTGACGCGTCCGCGGCTAAACCACTTGGGTTTCTCAACGTGGCGTTGGTGGCAGGTCCGCCTTCGCCGGTGTGGCCTTCGTCTCCCAGGTCGCCGGCCACTGCGCTGATGATGCCCGTGGAAGCCTCCATTTTTCTGACGGCGTGGCTCAGGCCACCGAGTTGCAACCTCTGAAAGTCTTCGTGCCGAACGAGGCTGCCCAGGGTTCGTGATAGTGGATGCTCAGTCGACACCTCGATGTCGCGGTATGTGCCAATAATCATAAGATTGGATGCGCTCACATCGGCTGCGGCGTGTTCCAGCAGCGCCAGCGACGAGGCGGCGGCACAGTGCAGGTCTTCGAGGATGAGGACCATCGGTTTGTCGACTGATGCGTTCTTCAAATACGTCGTGATCGAGTCAAACAACCGGAACCGGGCGGAGCTTGAAGCGAACCTCGGCGGGGAGCCCAGGTCCGTCAGTTTGGAGATCAACTCCGGCACAATCTCGTCGATGGCCTCTGCGCCGGAACCCATCGACGCTTTGAGACTCTCGACATCCGACTGATCGATATGTGATCGGATGATCTGGAGCCAGGGCCAATATGGAAGGGCGCCTTCGTCCTCGTAGCAGTGACCCCAGAAGACCTCCGCGTTTCGCGTCTCGGCGATGGCGGCAAACTCCTGGGCAGTGCGAGTTTTGCCGATACCCGGGTAGCCAGCCAACATGACAACCCGTCCCTGGCCTGACATTGCATCATCCAGAGCTGAAACCAACTCACCCATCTCCCGCTGGCGATCCACGAAATCGATTGCTGCAGAAATGTGAACCGCTCGCATGTTGACGGTAGAATCAAGCTTGATACCACATTGGCCGCAGAAGGTTATTCCCTCTTGGTTTTGAAAACTGCACGCCGGACAGGGCATCGTGTGTACAGGGCCTGCTGTGGTTGACCGCGCGATCCTAACTAGGGCCGAGTTTGCGATCAACGAATCACTGCGTCGACCTGAGCGTCACGCAACTCAGTTCCAACAATGGTGACCCTCAGGTCGGTCATCGGTGTGTCTAACCCTCGCGACCTATGGGGCCAACTGCCCAGCCAGTTGCTTTAGCCCAGATAGTTCAGACGAGTCGGGGTCTGCGCTCTGCCACAGCCGTTCGGCTTCACTCAGACTGTCGATGGCGTCTGAAGTCGTGGATAACCCGGCCTGCGTTCGCCCAAGCCAGAACATATCCCGTGGGGATGCCCGGCGTTTCAATCGGGTGTTCAAAAGGTCTGTTGCGCCGTCGAATCGGCCTGCCCGAATGTACGCCTCCAGCAGGGTGTCCTCGAAAACCTCGCGCTGGGCGTGACTGCCACCTATGCGCGGCAGGTCTGCGAATGCGGGTTCCAGAAACTCGACGGCGTCGTCATATGCTTCGTTGGCGAAGGCGTCGATCCCTTTAATCAGCGGCAGTGTGACCTCTCGGACCAACGGGTCGCCGTTGTCCGCGGCGGTCTTCAGGCCGTCAAGCATCCGACCCATCTCGTCAGTGTAGCCAGCAGCGGCGAAAACCAGCGCCGCGTGAGCGTCTCTGAACGGCGGTCCCGGCTTCTCGGCGGCGGGCAGAGCGATCTCCCGCACCTCCGCCCATGAAGTGCTCGGCTCGCCTTCGCCGTATATCCTCATACGCCACATGAGTGACGCGCTATCTGCGAGCGTTCCCAGATTCCGAGCGATCACGGAAGGTCGGATGTCGCTCTCATACAGCGCCGTCGCCCGATCGTAATGGCCTGTCGCGAGTTCAAACAGCGCCTGGTGCCATGAAAGATGGACATGGAACGGCGCGCGTTCGTCATACCCTTGCAGCCAGTCGGCTAGAAAATCGGTTCCGCCTGCGGCGTCGCCCGTCTCGAAGAACACGTGAGCCACCGAGTGGGACGCGTTTGCGTTGTCGGGGCGCATCTCCAGCGAGCGCTGGGCGAGACGCAGCGAGTCGTCGAAGTAGCCTGTCTCGTGATGGGCGAACGCGAACTGGCCCAAGAAGGCCCAGTCATCTCCGTAATCTGACTCGACCGTCTTTAGAAGCGCAAGCATTTCCCCCGGGAAGTTCGCCACTCCTGAGCCGGAGCAACCGAGGAGGAGCAAACGGCTTGCCAACCTGAGCATCATCGCGTCGCGGGGATACTCCGCCAGATGTTCGCGAATGAGCGCCAGGGCGTCTGGGCCTTTGCCGTCGATCATCAAGGCGATGGCGCGGACCGACTGCTTCTCGCGGGGCGTTGCGCCGTTGACGAGAGTCTGAGCGCGCTCTATGCTCTCTTTCGCTTCTGGAATTAGGATTCTGTACGACAGCATAACCGCAAGGGCGCCGTGAGCCAGCGCAAACCCTTCGTCCGCGTCGATAGCCTGCTGAAAACTGTCCTCCGGTCCGTAGCTCTGGGCCAACATCAGGTCCAAGCCTTCGACGTAGTAATCGGCTGCCGTGGGAGATGTCGTGCTGAGTGCGAGGCCGTGTCGATCTTTGATGGTCTTTGTGTTCTGCATATCTGCCATCTCTTCCTTCGATTGATCGTTGACGATCCCTGATCAGGGACAATTCGGTGACTCGTCGAACATTATCACAGCCCCCATATGCATACAACTCAAGACAACCGGAGGGCGGGTGGTTTACGCTAACCCAATTTGGGTGGCGGAGGACGTGGCTTCGACGCGGTTTGAGGAGTCGAATTTTATGAAGATACTGCTCACGCGCCGTGCAGCAGTGTTGGGGGTGACGAACAGTTCTCCGCCTATCTCGCGGTTGCTCTTGCCAGCGGCGATGAGGCGCAGAACCTCGGCCTAGCGCTGGGTCAGGCCATCTGGATAATAGGATTTGGGCGAAGCTCCAGTGTCGATTTGCTCTCTCTTGTCATTCACTCTCTGGGTGAGTGGGTTCATTCCTAAATCTAAAGTTATCTGATCGGCTTCGTCCAGAAGCTCTATAGCTCTCAAGAAAACGTCTGCTGTATGAGAGAGTGTGTGAATCGGAAAAGCCCCACTTCATCCTCTGGCTATTCAGCCACAAACGCTGCAGATGCTTCCTCCAAGACTCTCAGGAGCGCGTCTTTAGAATGATAGCGTTCTGAGCCTACCGAAGAATCACCTACAATCCGAGTTAGATGCTGGTGCCTGAATTCCCGGCCCATGATCGACGCCGTAGTCAACGACTGGTTGCACCGTTTTGTGAGTCCACTAAGACGCCCACTTATGGCGTCTTTGATGCCTTCAGGAACACGCATTTCCCAATTAGAGTCCTCTCCAAAACGTTCCTGTTTGACCAGTCGCGCCACTTCAGTAACAAATAGCGGATTGCCTTCGGTGGGTGAATGAGCTGCATCCTCTGGCACAGGCGCTCGCGGGGGAGATTGCCGGGGGTCTGGGACAAAGGATGGCGTCTCGACACATCTGAATCTCGGTAAGTGCCCAGCCCCAAGATGTGGCTTCGCGCAAGCTCTGGCGCCAGGGACTCCAGGAGGAGCAGAGAGCCTGTGCCGGCCCAGTGAAGGCTATCAAGTGCGATTACCGGAGGACGAGTTTCAGAGGCAGTCTTTTAAGAAGGTGGCTATGGAGTCAAATAACCGAAAGCGGGCAGACTCAGCGTCAAATGAATGTGGAGAATGCAGGTCTTGTGATACCGGTCTCATTTGAGGAACGATTTCAGCGATATCAGAAGCACCGGTTTCCATGACAGGATTGAGATATTCAGAGGTTTTGTCTTAAATGTAGGCCTGTGCGGGCTGGGCCCGGGGGCCTCTAGGGTGGAGCTCCTTCACCCTCGTAACACCTCCTCCAGAGCATCTGGGCGTCTCGTTTTTCCGCGATTGCACCCAACTTCTGGACGATGCGCGTCTTTCCGATACCCGGTTCGCTCGCGAGCATGACGAGCAGTCCACGGCCCGACTTGGCGTCATCGATAGCGGACAACAACCCACCCATCCTCCGTTGTCGGTCCACGAAGTCGAGATTCCTTGCGATGTTCGGCGACGGGACCTCTTCGGACGCACCCAGCGGTACCGCAGTTATTGCATAATTGGGAGTCAGTGAGATTTTCTCTGCTACAGTTTGGACACGTCACAGAAATTCAGGTTGCTCCCGTGCTGGTGAGCCGAGTTTAGCAACGCGCCTTCAGCCAAACTCTCGGTTTTTGCGATTCGACTGACGTTTTGTCTCAATGTTGGTTAAACTTGTCCCAAGGGCAATTTTCAACCTTGACGGACGCTGTGGGAAGTTTCTCCGAACGTATTGAAGCTCCGATGAAATTGAGAGCAGACCAGGGGTAGATACATTGTTGACAGAATCGCTGGCGAGATTCAGCGCTGAAAATCGGTGGTGGGTGTTAGGCGCGTGGGTTGTGTTGTTGGCTGTTTCAATTGCCATCATGAACACGCTGTTGGCCTCAGCGTTGACAACGCAGTTCGTTTTCACAAACACGCCGGAGGCTCAGCGCGGGGTAGACCTGATTGAGGAAATGAGGGGGCTTCCCATCAGCACCAATGAGGTGGTCATCGTCCGATCAGAAACCATGACCATCGACGATCCGGCGTTTGAGCAGGCCGTGACCGACCTGACCTCTCGCCTTCAGGCCCTGGGGCCGGATATCATCCGCCTGGAAACCCTGGTGGACTACCCTCACACTGGCCTTCCGTTCCTTCTAGCTGAAGGCAGACAGACCACGATTATTCCGTTCACGATGGCAGGTGATTTCGACGACGCCACCAGCAACATAGCAGACGTCGTTGAGGTCGTGGAGACCGCCAAACCTCCTGCCGGCATCGAAGTTCTGATTACCGGCCAGGCGACCGTGGGCAAGGATTTCCTGGAGGTGGGGCAGGAAGGCATCGAGAAGGGCGAGACCTTCGGGGTACCAATAGCCCTGATAATCCTCGCCCTGGTGTTCGGCACGCTGGTTGCAGCCATGCTGCCCGTTATTCTGGCCTTCGCGTCCATATTCGTCGCTCTGGGAGCGGCGGCGCTGATCGGTCAGGTATTCGCTCTTTCCTTTTTCGTCACTAACATCATCTTCATGATTGGTCTTGCGGTCGGCATCGACTACTCGCTGTTCATCGTCGCCCGTTACCGGGAGGAGCGCGCGCGGGGCCTGGAGAAGATCGATGCTATCGCACGCGCGGGAGGCACCGCCAGCCGCACCGTGCTGTTCAGCGGCATCACTGTCGTTATCGCATTGTTCGGGATGCTGTTAGTCCCGTTCAACATATTTATCGGGTTGGGCATAGGCGCAATTCTGGTCGTGCTTGCATCAGTTTTGAGCGCGCTGACTCTGCTGCCTGCGATCCTCAGCATTCTTGGAAACGGGATCGATAGGATCAGAATTCCTCTGGTCGGCAGGGGGGTGGCCGATGTCGAGAACGGAGGTGGGTTCTGGGATAGCGTGTCCCATGGGGTCATGCGACAGCCCATCATAAGTATTTTGTTAGCTGGCGGGTTGCTGGTTGCGGCGGCCTATCCTATGGTCGACCTTGCCATCGGTTTCGCTGGCGTCAGTTCAATGCCGGACGGGATTCCGGCCAAAGAGGGGTTCCTCGTTCTGGACGAGGAATTCTCCGCAGGGAACGTCACGCCCGCCCAGATAGTGTTTGAGGGCAATCTGGACACTCCAGAGTTCCAGGGAGAACTGAGGTCCCTTGTCGCGTTCTTGGAATCGGATTCCCGCTCCGCCTTCGGGCCAGAACAGCCTCTTCAAACCAATGATGCCATGACCATCGGCCTGCTGAGTGTGCCGGTTGTTGGCGACTCAGCCGAACCGCTGGCGGTCAACGCCATTGACAGGCTGCGCAACGACTACATTCCTCGCATTTTCACAAGTGGCGTCGTCGATGTGCATGTAACCGGCGAGACGGCTTACAACGCCGACTTCTTCACCGAGTCCAAATCCTCGGTCTGGATAGTGTTCCCCTTCGTTCTTGGAATGAGCTTCATTCTGCTGATGCTGGTTTTCCGATCGATCATCGTGCCCATCAAGGCGATCTTGCTCAATCTGCTGTCGGTTGGCGCGACCTACGGGATACTGGTTCTTGCTTTCCAGAAGGGATGGGGCGCGAATCTGGGCGTGCTGACGCAGTTCGACATCATCGAGGCGTGGATTCCGCTGTTCCTGTTCTCTATACTGTTCGGCCTCTCGATGGATTATCATGTCTTCCTGATGAGTCGAATTCGAGAGCGATACGATCAGACCGGGGACAACGCCGACTCTGTCGCCTTCGGAATCCGAACCACGGGTCGGCTCATCACAGGCGCCGGTCTGATAATGGTTGCGGTGTTCTGGGCCTTCGCCGCCGTAGACATCGTGGGGCTTCAGCAGATGGGTTTCGGTCTGGGAGTGGCGATTCTCATCGATGCCACGATAGTGCGAATCGTGCTGGTCCCCGCTGCCATGAAACTGCTGGGGGACTCAAACTGGTACCTGCCTCCGTTCTTAAACTGGCTGCCCGACCTGCGCGTGGAGGCTGAACCGGTGGACCCTGCTCCTGCAACGTTTGACGACTGAGTG
The DNA here is from genome assembly GCA_002313895.1 of Dehalococcoidia bacterium UBA1123. GTDB lineage: Bacteria > Chloroflexota > Dehalococcoidia > Lucifugimonadales > UBA1123 > UBA1123. The sequence continues at coordinate 36,052 of DCAW01000043.1, forward strand.
TCGGAAGAAGTTATCAGCTTTCATCACGATGGGAACCTCTCTCTGCCGGAGATATTTGCTTGGCATGCCGAGTGTGTTTTAGCGATTAACAGTTCGAGCGCTTGGAATTGTAGTCGAGAAATCTCGAAACGTCCTGCCTATCAAGAAAAACCTTCGCATTTTGGAACTCTCAGTGAAAGCGTACTCGTCAAAATCTATTGGACGCACGCGCGTTTTTTACAACATGCGCTTAAGCCTCGCATGTGCCAATTGACATCTGGAAAGCACGGGGAGTGACATAAAGGCGGCGGGTAGACCGATGCGGTGGTTGCCATTTCACTAACTAGTCGGCGATTCTGGTAGTTCAATGGGAATGCCTTCAGTGGCGATTCGATTCCATGTACGATAGCGTGAAGTTACTTATGCCCACTTCGACGAGGCGGATGGCCGAAGATATGCGACAGATGCTCCGTGATGTTTACGTGGCATGCAGTGACTCGGAGAATCAAGACTGACACGAGCGCGATCAGGCGATGATAGGCAGAAGGCCGTTGGAGTCCTGGTTAGCCCGGGGCGAATCTACCGGCTCGTTCGTTAGTTCAGCAAGGCTAGAGTATTCAAACCTTTGGTAATCAACTTGAATCGGAGGCGTCAATGTACCTGATCAGGCGGGTGTTCAAATGCAAACCTCGGACGGCTCGAAGAGCGGCAGAGCTGGTCACAAAAATCGGAGAAGCCTACATGAACGCTGGTCAACGGTCTGAGATACGAGTGTATTTCAGCGGGGGAACTGTGCCTGGGCCTGCCGACACGTTGTACATGGACTGGACGTCCGAGGCTATCGAATCGCCCGGTAGAGACGGAAACGTCACGCCCCGTGAGATCATCGGCCCGCTTTGGCAACAGGCCCTCGAATATGTGGAGGAAGACCACATCGAGTTCTACGAGATGTTCCAGCCCCGTTGACATCTGATAGCCGAACGCTACTGCCCCTCTGGAGGCTCCCATAGCTCGATTCGGTTGCCTTCGGGGTCGACGATCCAGGCGAATCATCCAAACTCGCTGTTCTCGCGCTTGGGGACGATCTCGACGCTGGCGGCTTCTAACTCCTGGAGCATTTCGGCCAGGTCGTCGACCCGGTAGTTGACCATGAATTGGTTGGAGGTCGGACCGAAGTATTCTGTGTCGGCGGAAAATACCGCCCAGGCGGTGTGGCTCGGCGATCAGTGTCTTTGGCCTCACGCCACCACGTCTGGACAACTCCGTCGTCGTCCGGCTCGATGCCCAGTTGATCTCTGTACCAGTCTGATAATCCTTTCGGGTGTCGCGACCTGAAGAACACGCCTCCAATGCCAGTTAACTTTGCCACAGTTCCCACCAGAGCCTACCGACCTATGAACACCGGGTCGCGCTTTTCGGCGAAGGCCACGCGGCCCTCGTTGGCGTCATGACTGTCGCGGGCGGCCTGCTGGGCGGCATGTATCTCCCCAATGTCCTGAGCGTTCAGCTTCGAGCCTTCGTGCTGTCGGGCCACCAGGGTGTTGATCATCCGCTTGTGGCCTTTGAGAGACAACGGAGCGTTGCGGGCGAACTCCTTTGCTAGACCATAGACCTCCGACTCTAGCTGGTCAGGGGCGACCACCTTGTTCACAAGTCCCATACCCAGCGCCCGTTGAGGATCGACGCGAAGACCGGAGCAAAACAACTCTTTGGTGAAGGCTGGCCCCACAAGGTCGATGAACACCTGAATGCGTTCGTAGTCGTAGATGATGCCGAGCCTGGAGGGCGGGATACCCAGTTGGGCGCGATCTGTGGAGATACGAATATCGCACTCCGTCGCCAGAGCCAAACCGCCGCCGACGCAGTATCCGTCAATCATGGCGACGACAGGAAACGGCGCGTCGAATATGGACTGAACGGTTTTGCGATGGGGCCACTGAAGCTCGGCGGGTTTGCCGGGCGTCGGCTGAGGGCCGGGATCGCCAGGAGCGCGCTTGAGGTCGTCGCCGGCTGAGAATGCCAAATCGCCTTGCCCTTTGATTACCAGGCACCGCACATCGCCCTCTTCGGACAGTCGGTCTATGTGCTCGACCATTCCTGCGTGAATCTCCGGGTTCAGGGCGTTGCGTTTCTCGGGCCGGTTGATTGTGAAGGTGGCGACATGCCCTTCCTGCTCCACGATCAGCGCTTCGTTGCTCATGTATCTTCCTCACTGTTAGTAAGTTTCATCGGATGCCGGATAGACTATGGCCACTCCAGCTTTCCGTTATCGTAGATACCCTCAAGGAATCGGTTGGTAAATGCAAGATTAACGTCCGTCGAGCCTTCTAGCGCGCCATATTGCAGCAGGGAATCCTGGAACTCTTTCCACTGCTGAGCGGTCATCCAGCCGAGACCGTTGCTGTCAGTAAGGGGGGAAGCGGCGTTTTCAATCTCCGTCAACAGCATAAACCTCTGATGCTCGCGGTTTTCGTTCTCGGCGAACTTCATGATGATGTCTAGGGTCTCCTCAGTGTTCGCGAAGGCAAACTCCAGGCCCTTCATTGTCGCCCTGACGAACCGCTTGACCGTGTCCGCATTCTCGTCAACCATGTCCTGTCTGGTGATGTAGGTCAAACCCAGGGTTGGCACTCCGTAATCTGCGGCGTCGAACACCGTCACGTCGAAGCCAAGCCCTCGGAGTGTGTCAGGTTCGTTAGACTTGAAAACGGCCAGAATATCGACCTGCTTTTCTGTCAGGATTCTGGGATCGAATCCGACACGCACCTCCTGGATTTTCGAGCGATCAACCCCGGCGGCTTCCAGTATCGCAAGGTAATCTGGAGGAACGCTGATCTTGTATCCGAATGTCTTGCCTTCCCAGTCCTTGGGGGTCTGGATGCCCGACTCCCCCAGCGAGACAAATGCCTGCTGGCCTTGCTGACCGAACAGCGCCACCGCCACGATGGGAAGCTCAGGATCAACGCGACGCTTCAGCACCGAGTTGGCGTCGGCGGTTGTGAAGTCCACGTCTCCAGACATGAGCAGGTTCAGATGCTCGCCCGTGGAGTGTTTGATGTCCACCACCAGATCCTGCTCTGTGAAGTACCCCTTCTCCTGAGCGACGTAGGCTGCCACGAAAGGCAGGTTGGCCTGGGGCTTGAACCCGGCCATGAACGTCACGGGCCTGGCGGTCGTCTCCTCGTCAGAACACGCGGCTCCTAACGATGCCCCCGCGAACAGCAATCCAATCCCCATCCAGAGCAAATATTTCTTGAACCTGTCCATTCCCGTGTTTCCTCTCATTTCTCCATGTTGAATAACCATCTGAAATCCGACGGATGATAGCTGATTGCCCTCTCACACCACAACTGAGGATTCATGCCAGAACAGCGCTTTCCGCTCCGCCACAGACACCAGCGCAGTGAGTCCGACCCCCATGAAGGCCAGCACGAAGATGGCATCGAACAGCGTCACCATGTCCAAATTGCTATGGGCCACGATTATGACGCTGCCCAGCCCACGGTCCGCACTGAACCACTCGCCCACCACCGCTCCGATGACCGACAGCGGTATCGACACCCGGAAAGCAGAGAACAAGTACGGTAACGCGCTGGGGACTCGCAGAATCAGAAATATCTCGCGTCGAGAAGCGTTGAGCGAGCGCAGGAAGTCCAACGATCCGCGATCCACCGACCGGAATCCGGTGACTCCATTGACCAGCACCGGGAAGAAGGTTATGAGGGCCGTGATCAGTATCTTAGGGATTGGTCCGAATCCGAACCAGATGACGAACAGTGGCGCCACAGCCACGACAGGCGTTACCTTTACCAGTATCGCCAGGGGCAGAAGACTGCGCTCCAGAAATCGAGAGTGCGCCATCAGCGCCGCTCCGGTCAGGGCCACCCCGGCGCCAATGGAGAACCCGACCAGAGCCTCGAACAGCGTAACGCTCCCCTCATTGATGAAGAAATCGAACTCCCAGAATAGCTGCTTCAACACCTCGGAGGGTGGCGGAACCATGTAGATAGGCACGTCAGAAACTCGCACCCAGGTTTCCCAAACGATTCCCGCCAGCAACAACGCGAGGACGGGCGGCACAACGTAACTCATAGCCGAGACGAGTCGCCTTCGCACGGATGTCGAAGTGTCCTGCATCGAAGGATTATCCATCTCCACCTTCCTGCATCAGCAATTTACGCAGGTCATTTGCGTAATCCACAAATGACCGATTGCTCTCCATATCGGCGGTGCGGGGCCTGGGCAACTCGATGTCTACGACGCCTTTTACCCTCCCCGGCTGCCCGGATAGGACAACAACTCGATCAGACAGAGTCACCGCCTCGGCAATGCTGTGGGTGACAAAAACCACGGTCTTTTTGTCCGAGTTCCAGATTCTCATAAGTTCGTATCTCATAGTCTCGCGAGTGATCTCGTCCAGCGCTCCGAATGGCTCATCCATCAGCAACAGAGAAGGCCCAAAGGCCAGCGCTCGCGCCAGAGCAACCCTCTGCTGCATCCCGCCCGAAAGCTGAGAGGGGTAATAGTGTCCGAATCTTTCGAGACCCACCAGTGTGAGCAACTCCTCGACCGGAGGCGCTGAATCCTTGTTCATGGCGCGATTGACATGGAGAGGCAGACGAATGTTGTCCTCAGCCGTTCGCCACGGCATCAACGAAGGGTCTTGAAATACGTACCCCAATTCCTTCTTCGCCTGGGCATCGGAGGGCGTTTGGCCCCCGATAGTCACGCCGCCATCCGTCGGTTCCGTTAGGCCGCCAATTATTCGCAGCAAAGTCGATTTCCCGCACCCGCTGGGGCCAAGCAGGCAAACGAATTCTCCATGTTCGATGTCCAGTGTCACGTCATCCAACGCCAGCAGCGTTTCGCTTGTGGTGGTGAAGCGTTTAGATACATTGGATATTCGGACGTGGGAACCGTCTTGCATGTGGATGTGTCAGGTAATCAGGTTTTCTGGTATCAGGTTCGGGCGCTCGTGGAGCATCAGCCGCGAAAGGTTGCTACAATCCCAACCAACCTTGACCAGTTATTGAATTGCTCTGCGCAAGTGAGTAGTATTAAACAAGTTACTTGCATATGTCAATCTACCACAGGAATCACGAGTTTTTGGGGAGCGTGAAACGTGCCCAAGCAGTACACACAGACAGGCCCCATCGCTCGGACGTTGGAGCTTGTGGGACAGCGATGGACGATTCTGATTCTTCAGGAGCTTTTGCGAGGACACCATCGCTTCGCTGAGTTGCAGGAGCAGGTTGAGGGCATCGCTCCCAACGTGCTGTCAGATCGACTGAAAGCGCTGGAAGAGTACGAGGTGGTGGAGCGCAAATTCTACAGCGACCACCCGCCACGGGCCGAGTACCACCTGACTGCGAAGGGTCACGAGCTTGGCATAGTGGCCGGAGCCCTGGCAGTGTGGGGCGCGAAGCATCTGTCCGACGACATCGCCCTGGTCCATACCGAATGCGGCTCAAGGATGAACGTGATCTATCATTGCCCCGCCTGTGACACCAGCGTCAAGGGCGCGGGAGTCCGACTAGAGAATCAGGACGATCCCCTGCAGGAGCATTAATCAGTGAAAGCAATAAGCCCTCGGTGTCATCCGAGGGCTTATCGAAAACGTTACGACGGTCGAGATTGAGGCGAAGCGTCAGTCGGAGGTGTCGAACTACTGCTCTGGCATCGGGCCAGGCGGCGGCTGGGTGACATCCATCCCGTGGACGGCTAGGAGGTGTTCCTTGAACAAGATGTCGAACTCGTTCCGGGACGCGGCCAGCTTTGGCATTAATTCGTCGCTGCCCGGGGCCTCGTGTAGTGCGATGACTGCGGGCCCAGCACGAGTTTCCGTCAGCCATGAGGCATGACGGGTGAGACCATAGCGCCGATTGAAGTCGGCTATTGCTTCCTTTTGCGGTCCCTAAAGATCTGCGCACCATGCTTCCCACGCGTCCAGTTGGCCTTCCAAGTTAGGCGCCAGCACAACTCCCATGTAAGCCTTCGTTTATTTCGATTGATTTGTATCTCGCCTTACATTTCCCCTATCAAACTGGGGTGTCCAAAGAAGCAAATTATTTGCGTCGATGATTGCACGCACATACTGTAACGCTGTCAAACACGCTATCACGCTGGACTCACTGCGCTATCCACTGATAGCTATTTTCAGGCAAACGGCCTGCGATGAGAGAACTCGGCCTCCTCGCTGGTTATGAATTCCAGCAGAGCGGCCTCGCCGTTTTCGGTGGCCTCCTTCGCTCGAAGGATGGCGGCTCCGGCGTCGGCGGGGTCTTCGACTCGCTCGGCCCATCCGCCCATTGCTATTGCCATGTCGGCGTAATTGCCCTGAAGGTCCCGCGTGTTATATAGCTCGTGGGATCGAGCCATTGACGACGTCTCAATAGCCATCGTCGAGTTGTTCAGCACTATAGTCAGAGTGGGTATGCCGCTACGGGCAGCAGTCTCGAAATCCAGACCCGTCATTCCGAAGGCGGCGTCGCCCATGAAATTGACGCAGAACTTGTCGGGGTCTGCCAGTTTTGCGCCCATGTTGAGACCCAGGCCCGTCCCCAAGCCGTGGGACTTGCCCCAGCCGATATAGGTCCGAGGGCCTCCCGCCTGATAGAAAGGCATCAACTGATCGCGAGGGCTGCCGGAGTCGTGAGTGACGATGGCCTCGTTGGGGTCGATGGCGTTCATGAACTCCCAAATGACCCGATAGGGAGTCATTGGAGTCTGGCCGGATGTCAGCTTGGCTGTCCAATCCGCCAGCCACTTCTCACGAGCAGAGGCAATCTCGGCGGTGACTGTGCCGTCCGCGTCTCTTGGCGTCGAACCCGTCAGGTCGGCGCATGCCTCTGAGAACTGGGCCAGGACAAGCTTGGCGTCGCCCAGAATCGGATAATCGACATCGTAGTTCTTGCTCAGGTCGATGGAATCGTTGGTGGCGTGAATGTAGGTTTTGTCTTGCGGCAAAGGAGTGGTCATGCCGTGGAGGGTCAGGCTGGAACCGATGGCGAATATCAGGTCGGCCTTGCTCAGGAAGTCGAACGCGGCGGCGTTCATAACACCCGAACTGCTGCCCAGAGACAGGGGGTGCTTCTCTGGAAAGGCGCTCTTGCCTGCCATCGTAGTGGTGACCGGAATCTGAAGGGCTTCGGCCAGTTGAACAAGCTCGTCCGTGGCCCCGGCGTACAGAACGCCCTGTCCGGCGTAGATCACCGGATTCTTGGCCTTCATCAGCGCTTCGGCAGCCTCTGCGACCGCCTGGGCGTTGGCCCCGGCGACGGTGGTCTTCACCGGCCTGTAGTTCTCCACTATGGAATCGTCGATTTCTTCATTGCCAATATCAGAGGGAATTTCGACCATAACCGGCCCCGGACGTCCCATCTTGACGCGAGCAAAGGCGCGGCGCATGACATTGGTGGCATCGGAAGCGGCCTGAATTCGCTCAACTGATTTTGTGACCGACTCATAACTGCGAACGGAACTGAAGTGAGGATAAACGCCATCTCTGCCACGGGGATGGCCTAAAGGCAGAAGCAGCATCGGCACGGCGTCGGAGAAGGCGGTCGCCACGCCTGCGTAGGCGTTCTCGGCTCCGGGACCGTACTGCATGGCAAACACCCCCGGAGGATTGCCGTTCTTCACGCGGGCGTAGCCGTCGGCCATTCCGACTCCGACCCGCTCCTGACGGCAGATGATGGGTCTGATGCCCAATTCGGCGGCGGACTCGATGATGTGTGTGGTAGGGAAAGTACATAGGTACTCAATCCCCTCGCGCTTGAGTGTGTGGGCTATGGCATCCAGTACGTTCATGTTCGTCAACCCTCGCTCTTTAGAATGGCCCGATTATATTCCATTTGCGTAAGGCATGTCTTGGAATTATGTTAGGATGCCCGAAATCGCAGGTCTTCAAACTAGATGGACACACCTGTCGGAAATTGGAGAATTCGGTTTGATTACGATATTTTTAGAAGGGCATGCAATCACCTCAGATAACGAGGCAGGGCTTGCTTCGGGGCACAACGATATTGAACTATCACAGGCAGGGCGCAGTCAAGCCGCTGGAGAGAAGAGGCAACGTTATGAGAGTATCAAGATTGATACCGTGTTTACTTACGATCTGCGCCGAGCATACGAGACGGCACAGATAACGTTCGAATGCAAGAACGTGCCGATTATTCAAGATGCTCGACTCCGCTCATGGGATTATGGGAACCTTACACAGCGCTCTCGCGCTGAAGTAACGGTTGTGTAATGACGCAGTCCATCTCAAAGCCGTTTCCCAATGGTGAGAGCCTTGAACGGGCGATGGGACGCATGAAGAGTTTCATAGACGATCTCCCACAGAGATATGACGGCCAGAACATACTGTTGATCAGACATCCTGCTACATGGTACGGGCTAGAGCATCATATAGACGGCGTCTCTCTGATTGACCTATCTCACCACAGCAAGTTCGTTTCGACAAATACACGCTAGGCTAACGCCATACATCATCGCCTGAAACATACGGTTGTCCGAAGGTCATGTCCAGATTACAATTCCCTGATTTTTGATTGCGCCCTCACAATGACCCGTTGCTGGCAGCTTTTTCCAGAGGAATCGACACCATTGAAGGGATACGTATGCTGAACTTCGACCATTACGAGGCCCTGAGCTTCGATTGCTACGGCACGCTCATAGACTGGGAGACGGGAATCACCGACGCTGTGAGGTCGGTGGCAGAAGCCCACGGCCTCGATATGACCAACGCTCAGATTTTGTCGCTGTACTCCGAGATTGAGCCTCAGGCGCAGCAGGGCGAGTATGCTGAGTACCGCGTCGTCCTGCGTAACGTGATGCAGGGGATCGCCGACCGGCTAGGTTTCACTCCAGTGGACACCGACCTGGACTGCCTCTCCGACACCCTGGGCGACTGGCCCGTGTTTCCCGACACAGTGAACGCTCTCAGGGCGTTGAAGTCCCGATACAAGCTGGCGATTCTGTCCAACACCGACGACGGCCTCTTCGCTCAGACCGCTCCGAATCTGGGCGTCGAGTTCGACAAGATAATAACCTCCCAACAGGCCGGGACCTACAAGCCGTCCATCCACAACTTCATCCTGGCGATCGACCATATAGGCGTCGGCGCCGACAGGTTGCTGCACGTAGCCGAGAGCATGTTTCACGACATCGTGCCAGCCAAATCCATCGGCCTGAGCGCGGTGTGGGTGAACCGACATTCCGGCGACGACTCCACAGGCGCAACTCGCCCCGTTCAGGGTGAGCCAGATCTGGAAGTGCCAGACCTTGCAACGCTGGTGTCCCTCATGGGCCTGGGATGACAAGATTCCCTGAGTCCTTTTGCACGAAAGCATCAACCACCCCCGATATGGATACACCGGAGTGACCACATGACCATCACCAATGAACTGCTAGAAGAGCTGACGAACGCCTACGGCCCCAGCGGCTTTGAGGGGCCCGTCCGTGACATCATGCGTCGGGAGCTTGAGCCTTTGTCCGACCATGTAGAGGTGGACGGCATCGGCTCGTTGATCGCGCGCAAGGATGGGACCGGCGATTCTCCTAGAATCATGATCGCGGCGCATATGGACGAGGTTGGCCTTATGGTCAAGCGCGTCACCGATGGAGGGTATGTGAAGTTTCAAGCATTGGGCGGGTGGCTTGACTCGGCGCTGGTCGGACAGAGGTTCGTCATTCTCACTAGCAAAGGGCCAATTCAGGCCATCACAGGCATGAAAACTGTTCATGTGATGACGCCAGAGGCACGCAGCGCCGGTTTCAAACGAGACGGTATGTTCCTCGACGTAGGCGCCGCCGACAAAGAGGACGCGGTGAGCCGCCTCGGAATTCGCCCCGGCGACCCTATCGCGCCCGACAGCAAGTTCGAGGCGCTGAACGGTAGCGACTATCTATTGGGCAAAGCCTGGGATGACCGCATCGGCCTCGCGATCATGATAGAGGTGATGCGTTCAATCCAAGAATCTCCGATTCAAGGGACGCTCTTCGCCGTGTCGACAGTTCAAGAAGAGGTTGGCTTGAGAGGAGCAAAAACCAGCAGTTTCCTGGTCAACCCTGACATAGGGATAAATATTGAGTCCGGAGTCGCCGCCGACTATCCGGGCATCACTCAGGACGAGGCGCAGGAGAGGTTAGGCAACGGGCCAGGTATCTTCCTGCATGACACCACGATGCTGCCCAATCTCAAGCTTAGAGATTTAGTGATTGATGTGTCCGAGGAGAACAACATACCATTGCAGTTCGAAGTGCTTGCCGGATACGGCGAGGACGGCGCCGAGATGCAACGCGCGTTCGGCGGCGCGCCTGTGGTGAACATCAGCGTTCCCGTCAGGTACTTGCACACCCACAACGGCATCATCCATCGTCGCGATATTGATCAGGCGGCGCAGCTTGTCGCCAGACTCGTTCAACGATTGGACCACGATACGGTAGATCGCATCGCAAGGTTTTAATCCAACAAACCATCGAAAATATCAATTCTCGACCAGATGGCGCTCATCGGGAACGCGCAGGATTTGGCAATTCTCGAAAGTCCCGTCGAAGGTCAGCCGCACGCCCTCGCAGTAACCGATGGCGCCTCCCCAGCTTCCGTGATCGGCCTCTGGAAGGCTGGCGATAGCTCCTGCCTCGACGAATAAACCGTGTGTCACAACCAAGGCTTTGCCTCCATCGGGGATTTTCTGCGCGATGCCTGTCCAGATGCGAAACTGCTCATCGGCGAACCTCGATATTGGCCCTTGTGAGGCGACGGCCTGCTCCACTTTGTCGAAACTGGCCGGCCACACTCCGGAATCAAACACGTCATCAGGGAGCTGTCCCAGCATGGGGTCAATCTCGTTGACTTCATAGCCCATCGCTATCGCGGTCTCGATGGCCCTTGGGACATCGCTTGAAACGACCAGATCGAAGTGTCCTGACCCATCTCCAACCAGCCGTGCCAGCTCTATGCCGTCTTGCGACAGGCGCTGGCCGGGCTTGCGTCTCATTGTGTGCCGACGAACTTCGAGAGTACGCATCATTGCTCCTCACAAGGCGCCATTAATCTAACTTGGCTCGTTCGTGTTTCCACGATCTCGACTCTGATAAAATCTCAATCGCGAAGTTGCTCGTAGATTACAACGGTTGTCCCAAAATTCAAAGAAGGGAACACCTGCTTCCTCAGATGCTCAGAAACTTTTGTTTAACAGTGACGGCGTTGGCCGTAACCATCATTGTTGCGGCCTGCGGTTCGTCATCCGAACCAGCAGTGGTTAAGGCTACAACGCCACCCACGGCGGCTCCAGTTTCTCCATCGCCTGCCGCCGCGCAGGCTTCGGCTCTGGTAGCCGCCGTCGTGCCCACACAACCCCCGGTATCGAATCCTGCTCCTCCTACTGCAATCGTGCCCTCGCACCCGGTGGCACAGGAAGTGAACATCGGAAACTCCGTGGGCGACCACGCCCCAGATTTCGAGTTTAGCCTCGCTGATGGCACTAAGGTTAGTTCTGCCAGTCTGTCAGCGCAATCAGACCCCGCCTACCTGTACTTCTTCGCCGTTTGGTGAACGACCTGTCGCGCCGAGTTGCGGCGCTTGAAGGAGATATGGCCGGAGTACGCCGACGAAGTCCCGTTCTACGCCATGAACGTCGATCCTACGGCCGTTTTTGAAGAAATCGAGGCTTACAAAGACCAGCAGGGCTACCCGTGGCCCGTGGCTCAGGCCGGTCCAGGTATGCTGGCCGACTTCAAGGTGACTCGACAGTCCACCAAGATCGCCATTGGCTCCGACGGTATCATCACCTATCGCGACAGCTACGGAAAAGGCGACGATGAGACGTGGCATCAGGTGTTCAAGGAGCTTGCGGCTCAGTAGGTTCCGTTGATATCAGGCTTTAACCGAATCTCCCGTGATGTGATAAATTAGCGCAATGGACTCAGGAGTTCATCACATCCAGACTCACGCCTCGGGAGATTGCCATGACCACCGACCCCAATTCAGAGATTCAACGCGCCCGCGCGCTCCACGATAAAATCCCTCTGATCGACGGCCACAACGACCTACCGTGGCAGTATCGCAAAGTCGCAGACAACGCCCTGTCCAAGATCGACATCGCTCAGCATCAACCCGGATTGCACACCGACATCCCCAGGCTTCGAGAGGGCGGCGTAGGAGGGCAATTCTGGTCGGTGTATATCCCTCAAGCCCTGCCCAAAGGCGAGCACGTTCGCGCCACGATGGAACAGATCGACGTCGTGTACAACATGCTCCGTCAGTGGCCCGACACCTTTCAGCTATCCCTGACGGCGGACGACGTAGAGGCAGCTTTCGATTCGGGCAAGATCGGCTCGCTCATTGGCATTGAGGGCGGACACTCCATCGACAACTCCCTGGGCGCTCTGCGGATGTTTCATCGGCTGGGCGCGCGGTACATGACGCTGACCCATTTCAAGAACGTGGACTGGGCCGACTCCTGTACTGACGAGCCGAAGGTCGACGGCCTCTCGCAGTTTGGCCGCGAGGTGGTGCGAGAGATGAATCGCCTTGGTATGCTGGTGGACCTGTCCCACGTCCATGCCGACACCATGCGAGTCGCGCTGGACACGTCCGACGCTCCAGTAGTGTTCAGTCACTCGTCTGCCCGCGCCATCACGGGCCATCCGCGCAACGTCCCTGACGACGTGCTGGAGCGCGTAAAGGAAAACAATGGCGTCGTCATGGTGTCTTTCGTTCCCGGATTCGTGTCCCAGCAAACCTACGAGCACGGCCTAGCCCGAGACGCCGAGAAAGCGCGTCTGGAAGCGCAATCCGACAGTTCCGACGAGAGCGTGGAGGCAGGCCTTGAAGCCTGGGACGCCGACAATCCCGAACCTCGCGCCACGGTCTCGGACATCGCCAACCACATCGACCGCATTCGAGAGAAGGCCGGCATCGACCACATCGGTATAGGCTCCGATTTCGACGGAATCACCAGTGTTCCCGAAGGCCTTGAGGACGTATCCAAGTATCCTGTCCTGACGGCAGAATTGTTGCGCCGAGAGTATTCCGAGGAGGATATTCTCAAAATCCTGGGCGGGAATATTCTACGGCTGATGAGGGCTGTGGAGAACGCGGCGACAAGAATCCAGCAAGAACGCGGCCCATCCGAAGCGTCGATCGAAGATTTGGATGGTTAAATCGAAACCACAGGAGCGATTTGTCCGGGTCCGCGACATAAACCTTCGGTACGTCGATTGGGGCGACAACGGCCCCATGTTGCTGTTGCTGCACGGCAGCATGCGAACGTCTCGCAGTTGGGACGCGATGGCGCGGCTACTTCACGACCGATTCCACGTCATAGCCCTGGACGCGAGAGGACACGGCAACAGCGACTGGACACAGAGAGGCTACGGGTATTCGAACCTGACCGAAGACCTCAAAGGGTTCTGCGACGAGCTGAATCTCAAGTCAATGATCGCGGTGGGTCACTCACTCGGGGGTGAAGTATTGACGTTGCTTGCCGAGCAATGTCCTGCTCTGTTTGATTTTCTCGTGCTGCTTGAGCCGAGGGTGCTCATCGACCGACCTGAAGATCGAACGGAGCCGCAACGACCCCATCGTCGCAGAACATGGAGAAGCCGAGAAGATTTGCATGGGTTTCTCAAGCAACACCGCACTGCCGGTCGCTGGCGAGACGACGTGATCCTAGATGTGGTGAATCATGAGACCATGGAACTGCCCGACGGCAGAATAGATATCAAGTGGTCGCCCGATTCGATGAACCACGACGAATCCCATCGGGAACACGCCGATCTGAAACCTGTCTTCCGCGCGCTGAACATGCCTATTTTATTCGTTGTCAGCGAGTTGCGAGTGTCCAACTTTCGCGACCTGCCACCGTTAGCCTCCGAGACTCCCAACTTTCACCTGACAACGGTCAAAAACACCGATCACAACATGTACATGGAGCGTCCAGACGCTGTGGCATCCGTGATCTCTGATTTCGTTAACGACCGCGCTCTTCCGGAGATCATCTGAATGGCGAACTTTGTGCTTGTCCACGGAGCATGGCACGGAGGTTGG
>DCAW01000188.1:0-2874 GCA_002313895.1 Dehalococcoidia bacterium UBA1123
GCCGCAAGCACCTAGAGTTCGGCATTCGCAAATCTCGATGTTTCATGGCGCCCGCCGCTTCGAGATTAGTCAGGCGCGACGGGCTGCGATCATAAACAAAACTGCCGTAAGTTGGCCCGTCAATATTTCAAAGTCAAGCGCGTCGTGTACTGAATTGACTTAACCGTTGTCAACCCAACCGCGATCAACGTCGTAAACAACATCGCTACGAATATGATTGACGTCGTGTCCTCGACCCAACGGCGTTTGAACCTTCTGGCAACTCTGAGGTTGATCCCGCACAGGTCGGCATGGGTCAGGTTGGCCCCATCACGGCAGGTCGGCACCGGATTTACGGGGCGAATATCCATGGATGCGATAACAAAGTCGTCACGATACACAACGCTGACCGGAGCCGAGCCTACCACTATCTCACAGAGACGCAGTAGTCGCTTGGCATGATGCTATAGGGTTAACCGTTTTTCTCAGAGTCGCGAAGAATACCAAACCCACCGTTCTGACCCAAATGGAAGAATCGTCGAATATCGACTCCTAGATTCTACACTTCGTGCCAGAACGGCGATAAGCCCAACCTCATACGCCAGCGACTCGCCGTCCATGCCCTTCCCAATACGGCTCCCTGAGAACCCGTTTTAGAACCTTGCCAGTCGCGTTTCTTGGCAGCTCAGTGACGAAATCCACCGACCTAGGTCGCTCGAAACCGCCCAACTTTCCCAGGCAAAACTCCATGATCTCCTCATCGGTCGCTGAGGCCCCCTCTCGTAGAACTACCAGAGCTTTGACGGCCTCGCCCCACTGAGCGTCGGGAACTCCGATCACTGCGCTGTCAGCCACCGCCGGATGAGTGAACAGAACATCCTCGACCACCCGAGGATAGACGTTCTCTCCGCCAGACACGATCATGTCTTTGACCCTATCCTGAACATACAAGTATCCCTCGTCATCAACAACACCAGCGTCGCCGGTGTGCATCCAGCCCCCCCTGAGGGCTTCGTCGGACTCGTCCTGAAGGTTCCAGTATCCCTTCATAACCTGGGGGCCGTTGACGATAATCTCGCCGATGGTCCCGTTGGGCAGGTCGTTGTCGTCTTCGTCGACAATACGGATTTCTGCGCCGACCACAGGCCTGCCTGCTGAGAGCAGCAGTTCAGATTTGCTCTCCAGAGCGCGACTGTGATCTGAAGGACTCATAGATGTTACACAGGCAGTCAGTTCGGTCATACCGTAAACCTGCGTGAAATCACACTTGAACACCTCCATCGCCCTTCGAAGGGTCTGCTCGGCGATAGGTGAAGCCCCATAGGTGATTCCTTTGAGAGTGTCGTAGTTCCGCTCGGCCACATCCGGCACATAGACTAGGCATGCCTGAATCATCGCAGGAACCATCGTTGTGTAAGCGATATTGCCTTGGCTCAGCGCGCGAACAACATCCGGTGGAATGAAGTCTTCGTGAATGACGAGAGTTCCGCCCATCCCAACAACAGCGAAGGCTGTCAGAGCGGCCGCAGCGTGATACAGAGGAGCGATGATCAGATCACGGTCACCCTGTTCTATGTTTATGATCTGCGTGGCCTGTGTCATGTTGGCAGTAACAGCTTCGTGTGCCAGAACCGTGCCCTTAGGTCGTCCTGTTGTGCCGCTGGTGTACATCTGGTAAAGGTCATCGCCGTGGTCGACTTCACGGGCAGGCCGAGAGTCTGGCTGACCATCAACCCATACATTGAAATCATCCCACCTTGACTCGCCACCTCCTTCAATCGAGATATACTTGCCGACGGTCTCCAGTTCTCCACGAATCGCGTCGATCCCTTCCTGATACTCCGCGGAACTCAAGAGCATCTTCGATTGGGAGTCGTTGACGATGTAGGCCCATTCAGGAGGAGCAAGCCGGTAGTTCAACGGCACCGGAACCACGCCTGCCTTGGACGCGCCGAAGTACACGATCGGATACTCCAGGCTGTTCTTGGAAACGTAGGTGAAGCGGTCGCCTTTCTGAAGTCCTGCCGCGGCGAAAGCGTTTGCGAGTTTGTTCGCCCGCGCGTCAGCCTCCGCATAAGTGAGGCTTCGGTCCCCCATGACGACAAAATCCACATTTGGGCGTTCTCTCGCGTAAAACTCAAGGTAATCGTGAAGACGCATGACACTGATCCTCCTCGTCGAATGAGGTTATTGGGGAAACGTAACATCCCGTGATCGAGGCGTCAATTATCTTTGGCTTGCGGCTAATTCACAAAAAACCGGCTTTCCAAATAGAGGGGCGCATGCATTCCATCCACTGGCACGAAATCATCTGTAACCAGAACATTTTCCTGGGAGCCTTGCCATACCTCAAAGTCTGAATGAGGCTTGAACTGAGTTATGGACGAGGGACGACCTTCCAGGAAGTTGGCTTCTTCAATCTGGCGAGACGATATTTGCGCTTCCGAAGCAGCGACCAAAAAAGTGTAGCGGTCGTCCGAGGCCCACCGCGTATCGTCCCGCATAACGTAGACGTAATCGAGTGTCCCCCGCCTAGTATGGACGAAGGAGTGAAGGAACCGCCCTCCGTGCATGTCGCGATGTTCACCGCGTATACGCCACCGTCACTGAGCAGGTCTCTAACGTGTTCGTTGAACTCCCGCGTAGTCAGGTGGTACGGCACAGACACATCATTGAAAGCGTCCGCATCACCATCTCGTATTTGCCCTCGTCCAACTGCTGGAGTTTGGTTCGAGCGTCCTCATTGTAAGTAACGATCCGAGTCCTGGCGCCGAGGCCCAGATAATCGGTGGCAATTTTCGTCACCTCTGGATCGATCTCCACAACTTCCAGGTTGCTGCGAGGAAACATCACTTCTAGAAATCGGGGTATTGTGTATCCGCCACCGCCTATGAA
>DCAW01000188.1:3214-3996 GCA_002313895.1 Dehalococcoidia bacterium UBA1123
TAGGAGTGCCGAAGATATTAGGGGTCGTCAACGTCAACATAGCTGTGGAGCAGAACATGCAGGTACAGAACGCGGACCTCGCGGCCATCCACATCCCTCGCCCGAACCTTGATGCAGAAGTAGTTGCTCTCCCGGATACCCAGCATTTCCAGAGCGCCGCTGAATAACGCGAAGACCGCCACGCCGATGAAGACCGCGCCAATCGCGAGGCCCGACCAACTATTTCCAACTGGTGGAGGGCTGGATGTAATGCACCACTACTCATTGCTGAAGGAGTGCATCCGTTTGAATGATAGTGGCGGTCAGGCAGAGGCTAGGAGATTAGCAAATGAGTGGGTCAGCAAGTTGACGGGCGTTACGGCGGTTCCTTTGGACAAAGGTTGGCTTGCTCCGAAGTTAGCACCCAACCAACCTGATGCTCTCATGAATCTGGAATGACGCCACAACGTCGTCGCTCATTCTCTGGATAATCTCAGGCAATTCGCAGACTTTGCAGCGACGAGGAAACAACAGCTACCAGCGATTCTGATCAACGGCTGGATTGGTTACTTCTGGTGGGAGCTTCGACAAGGCCTCGAGGCCGGGTCGACGATCAAGACCTGTGAGCGGTGCGGAAACGTGATTCGATGCGGACATCGTGATCAACGGTTTTGCTCGCGAGATGAGGGCATCGATTGCTTCAGGACTGAAAATCGCGAAGCGCAACGTCGAAGGCGTAACATGCTGGGCACAAGTCACTGGAGTTTACATCTTTCCAGACTACCTCGGCGGCAAGAAATTCA
>DCAW01000073.1 GCA_002313895.1 Dehalococcoidia bacterium UBA1123
TTTCCCGATCACCGGTTTCGAGCCAACTGGCCTCAAAAGCGTTTCGCACGAGCTGCGTGATATCTGCTTTGGTCAGATTCACCTCTTGCTGGACTTGAAGAAGGTTCTCGGTCATGTAGCCAGGAAAGTAAGCGGGGTCGTCGGAGTTCACTGTGACGAGCATCCCTAACTCGAGCATCTGCTTGATCGCTGTCGCCTTCGTTCCATCAGAACAGTAGGCGTTCGAGATGGGACACACTGTTAGGCCGAGTCCTCGGTGAAGGATTTCTGCGACCAGGTTGTCGTCTTCAAGCGAGTTGACTCCGTGGTCGATTCGGTCGACGCCGATCTCGTTGAGGCACTGCCAGAGGTGAGAAACAGAATTCTCTTGGTCAACGTCACAGTGCATCGTGAGCAAATAGCCCTGCTCGCGAGCGGCTGAAAATACCTCTTTGAACTTGATTGGCGGATTGTCCTTCTCGTCGGAGTCGAGTCCGACTCCGACTATCAAATCGCGGTAGTTCTCAGCCTGCTTGAGTGTCTCCGCAGCGGACTCGGCGGACATGTCGCGAAGGAAACACATGATGAGCTGGGAGTGGATCCCGAATCGCTCGCCGGCATCCACCTGAGCACGGCGGATGCCGGCAATAACCGTTTCGAAGTTGATTCCTCGAGTCGTATGGGCTTGAGGATCAAAGAACATTTCTACGTACACAACGTTTTGCGCCGCAACCCGTGTGAAATAGGCCATCGTGAGGTCGTAGAAGTCTTCCTCGCCAATTAAGACACTCATCCCTTCGTAGTACTGGGCCAGGAAGGACGGCAAGTCGTCAAAGTCGTAGGAAGAACGCATCTCTTCCACACTTGCGTATGGCAGCTCGAGACAGTTCCTGTCAGCTAATGCAAATTTGAGTTCTGGCTCCAGTGTCCCTTCGAGGTGGACGTGTAGCTCAGCTTTGGGTATCCCATCGATGAATGCATGCATGCTTGCCTCCACTTCCCCTTCGTGCTCAGGCATTCGCTTCTCCTTCGTGTGATATGGGTCGGGCGTCGCCTACTGGGAAGATTCCGGGCATAGGCACGAATCCGGGGATTCGCTTCACCCGATCAGTCCACCTCCGAAGCGCGGGGTAGTCGATACGAGCAACACCCCCTTCTTCGGAGAGGATTACGTCGGGGAATATGGCGATATCAGCAATGGTGGGTTGTTCACCTGAGCAGACCCAGCCGAGATTTTCTTGTTCTCGGAACCAGAGATGCTCCTCGAGTACACGGAACAGACGGTGAGCACCAGCCCTGCAGGCTTCAATATCGAATTCGTAGCCGAGGTTCACATGCAGGCGGGCCGCAGAGGCAGTGTTGGTGGTCCCCTCGGCAAAAAGCATCCATTGGGCAGTTTCGCCGATGAGTTCCGGGTTGTTAGTCGGGTACCAAAGACCGGTGGGGTCATATTTTGAAGCGAGATAGATGAGAATTGCGTGAGCGTCCCGCAGCATGAAGCCGTCGTCGTCGATGACCGGTATGTGGCCGAGTGGGTTGATCTTCTTGAACTCCTCGCTCTTGTGTTCCCATCCGGGGTAGAAGTCGATAGGTATCGATTCGAAGGGCACGTCGAGGATGCTCATCATCAGTCTCTGCTTGTAGCAGTTCACGGAAAGGATGTAGTCGTAAATTTTGATCATCACGGCGTCCTAGATGTCTAGAACCAGACGAGGTGACTTTGCCCGTGAGACACAAGTCATGATTCTCTGGCCGGCCAGTTTTTCTGAGTCGTTCAGGTAGACGTCTTGATGTTCGGGTTCGCCTTCAATCACCGTCACTTCACACGTACCACATGCACCCTGTTCGCACGATGACATCAGCGCTATGCCGTTGTCACGAAGTACCTCAAGAATCGTTTTGCCGCTTGGAACCTCAAGGGTGAGAGCCGACCTGGCCAGGCTGACTTCGAACGAAGATGAACTGTCTACCTCGATGGTGTTCTTGAAGTACTCAAAGTGGATGGCTTCATCAGGCCAATCAGCCTCAGACGCAATGCGCCGGGTGGCCTCGAGCATTGGGCCGGGTCCGCACACGTAGATGTGCATCGCTGGCTGAGGCCCGGCGAGTAATGCAGTCAGCGCCTGGCTCGTCTCATCTGGCGATAGGCCAAGATGGAGGACTACTGCTTCACCGAGCTCGTGAAGTACCTCGGGGAAGGCGAGATGCCCATCGGTCTGGGCGAAGTAATGGAGCTCGTAGTCCAGCTTGTTGTTTCTCAGCGTCTGTGCCATTGATAACAGGGGCGTTACGCCAATCCCACCAGCTATCAGAATCGTCTTTACTGCGTCGCGGCGTAGCGGAAAATTGTTACGGGGCTCGGAAATGGCCAGGACATCGCCCTCCTTGACCGTTTCGTGGAGGCAAGCAGAACCGCCACGTGAATCGGCTTCCAGTTTGACTCCGAGCCGATACAGCGATCCTTCTCCGGGTGCATTTGTCAGCGAATACTGCCTAACCAATCCGTTGGGCAGGTGCACGTCGATGTGGGCGCCCGGCTGGTGTGTTGGTAAAGGTTCGCCGATGGATTCGAGCTCCAACCCCACGACCCCCTCGGCAGTCGCCCATTTGCGAAGCACTTGCACGCGAAGTGCGGCCTTACGACCCGAGGGCGTCGTTATTTCGGGAAGGGCAATCGGAACCTGTTCGATAGTGGCGACCATCGGCTCCAGCGATGGTCCATCAAGGGCCTCTAGCTCGACTATGTCGCGCAGGCGGGACAGTTCCGCACTGTGGTGCCGCAACGTCAGGAGCCGTTCAGCACCCTCTGGGCTATTGCTGAGCACGCCTCGAATTACCGATCGGTTCGAGTCGACCGGCTGGACGAAGAAGACGACTGTCGACTTTTTGCCATCGCAAGTCGCTGTCAGCGAAAGGGAGCACCCGTCCTGATAGTCCATAGAGGTCGTGGCGAGGTTGTCGGGATCACCGGTGATGGAGAATCGGTAGTTGGCGAGGTGCCCCAGGACGAGATTGAGTGGCGCGTTGACCGCGATATTTCGCAGCAACAGCGTTTCAGCATTCTCCAAGGCCGCGATCTCAGGAGGTTCGCCTGTGGGTTCCTCGCCCGACCAGATCAGCCCATAGCGCTCAACAGACGGGAATGTTCGGTTGCAGATGGTGCGGGCCGGAGCGTCCGCTGGGTGGGCAGGAATATATGTACAGCCGGCTGACCGATTCGCGTAACGCCAGCCGTGATACTGACATCGCAGTTCGAGCCCGTCGCTCCGCCCTATCGAGAGTCGTGTACCTCGGTGCAGGCAACGGTTTTCCCAGACATTGACAAAGTCGTCATCGGCCCGCCACACGGCAAGTTCACGGCCGAGTAACTGGCCCTGGAAGATGTGCCGATATGGCAGATCCTCGGCGCTGGCGATCGGGTGCCAGAGGTTCATCAAGCTTTCAGTCATTGGCTCAATCCTCCGGGATCACGCCGTAAGTGACGCCTAGGTCAGAGAGCCACCGCCGATAAGCGATTGCCGACCTGTCAGACCTGATAGGTGTCTCGGCACGAGGGTCGAGTGGCAACAGTTTCGGATTCTGGTTTTCGAGGATGGGTTTGTCCTGGGCGAAGATCGACTGTTGGAACCGACGGATAAAGGAATCAGTGTTCGAGTCGTCAATCAAACTCAGAATCATGTGTGCCTCAATACGGTCGGGACCGACCGACCGGACAAACAGTCCAATTACATCCATGCGTGATTCGTCGAGGGGCGACGTCTTATAAAGCAGCGAACAGTACGGGTGAGGAACACGGTAGGTGTACCCGACCATTTCACCAGCTGTAGAAGTAGCTGCCGCCATTGGTTGGAAAAAGAGACACTGAGTAGCCCAAAGCTCGTTGCTATCCGCATCAATTTGCACGTCGTAATCGACGACTTCGGTGTGGGGCTCGATACCAAGGACCCCGGTGTGGACATATGGGAAATGTCCCATGTCTAGAAAATTCTCTATTGCGCGAGGTGCCGAGCAGTGGACACCAATCGTCGCTGCGTGAATATTCCGTCGATCTGGTTCGTCGTATTCCGGGATGTCGAAGAGATCACCGTTCGGAACTCCGAGGCTTGTCCAGAGGTACCCGTAGCGGTCCAGAATCGGAAGTCCCTCGGTTACCGACGAGGGTTCGCTCGCTGTTCCAACTGGAGTGGCTGGATCCGTTCGCCAGGCTCGGTAGATGTCTGGCGATGTTGACAAGTAACTGACCGCTTGTCCAAGCAGGGACAGCTCGCGCACTACTCCCACTTGGATCTCACTAGTAGGAACCAGTGGATGCCAAAGATCAAGAATGGCTGCGTTCGTACAAACCTCTGGGTTCGCTAGAAGTTTCATAACGCCAAGCGCCCCAAGCTCTCGACTGGCAACTCCCGAGACTGACTACATCTATCAACCATCAGCGGTTACCTCCCCACTCAGACTGACCCAACGAGAGCACGGGTCGGGATGACGCCGTAGGTGACGCCGAGATCGCTAAGCCGCCGGCGATACGCAACGGCCAATTTGTCCGTCCTGACCGGCGTCTCAACTCGTGGATCGAGTGGAAGGAGCTTTGGATGTTGACTTTCGACAATGGGCTTGTCTTGGCCGAAGATTTCTTGACAGTTCCCACTTCTCCCATCGAGTACGTCCCTGTCCTAGTTGATAGACCCTACTTATCACCCTTTTGTCTTGCAAGTTGCCAAAGCCGCTTCCACGCCAAGCTTCAACTTGTCGTACCGACGAGAATTACCCGGCAAGAAGTTTCTGACTCCAGGTGCCATCGGTGACGGCTTGGCCCCCTATAGAAGAGGACGTCGCCAGCACT
>DCAW01000159.1 GCA_002313895.1 Dehalococcoidia bacterium UBA1123
GCCATGCCGAAGAAGCTGTTGAAGAAGGTCATCCCGATCAGGAACCAGAAGACGCTATCACTCTTGATGAATTTCAGGCCATCCGCCATGTTTTTAAGCGCATTGCCTGTGCTGGTTTCGATATATGGAACGTGGAGCCAGAAAATCACCATCGACATGATCGCAAATCCTGCCCCCGCGATAAAGAAAGTCGACGAGGTTCCCAGCGAGGCAATAATCACCCCCGCCACCGCAGGGGCGAAGATACGAGTGCCTTGCCAGATGGCGGAATTTAGGGCGACGGCGCTGACCATTGCGCTTCGTTCAATCAGGTGAGGGTACAGAGCCTGTCTGGCAGGCTGGTCAAAGGCATTGACCGCCCCTGTGACGAACGCTATTGCCAGGATGTGCCAAACTGCAACCACGCCTGTGACGGTCAGGAACGCCAACAAGAATATCAGCGCAGCTGTGATCAACTGTGTGATGATGATTAGCCTGCGCTTGTCCAGCTTGTCTGCGTACACGCCGCCGAACAAGTTGAGTGTTATGGCGCTGATGGCGTTGGCCGCTCCGACGTATCCAAGATACAGGGGGGATTCGGTCAGTTCAAAAACCAGCCAGAACTGGCCGAAATTCAACATCTGGAATCCGCTTACTGACGCAAGAGTTCCCAGCCAATACGCGCGATACGCTGGGTAACGGAATGCGGGAGGTAGCTGGAAGCGACGTCTTGTTTCTGTGGCTTCAGATTCTGTGGTTTGACTCAAATGTGGGGGCTTTCCGATTGATTGCGATAACGCCGGGAGGTCAGTCTTTTAGCGGGATTCTACCCCAACTCACCGAGTCGGCTTCTTGGGACAGATTTTTTTCGCCTATAAGATCACGGATCTGCAACAGTGTCGCGTTTACCTCATTGGTCACATAAACCCAGTCAGGCTCCTCTGGAAACCAGTAGGGGGACGTGATGCGAACGACCTTGCCTTCAGCAGCGTTTAGATATATTCCGAATTTCGATACGTGGGGAAGCATGTGCGACTCCTATGGCTTGATACGGTAGCACACGCACAGGCTCCGTTCAATACTTTCAGTGCGGGTTAGAGTGGAGCGCTCCCAGCGTTTACTCTACCGTCACAGACTTTGCGAGGTTGCGAGGCTGGTCTATGTCGCACCCTCTCCACAGCGCAATATGGTAGGCGAGCAGTTGCATGGGGACGGCCATCAACACCGGGTTGATCAGCGAGGACACTTCCGGAACGTAGATCACTTCATCGACTCGTTTTTTGATATCCTCGTTACCTTCGGTGGCGACCGCTATCACGGTGCCTCCTCTGGCCTTGACCTCGTTGACATTGCTGAGCATCTTCTCGTAAAGGTCGTCCCTGGGCATCAACGCCACCACAGGCATTTCGTCGTCGATGAGCGAAATTGGGCCGTGTTTCATTTCTGCGGCAGGGTAGCCCTCAGCATGAATATAGCTGAGTTCTTTGAGCTTCAGCGCCCCTTCCATCGCCAATGGGAAGTTAATGCCGCGACCGAGATAGAGGAAGTCAGACCGCCGCCCAAACTTCTGAGCCAACACTTCGTACTGGCTCTCGTCGGCCAGGGCTTGCCCCAGCAGATCGGGAAGCCGGGCTAGTTCGGCGAACATATCTCTGCGCCTGGACTCCTCCAGAACACCTCTGCGGGTTCCAATGTCAATCGCCAAAAGATATAGTGAGATCAGCGAGTTGGTGAATGTTTTGCTTGATGCGACGCCGATTTCCAGGCCCGCCCTGAGAAGCATCGTGTGGTCTGCGATACGGGTAGTCTGAGTTCCAGGATAGTTGCATAGCGTGAGTTGCAACGCGCCGTTTTCCTGGGCTTTCTCCATCGCAGCCAGCGTGTCGGCGGTCTCGCCGGACTGGCTCAAGGAGACCACCAGGGTGTTTTCGTCTATCACCGGGTCGCGGTATCGAAATTCGGATGAGTTGTCAAACTCGCTTGGCAGTCTGGCCAGAGATTCCATCCAATTTCGGGCGACCATCGCGGCGTTGAAGCTGGTGCCCATGCCAAGAAACACCACACGATCGATTCTGGCGATGTCAGCGTCTGAAATCTGGAACTCATCGAGCACCACTTTCAGGTCATTGAAGGACACACGGCCTCGAAGGGAGTTTATGATCGCTTCGGGCTGTTCGTGTATCTCTTTGAGCATGAAGTGTTTATACTCGCCCTTTGCGGCGGACAGTGCGTCGTAAGCGACGTGCATGGGGGTTTTTGTGACGCTCATGCCGTCGAGGGTGAAGTAGTTGGCTGAGTGGTTGTCTAGAGTTACCATTTCACCGCCAGCCAGGTACGCGACTTCCTGGGTGTGAGGGAGCAGAGCGGGCAGGTCGCTGGCAAGAAAAAGCTCGTCCTGTCCATAGCCGACAACAAGGCCTCCGGCGTTGCCCAGCCTGAATGCCACCAGCTTGCCGGGGTCACGGGTGGATATGGCGACCACGGCATTTGCGCCTTTGATTTCGCGGGCGGATGCTCGGACAGCCTCCTCGAAGGAATACTCCTGTTCGATATACGATTCAATCATGTGAGGGATGCACTCAGCGTCGGTCTGGGACGTAAATTCGTGGCCTTGAGAGATGAGATCTTCTTTGATTTGGACGTAGTTCTCAACGATGCCGTTATGGACCACGATTATCTGGTTGTCGCAATCGGTGTGGGGATGGGCGTTGAAGTCTGTGGGGGCGCCGTGAGTTGCCCACCGAGTATGCCCGACTCCCGTGACGCCCTCCGGGAGGGAACCTTGCAGCGCCGCGGCGAGGTTGACCAGCTTTCCCGACTTTTTGTGCACTGCGGGAATTCCATCGGCATCGAGCACGGCGATTCCCGCGCTGTCGTAGCCTCGATATTCGAGGGCGGCGAGTCCCTCAAGAATTATTGGAGCCGCCTGTCTGGCTCCTGCGTAGCCGATTATTCCACACATATCAGACTATCACGCTATCGCGACCAGTTGATCCAGTCGGTGGATTCCAAGCGGCGCGACGCTCCTCAGAGTTGTCTATCTCTTTCAAACGCGGCAAATGCACACAATTGCAAGCATTTAGCCTCAGTTAAATCTATCGTAAGACGGTTGTGAAATCAACGCCTGCGAGCCTATCAGTCTGCCGAACGTACAGACCTGCCAAGGTCTCTGTACTCCCCACGGTACTCCTCTGGGAGGAGTTCGGCGACTCGTTGCATAATCATCGTGTTCAGAGATTCCGTTACTTCTTTGCTCAACCTTCCTTCAATGTCAGGTAGGGAGAACACCTCACCGATACGCACTCGTATCCGCCCGGTGGGGTTGACTGCGCGCATCCAAGTGCCCATCCGCTCGGTGCCGGTGATCGCCACTGGAAGAATGGAGGCTTTGGCGCTGCGGACCAGGCCTACTACTCCAGGTTTGGCCTTCTGCATCTGGCCGTTCTTGCTGCGAGTCCCCTCTGGAAACACGACGAGGGCGCCATCGTTGTTGAGCAGATTCAACGCCCAGCGGTATGCTCGGACGTCCGCACCGTCTCGGTTAACGGGAAACGCGCCGTAGGAACCGAGGAACCATCGCACGAGCGGGCCGCCTACGAACAGCGTGTCTTTGGCGAGAAAGCGAATACGCCTGGGGAGGCTGGCGCCCAGTAGGGGCGGATCGAGGTTACTCAGGTGGTTGGCGACGACGACCAGCGGCCCCATAGATGGCACGTTCTCTCGGCCCGTCACCTCCCAGTCGGCGAAGGCGCGGAGCGTGAACCTCTGGACAACGTTGCACGTGGGGTAGAGCCAGTCCATCAGCGGCTCTCCATTTCGTTCAATATCGAATCCACCACTTGTTCGATGGTCAATTCTTTCGTATTGAGTATCAGGGCGTCATCGGCGGGCGTTAGAGGAGTCACGTCGCGTTCGGAATCGATTTTGTCTCGATTGACTAGGTCTTGGAGGATTTCTTGGTAGCTCAGCGTCCCGTGGGCGCTTTGAAGTTCGAGATGCCGTCTGTTGGCCCTCACTTCAACTGAGGCATCAAGGTAGACTTTTATCGAGGCGTCGGGAAGCACGACGGTTCCGATGTCCCTGCCAACCATGACTATCGAACCCCTGGCTCCGATGTTTTTCTGTTGTCTCACCAGAGCTGTCCTGACGCCCCGCACGGCGGCGACCTGGGACACGTTCTGGTCAACATCGCGGTCTCTTAGCCGGTCTGTGACGTCGATGTTGTTAGCAATCAGGCGGTCGCCATCTGGGGACGCCACTATCTCAATGGGCATTTCTTCTGTGAGGCGAGAGAGAGCGTCTTGATCGCCGAGGTCCAGCTTTTTGTTCAGAGCGACCACGGTCACGGCTCGGTACATGCCTCCGGTGTCGAGGAACCGGTATTCCAAACGATGGGCAAGTTTCCTACCCACAGTGGTTTTTCCAGACGCCACAGGGCCGTCGATGGCGATTGTGCTTCCATTTTCCAACGAAGTTTTCTTTCTTTTTGAGCGCGGTCGGTCTCAGAAACTCCGGGATTGACCCGCTCTCGTCTACTCAAATTATAGTCGTGGACAGAATCGGCAAGCAAGCAAACACGAGGCCGCCTGTTTTGAACCTATGCGGTCAGCAGTATTCATCGGTCAAAAACGATTGATTTCAGGGCCGATTGTCGACAAATTTCCGTTGAATCTGGTTCTTGAAATCCTCTTCATAACGGATGATTCGGCCCAGCTTGAGCAATGTATCGGGCGACGGTTGTGGAACTGGTCTGGGGAGAGTTGGCGTCGTGCCTATAGCGCCGGATTCTTCCATCGCGGTCACTTCGTCATCTGACATTCCCAACACGTCAACCAACGCCCATCGGTTGTGTTCCCCTAACAGTGGAGCCGATTTGTGGATGCGTCCAGGCGTCTCGGAAAACTTCCACGGCCTTGTGCCGTAGGGCAGGGGCGGCATTTCTGTGGATTCGTGGTGTTCTGCCACCTCGAAAAAGTTGCGCTCATTCAGATGCGGGTCAAACAACAATTCCTTGCCGTCGAGAACCGCCCCTGCCGGGATTTTTTTGTTCTGGAGCGCCCGTTCCAGGTCGCGTTTGTCCCAGTCATTGGTTTTCTCGATTATCAACT
>DCAW01000104.1:0-1585 GCA_002313895.1 Dehalococcoidia bacterium UBA1123
GGTAACCGGAATCCGTGTCCTGTCGACTGATGCGTCCGGCACGAAGTTAGAAGTAAGTCTTCAGACCACGGGAACGATTCGAGGCGTGACCGAATCCACCTTGTGGACGTATACCCAGTTGATTAGACCCGATGGTTCGATACTCGGTGGAGGCCAGGGAGTCATGACCACTGAGGATGGAGACGTCATCAGCTTGGTTGGAAACGGTTCTGGGCAAGCGGCCCCACCCGGTGGCACGATCGCATTCCGTATATTTATCCAGCCTTATAGCACGTCACCGAAGTATTCTGATTTGAATTCTATCGGGTTGGCCGGTGAATACGACGTAGCTGCCGACGGGAGCGCGGCCACAAAATGCTGGGAGTGGAAATAACCGACGCAGGTATTCCGTCGGATTCTTCGTCTCAGAGCGGTGAATCAGCCACCGTAGCCTTTCAGGGAAGGGCCCTACTGATGTGTCCGGGAAAAGTGGAGAGTCGGTGATTTTCCTACGGCCCTTCTCGACGAGTCGCTGCGAATCTCAACGGAACTCGGCATGCGTCCCCTCACGGAACGAGTGCTGTCCAAGCGCGAAATCCTGAAAGCATAAGCCAATTTCGATCCCAAGGAGGCCTAACTACCAAACTTTGAAGTAATTTCAGCGGGCAGTGTCGGGGTTTTGATTGAACACAAGGCGCATCCCATTGAGACGGATGAAACGGAATCCTTGACATAACATGGAGGCGGATCAATGAGATTGGATAACAAAGTGGCGATTGTCACCGGCGCTGCAAGCGGCATGGGCGAGTCAGAGGCGAAACTGTTTGCCTCGGAAGGGGCCAAGGTGATCATTGCCGACGTCCTTGAACAAGAAGGTCGCAAGATCGAAGCGGAAATTTCAGAGACGGGAGGCGTCGCGCTGTTTCTGCATCTCGATGTCACTGATGAAAACCAGTGGAGGGAAGTAGTAGCGACCACCGTCTCACGGTTCGGAAAGCTCGATATACTCGTAAACAATGCTGGTATTAGTGGTAGCTCCGATCCAGACACGATGAGCACTGAGGCGTGGGACAGCCTCATGGATATAAATGCCAAAGGAGTGTTTTTGGGCATCAAACATGCAATTCCCGAAATGCTAAAGGTAGGCAACGGAGCTATCGTGAACATTTCGTCTATATCAGGCATGGTCGGGCAGGAGTACACCCACATGGGGTATAACGCCTCAAAGGGGGCGGTCAGAATACTCACCAAGTCTGCCGCTGTTCAACATGCCAAGAACGGGATACGGGTCAACTCCGTCCACCCCGGGATAATGCCTCCGATGCGAACCTCAAAAAGAACTGCCGACCCTGAGGTACGCAAGCAAATGTTGGCATCGGTGCCGATGGGACGAGAAGGTCGACGCGAAGAGGTTGCGAATGCAGTGCTTTTTCTAGCGTCGGATGAGGCGTCATATATCACGGGAACTGAACTGGTAGTAGATGGCGGCTTCACCGCCGCCTAGGCGAACTATGAGGACTCTTTTAGTCGCATAGGTTGTGGTTAGTTTCATGTGGTTATATTGTATTCACTCTGGTGCGAGGCAGGCCACGTGACTGAACTTGCC
>DCAW01000104.1:1924-8018 GCA_002313895.1 Dehalococcoidia bacterium UBA1123
ACTACACAGATATGCTCCTGGAGCGAGACGAAACCGGCGACCAACAGAAGGCCACCGGCATGTTGGGCGAGGCCACCGGCATGTCCACCGACCTCGGCATGCGCTCCTTCACCTTGATGGAACGCGGGTGTTCCAAACTCGACATCCCGAAGGCTTAAACGTCACCCGTTTGACCCTTCCTTCAGGGCAAGATTGACCGTATTCTACGCGGGCCAACATCAACTTGTTGCCAAAATGATTTACGCATAGGATTAGCAGAGCTTTCGAGATGGCTGGCGGCTATGAACATCACCGACATCGAAACCTTTCACTGCTCCGACGGCAGGCGCAATAACATATTTCTCCAGGTCCACACCGACGAGGGCATCACCGGCGTAGGCGAGCCATACACTATTGGCCCCGACGAGGCAGTGTTGGGCGTAATCGAGAACATGAAACCCTGGTTCGTCGGTCAGGACGTTTCCCGCATCGAGTGGGTTCTGCGTCGGGCGCGCAACACCATGCGCTTCCCGCTGGGGCAGGTCGCGTGGTCGGCGTTGTCCGGCATAGAGCATGCGCTGTGGGACATCGCGGGCAAGGCCGCAGGTGTTCCCGTGTATATGCTCATGGGCGGCAAGTTCCGCGACAAGATACGCGCCTACTCAGCAACCTACGACCCTGACGCCGACAAGCTCGCGGAAGACGCGCTCGCCCTGATCGACGAAGGATACACCGCCCTCAAGACAAGTCCCTACCCTCCCGACTGGCGCTCCAAACCCTGGAATCAGGTGATTCGAGAGGGCGCGCACAGGATGGAAGTGTTGCGAAAAGCAGTCGGCGAGGAGATAGACATCGGCCTGGATGTCCACGCCACTCAACTGGAGCCAATCCGAGCGTTCCAGATAGCCGAGGCTATGGCCCCGTACCGCCCCATGTTCATCGAGGAGCCGGTGCGCCCTGAGCAAATCCCCTCGACGGCCCGCTTGCGAGACCAGCTTCGCGTTCCCATCGCAACAGGAGAGAACCTATACAACTTGAACGAGTTCATCACCCTGTTCGACGCTCAGGCCGTTGACATCATTCAGCCGGACCTGTGCGTGTGCGGCGGAATCATGGAAGGCAAGAAGATCGCGGCTGCGGCAGAGGCCAACTACGTCACAGTCGCGCCCCACAACCCTCTGGGCCTGCTGTCCACCGCTGTCAGCGTTCATTTCGCCGCTTGCATACCCAACTTCCTGATCCTCGAATATCACGGCGACCACGCGAAGCCGAAAGCTCAGTTCATCGACGACCATGAACCCTGGAAGCCTGTTGACGGTTACTTCCAACTGCCGACACGCCCCGGACTCGGCATGGAACTCAACTTAGATGCGATCAAAAACAATCCACCCATCCACTGGAACCGTGGATTCCATAGCTACCTCGACGGAACGCCCGCATTTCTCTAGTTCGCAGAATCGCTCGGGTTCCGAGAGGATTTGAAATGAAAATAACCAACATCACGAGCTACGTCACCGATTCCATTGGCCACAACATCATCTTCGTCAAAACCGAAACCGACGAAGGGCTGACAGGCTGGGGCGAGGCGTATTGTGTCAGGCCCGATCTCGGCGTTGCTGCCACAATTGACTATCTGAAAGACTGGCTCATTGACCAAGACCCTCGGAATATCGAGAGCCTGTGGGCTGAGATGTACCAAGGGCTGCGCTTCCCTCCCGGTTCCATCGGTCTCGCCGCGATTAGCAGTATAGAGCATACGCTGTGGGACATATCGGCCCAGGCGCTGGGATTGCCAGTGCACAAGATGCTGGGCGGCAACGTTCGGGACAAGATTCGTGTGTATCAGGGTGTTCATGGAAACACGCCAGAGAAGACCGCCGAACACGCCCAACAGCTCATCGAGAAATACGGCTACACAGGCCTCAAGATGAGTCCCTACCCTCCAGAGCCTGACAAACAACTGTGGAACGTGGTGTTGCGAGACGGCCCCAGGTTCATCGAAGCGGTGCGGGACGCAGTTGGAGATGATATTGATATAGGTCTAGACGCTCACGCCAAGATTTTCGAGCCAATCCGCGCACTGGAGTTGGCCGACGCGATGGCCCCCTACAAACCCTACTTCTTCGAGGAGCCGATACGCCCCGAGAACATCCAAGCGATGGCGTATCTCCGGCGTAAAATGACTATCCCTCTGGCTACGGGCGAGTGCCTGTACACCAAGTTTCAGTTCAACGAGTTGATGCAGGCCCAAGCCGCGGACATTATCCAACCCGACGTCTGCATCTGCGGCGGACTGATGGAGATGCGAAAGATCGCCGCAATCGCGGAAGGTCACGATGTTATGGTCGCGCCTCACAACCCGATGGGACCGATCGCCACAGCCATCAACGTCCACTTCGCCGCCGCGACCTACAACTTTTCGATACTGGAGTTCGTTCCTCACGATGAGGGCCGACGCAGCGAGTTCGTCCGAGAACCCTGGGTTCCCAAAGATGGCTACCTGGACATCCCTGACAAGCCGGGTTGGGGCATCGAGGTCAACGAGTCCGCGCTGTCCAAGTACCCATACCAAGCATACCGCCGAGGAAACCCACGAAGATCGGATGGCAGCCCGGCCTTCATCTAACTGTGAGCGTTCGCCTTTGGTGTGCATCATTTCCCGTCTAGCCAAATTGGCTTGACTGAGTTATTGTTAGCCGTAGTTTTTTCAGAGAGGCAACAAACCAGATATGGACTTAAACCTTGCGGAAAAAGTTGCGATAGTCGGCGGTGGCAGCAAAGGCTTGGGCAGGGCCTGCGCTGAGGAATTGGCTCGGGAAGGTGCCAAAGTTGTGATTTGCAGCAGGACCGAAGCCGATCTGCAAAAGACAGCCTCCGAGATTCGCGAGTCCACCGGCGCAGACGTGTTCGTTTACGCGGGCGACCTGGACAAATACGAAACGATTCAAGATCTGGTCTCAGAGACAGTCAACCACTTCGGCCAACTCGACATACTCGTCGCGAACTCCGGCGGGCCTCCGCTGGCGAGGGCTGCAACAGCAGACGAAGAAACGTGGAACATAACAGTGCAACGGTCTCTACTGTTCTTCGCCAGAATAGCTCGCGAGTCCATTCCGCATATGAGGGCACAGGGCGGCGGGCGCATCATCAACATATTGTCCAGCACCGTTTTCCAGCCGATAGACAACCTTGCTTTGTCGGGAGCGGCTCGAATGGGTGTGGTGGCATACTCCAAGAGTTTGTCTGAAGAGCTTGGTCCAGACAACATACTGGTCAACAACGTCTGCCCTGGCGCGATTCTCACGGACAGGATGCTCGGAAACACGACAGCGCGGGCAAACGCTCAGGGCATATCCGTTGAAGACGCTCTGGAAGCGCGAGGGCAGGAGGCCGTTCTGAATCGAATCGGAAGGCCTGACGAGTTCTCTGGACTGGTGGCGTTCCTTGCGTCCGACCGGGCGAGCTACATCACAGGCACGACCATGCTGATCGACGGAGGAATGGTGCGCTCAGTCCTCTAGAATTGACCAAACCCGAATTATCGAAATAATATCGCGCCTGTCATCACAGAATCGGGGCAGGCGCGCTGACATTCCGCACACAGGATAGGTTATGCCACAGTTTATTGAAACCCACGACACATTCAATTTCCGCGATTTTGGCGGTTACGCTTCAGCCACTGGGAAAGAAGTTCGTTCGGGCGTTCTTTTTCGCGCTGGCTCGCTCGACAAAATTGGAGGGATGGAGGCCAAATCGCTCCAGGACAGCCTGTCCATCCAGACAATAATCGACCTGCGGCACCCTGACGAGTTCAAGGACAATCCGTCCAGAGGCTCACTGGTCAATCTCGTGCCTCACAGGCATTCACTCTCGGTAATTGAGGCCAGCCAGCCGTTGAAAGATCACACGAAATCGCGAGACATCACCTACGGAATCGGCCAATCTGGTCCTCGATATTTCTCAATCCTTGAAGACGGCGAATCGATTTGGCGAGAGGTTGTTCAAGTGCTGCTTGAGCCTGAATCGTATCCGATCCTTGCCCACTGCACCGCCGGAAAGGACCGAACGGGCATAACCGCCGCTCTGGTTCTTGATTTAGCTGGAGTCGCGGCTGAAACGATATCTGAAGACTATGCGATGAGTTCCGCCAGCGTCGATCAGCTTTACGATTATATCGTAGACGTTGGCCGAAGGCCTGAAGGAACACCCGAAGCCGCGAAATCAAGAATGATAACCAAGCGACAATATATGGATGACTTCCTGAGCCTCTTGTATCAGAAATACGGAAACGCTGAAGGCTACATCAAAAACCTCGGCTTCACTGATTCCGATGTCTGTCCAATTCGCGAGTTTCTGCTTGTTTGATTCGGACTGCGTATCAGCCTGGGATCATCCGAGCAAGTAGACGACAGCATCCACTTTTTGGTTCCCATGCTCGAATGTTCCGTCCAGCCTCTGTTTGTGGAACCCCACCGACTCGAATAGACTCTGCTTCTCTTCGTCCATGCTGGACAGCCTCGCTATAATCTGCGTGGCGCCCTGGTCGGAACACCATGAGATCGCAGTCTGAATGAGTTCTCCAAACATCCCGGCATAGGACTCGTGGCAGAACCCATCGACCTGAAATCGCTTCCCTTCGACGTGAACAGCGCTGGATATGCCGAGGACCTTGCCGCTGTCCGCAACCAGAGTAAACCACTCCCCACGAGATTCGTTCCTCAGCGTCTGATAACGGTTGTATAGCCCAAGGCACGACGCCTGACTCTCAACCCGGGGAGAGAATATGGACGCATTGGCATCCAGGACTGACCAGCTGTGAGGAGAGACGATCAGAGGAATGATTGGTATACGTGAAGTTGCCTCTCCGACTTGCGCCTCAGGAGTGTCTAGGTCAGTGAAGTAGCTTTTCAAAAATTCATTCGGAGTCTCGTTGCCTGCCAGATTGACCATCAATTTTGTGTCGGGTATATGACTCCACCCGAATCGTTCATAAATCCGCGCCGCATTCGGATTCACGGTGCCGAGAAACATCGCTTCGCCACCCTGACACTGGAAATCCTCAAGGAGTTGTTCGCAAAGGCCGGACGCTAGGCCTCGATTCCTGAATTCTGGATGTGTGGCCACCTCTCCTAAAGCTCCCAATTCAGGCAGGGCAATCGGGGCAACGACAATCGCTGTGGCGCCGAGCTGGTCAGCTATGAACACACGATAAACTCGGAAATCGTTGGCGTTTTTTTCGGCTCCAGACAGTGGATCGAAGGTTATATCTGGTGCAATGTCTGGTCCAAACGCCATTTCCCAGAGATCATACATTTCTCGGACAGCCAGAGAGTCGAACGGAGGAGATGCGACCTTCATATTAATTGCTCACCCCATCGCCGGATTTGTTATCCCTAGCCGTGCTTCAGGATGTGGCGCTCACAGGCTCTTCGGCGAACTCTGGCATCACTTGGTTTGCGAACATCTCGATGCACCGCATCGTTTTGTCCGGGTCCAGTCCCGCGGCCCCGAACTTGCCGAAGATTCGGTTGATCCCCTTTGACCTGAGAATCTCGATTCGTTCGCACACCACTTCGGGAGTGCCCACAAGCGGACGAATTCCCTCTTCTCTCGCCCGTTCCGCGGCTAGCTGCCGATCCCTATCACGATGGACCCAGTGCTTGTAGTTCTCGGGGATATTGCCATCTTTATCGGCGGGATTGCCGATCCTATAAAATTCTTCGTTGATCTGAGCTTCCAGCCCCTTGATGTCGTTCTCGGCCTCCTCCATCGTGGGGGCCACGTACACGCTGGCGCTCACCGGCAGATCAATGTGTTCATGGGGCCGTCCGTAATGTTCCATGCGCTCGTGCCACATCTGCACGACTCTGGGCGTCTGGCCGATGGTCGTGGTTGGTCCACCGACCAAAATTGGCACGCCTATACTGGCTGCGTAATCAACGCTCTCAGGACTGGTGCTGACAGCGATATAAATTGGAGGCCCCGGTTTCTGGATTGGCTTTGGTATCACCCAGATGTCTTCGATATCCACATAATCGCCCTTGTAGGTCGTCGGGCCATCTTCCCAGCACTTCATGACGACGTCCAGGTGCTCTTTGAACATCTTCCTGGATTG
>DCAW01000104.1:8404-9197 GCA_002313895.1 Dehalococcoidia bacterium UBA1123
CCGAGATTGAACCTGCCATTGGAGAGAATGTCCAGGGTGGCGGCCTCCTCGGCGACCTGCACTGGGTTGTGGAACGGCAATATGACGATGGACGT
Organism: Dehalococcoidia bacterium UBA1123; assembly: GCA_002313895.1. GTDB lineage: Bacteria > Chloroflexota > Dehalococcoidia > Lucifugimonadales > UBA1123 > UBA1123. The sequence goes on from DCAW01000104.1 coordinate 8,500, forward strand.
CCCGATCCTGGCGTTCTTGGTTTTCGCGGCCACCGCGCCCATGAACGAAAATATGCCTGAAAGCAAGCCGTGTCTGGAGAAATGGTGTTCCCCCAGCCATATGTCCTGAATCCCTAGTTGGTCTGCGAACTCTATCTGGTCAAGGATGTCTGTGAGGGTTTTTTCCGCTGACACATCCTGATGCCATCTGACTACGTCGAACATTCCAAATCTCATTTGGGACTCCTTTGTTCACCAGAATATGCCGCCAACATTCGCGATACGATGGTTGGAGCGCTACCCCAGCCTGTTCGGCAACTCCAACTCAGCCGTGATGCTCTGAAACCACTCGATTACCTCTGGATGATACGGGATGCCGTCAGCAAGACGCTCGATTTCCTCTTCGTGTTCAGGAAGCCCAGCGTACACAACACGGTCGTGCCCAGGCGCTGGCGCTGATTCCTGCAACGCCTTCATATAGACATCCATGTCGTCCTTGAACAGGTCGACATCTGTGAACGCGTCAATCTTGTAGGCGATGAAATGATGGGAGGCTCCTCCGCGACGATCAGGGCCAGCGGCGCCTCCAGATAGCACTCCAGAGAGTACCTCAACCATCACGGCGAGGCTGTATCCTTTGTGCGATCCGAGCTCCCGCGTCCCTCCGAGTGGCAACATCTTGAAATCATCTGGGACAGGCCGTTCGTCCATAACTGGCG
>DCAW01000029.1 GCA_002313895.1 Dehalococcoidia bacterium UBA1123
AGGCTCAAGCATGGTCACCAAGGGGAAGCGTTTGCGTCTGGTCACCTTTTGTTTGAAGATGTACCATCCTAGTTTGACTGCCAACTCCATTGGCCTTGCCATTTGAAATTCTCCTCGTTCCACTTGCGTCCGATGTGCGCTAGGGTTCATTTGGAGTAGACGGATTCGAGAACTCCCACCGCCTCAGGTGGTTTTTCTGCTTATTGCTTATCTGTCTCTGACTAGCAGAAAATGAGCAAGGTCTTCGACTTCCTGTCTCGCCTCACGGGACAGTTCCACTGGGGCCAGACTCTCCAAAGCCACATTTGCATACTTCTCGGCTTCTTGTTGAGCCTGATTTTTTACGTCCAGCCGATCCATGACGGCCAGTACAGAATCGACGTCAGAATCGTCGAGTTCGTCCTTCTCGTAGATTTCGTTTAGCATCTTTTGGTCTTTGTCGTTAGCTGTCCCCAACGTGTAAACGACGGGATAAGAATTTTTCTTGCGTCGGATGTCCGCGCCCACGGGTTTGCCGGTGGTTTCCTCGTCGCCCCAGACGCCCAGAACATCGTCTATTATCTGGAATACGTATCCCATCGCTCGTCCGCTCTCTTTGAACGCGTCCCCGACACCCTGCTCCTGAGCGCCAACGACCGCCCCTAGGTTCAGAGAACAGCGAATCAGCGCGCCCGTTTTGCGGGATATCATGTTCAGATAATCGCTCATGGAGATATCGTGACGCCCCTCGAATTGGAGGTCAAGATACTGGCCTTCAATCATCTCCAGGTACGCCTCGGTGAGCAGCGTGCCCGCCGCCAACGCCCGGTCATAGTCAAGGCCCGAATCCAAAAGCTGATGCAAGCACTCGTCTGCCACCACTCTGAGAACGTTTCCGGCCACGAGCGCCTTAGGGTCTCCCCATACCGCCCATAGCGTCTTGCGGTTGTGGCGGATCTCGTCTCTATCTTGGATGTCGTCGTGTATAAGGGAGAAGTTATGGATGAACTCTAGCGCCACCGCTGAGGGCATTGCCATCTCAAGCGCCCCCCCGACAGCTTCGCATGCGAATAGGCATAGCGTCGGGCGCAGGGCCTTGCCTTCCATAGCTTCGTGGGGCCGTCCATTCTCATCGACCCATCCCATGTAATACCGAAGCATGTCGTACACATCGGAATGCTGTTGAGAGAGGCTGTCGCGCAGAGACCTACTGATGTTCGCACGGTATCGCTGGAACATTTGCGGCAAAGGTATAGGTTGAATGTCAGGGAAGATCATTTAGGAGGGGTGGCCAATCGCGAGACCTCTGGTTAAGGGTCAGTTCCGACTATCCGAGTTATGACGGATGAAACTTTGGCTACCTGATTCGACAGCTAGTGACCGATGAATTCCAGGGCAATCGACTGAAGATATGCCTTCCGCAAGAAGGGACTACATAGTATTACGATGGCACATCCTAGCATCACGCCAATCCGGTGTCAATACGTTTTAAGGCGTCCAAAAACCCGGAGCCTGCTCGGACCAATGCCAGCACGGTTTTTCATTCCCGGAACAATGCTCTGAAACGTCAAACATTGTAAAATTTTTCACTTGCTTAATCCAAGATAGCTGTGCTATATTTCAGCCGAATTGCCGAGTTGCGCGCTGGCTGTTTTTCCCGCAATTAATCCGGTCTGGTTGACCGCATCTCAAAGCTGGTTCACGGTCTTTACATAGATGCTTGATGACTACTTTCGCCAATACGCCCTGCTAGCGATATTCGCGGCTTTCGCGGTCGCTGTGCCGACTGGGATGCTATTGATGAGTTGGATGCTGTCGATAATGAAGATTCGACCCCAAAAGCCGAGTCTCATCAAACAGGCGATTTACGAATGCGGTTTCGAGACCCTATCAGGTCGTTGGTCGCAGTTCAACTTCCGATTTTACGCCTTCGCGCTCATCTTCGTGGTGTTCGACGTGGAGGTCGTGTTCCTGTTTCCCTGGGCCGCCAGTTTCGGGGTGATGTCAGCGACATTTGGGGCATTTGTTCTGTTGGAAATGGTAGTTTTTGTCGGCATCCTTGTCGTCGGCTGGCTTTACGCCTGGCGAAAAGGGGCTTTGGAGTGGAGTTGAAGCATGACCGAGCCTAATCCAGAGGTCAGCCCAGCGGAACTCTCGTTGCACACTACAACCTGGGAACTGGACCGCACCGAAGGCGATTACATAAACCACCTTAAAGAGACCCATACCGAGGCTCTCAAGGAACCGCTTATCGAAGTGCCCGACGACCTCCAACGCAACGTGGCTGTGACCAGCATCGACGCTCTGATAAATTGGGGACGAAAGTCTGCCGTTTGGCCGTTGTCTTTCGGTCTTGCATGCTGCGCTTTCGAGATGATGGCAAGCGCTATGTCGCGTTTCGACATCTCCCGTTTCGGAATGGAAGTGTTCCGTCCCTCCCCTCGCCAGGCAGACCTGATGATTATCGCCGGCACCGTGACTTGGAAGATGGCCCCGGCCATCGAGCGGGTTTACGAGCAGATGGGCGAACCGAAATGGGTCATCTCTATGGGAGTCTGCGCGACCAGCGGAGGCCCGTACTACGGCTCTTACGCTGTCGTGCCTGGAGTCAACCACATTATTCCGGTGGACGTGTATGTCCCCGGCTGCCCTCCGAGGCCCGACGCTCTGCTGTATGGAATCATGCAGCTCCATGAAAAGATCAAGCGCTACTCGATCCAGAGCAGAAAGTAGCGCAAGTTATGACCAGAGCGCTATCGGGCGAAGATGTTGCGCGCCGAATCAACGAGGCGCATCCAGACACGGCGATCCACAATAATGATACAGATGTGTGGATTCGCCCTGCCGCGATTCTCGAAGTGTCCGAGTTCTTGAATTCGGACCCTGACCTGAATTTCTCGTTCCTGAATGCTGTGACCGCTGTTGATTATGTGGAATACTTCGAGTTGGTGTATCATCTCGTCTCGATGCAGAACAACACCAGCGTCGTAATCAAGTCAAAAGTGTTCGGACGCGAGGAGTTGTCAGCGCCATCCGTTATCAGCGTATGGCAGGGAGCCGATCTTCAAGAACGCGAAATCTGGGACCTCATGGGGATACATTTCGAAGGTCATCCGAATATGAAACGGGTGCTGCTCTGGGAGGGTTTCCCAGGCCACCCTCTCAGAAAAGATTTTTTGGAGTGAACCGAGATACTGATGCTCGGGTCATCACACCATTAATGGATCGAAAAGACAAAGCATGGCGGTAAAAACCGAGCCAGTCACAATAAATCTGGGCCCTCAGCACCCCAGCACTCATGGAGTGTTCAGGCTTCGCGTCAAATTTGACGGCGAGGTCGTATTGGACGTCGAGCCAGTGTTCGGTTATCTGCATCGAGGCACTGAGAAGCTGGCTGAGTCCCGAACCTACGTTCAGATAGTGACTCTCACAGACCGATTGGACTACACGGCCAGTATGTCCAACAATCTGTCTTACGTGCTTGCCGTCGAAAAGTTGGCGGGAATCGAAGCGCCTGAGCGGGCTCAATATATACGCGTGATCTGCGCAGAGTTGGCCCGGATCTCTAGCCACCTGATGGCGACAGGCTTCCTGCTGAACGACCTCGGAGCATTCGCGACGCCACTGATGTACTGCTTCCGTGAACGGGAACGGATTCTCGACCTGTTCGAGATGTTATGCGGAGCGCGCATTACCGTGAGTTACATGCGCCCTGGGGGGGTCTTGCAAGATCCGCCCGACGACTTTTGGCCCGCTCTGACCAGAATCAACGACGATCTGCCCCAATACTTCGACGAACTTGAAAGCTTGATTACGGGCAACGAGATCGTCTTGGCTCGCACAAGGGATGTGGGGACGATCTCCGCTGAACATGCCATCAACGCCTCGATATCTGGCCCCATACTTCGGGCAACAGGCGTGCAATGGGATGTCCGCCGCGCCGATCCCTATGAGATATATGACCGATTGGACTTCGACATACCCATCGGCGCCGTCGGCGACACATTTGACCGTTACCTCGTGCGCATCCAGGAAATGCGCGAGAGTGTGAAGATCATACGCCAGTGCATCGAACAGACGCCTGACGGTCCGTACAGAGCCGACGCCCCTTGGTTCATCCGCGCCCCCGAGGGCGACGCCTACGCCGCCGTTGAAGGCCCCAAGGGAGAGTTGGGATTCTATATGGTCAGCGACGGCGACATATCGCCATATCGATGCAAGATCCGCGCGCCCTCGTTCATCAACCTGACCGCTCTGACAGATATGCTTGTTGGCTGGAAGATGGGCGACCTCATCACCATTTTCGGCTCCCTGGACGTCGTCCTTGGTGAGGTGGATAGGTAATGCACGAGATTCAGACCGCCGGAATCCTGGATTTTGGCTCCCTCGAACGGTTCTTCCAGCGAGTCTTGCCTGACAGCCTGGATCGATTTGCGTTCTTCATAGCCGCGTTCACTCTGGCGTTCATCGTCATAAATGTAATGGTGCAGACGACTGCTGTTTACACCTGGTTTGAACGGCGCGTTCTGGGCAGGTTCCAGGGGCGGCTCGGCCCCAACCGTTGGGGGCCGTTCGGCATGCTTCAGCCAATCGCCGACCTGATAAAGCTGATGACTAAAGAGGATATGGTCCCCAAGATCGCGGATCGCTGGTCCTTCAACTTGGCCCCTATTATTCTGGTGTTCCCGACGCTGCTGGTTGTGGCAGTTATTCCGTTCGGGCCTGACTCGTTCCTGGGCAGGCTGAACATCGGGATACTGTTCGTTCTTGGCGTGACCTCCGTCAACACGATCGCCATATTCATGGCAGGCTGGGGTTCGGCCAACAAGTACGCAATGCTGGGGGCAATGCGCGGCGTCGCAATGCTGGTCAGCTACGAGGTTCCGATGGCTTTGGGCGTCGTTGGAGTGCTGATTCTATCCGGCTCCCTTGCGATGTCCGACATCGTTATCCAGCAAAACGTGCCTTTCCTAATCGTTCAGCCGTTGGGCTTTTTGATCTTTATCGCCGCCGCATCCGCTGAGATGAGCCGGACTCCTTTCGATCAGATCGAAGCCGAATCCGAGCTTGGCTCCGGTTACAACACAGAATATTCGAGCATGAAATTCGGAATGCTGTTTCTCGGTGAGTTCATGGCTCCGCTGGTCACAGGAATGATCGTGACGACACTGTTCCTCAGCGGAACGCGAGGATTCGACCCTATTCCCGGTCAGGTATGGTTCGTTGGCAAAACCTTCGCGGTGGTGTTCGCGCTGCTGTGGGTTCGTGCGACTTGGCCTCGACTTCGAGTCGACCAGATAATGGCCTTCGCGTGGAAGGGCCTTTTCGGAATGGCTCTCGTTAACATATTCTTGATCGCCGTCGAAGTGGCAGTTTTTCAGGATGACGCCGGCAAGATTTCGACCAACTCATTATGGATCATGTCAGCCATCAACTGGGCAATCGCCATAGGCGTCATCGTCGCGGTCGCCAACATCTTGGGTCAACCAAACCTCGAACGACCAACACCAGTGCCATCACCGCTAGCCAATATGTATGCGGAGGCCGATTGATATGTATGGAGTAGGACTAATCAAGGGTCTTGGAGTCACCATCAAAAACCTGATCCTTCCTGGAAGGCAGTTCACGATTCACCAGTATCCGGACCGCAAAATCGGGCCGATTGGACTCGCCCGAATGGAGGGCAAGAACCCGCTAGCGTTCGCCCTGTCCCGTCCGGGTGAGACGCTGAAGGCCATGATGGGTCTGGTGTCCGTGCCGGATAAAAGACAGGACCAGCACCCACGTTTCCGAGGCGAAGAGTTCTCCTGGTACGACAACAGATGCACGGGTTGCGCCAGTTGCGCCAAGTATTGCCCACTGGGGATTATCAAGATAGTCACAAGCCCCAGCGAGACTGCAATGCAGGAGGGTGACAAGTACGCAATCGACGTGTTCGACATCGACATTGGCCGTTGCATGTTCTGCGGTCTGTGCGTCGAAGCGTGCCCTTACGATGCTCTCCACATGGGAAGTGGTTTTGAAGAAGGCACTTACACCCGCGCCGAATTGGTAATCAACGTGGACATGCTCAAAGCTGCTCCCAAAAAACCAAGCCAGTGGTTCAGGCCGCAACTTACGTCCCAGAACTACAACCCTCTCGATTCCGATGGCAAAGAGGCGAGTTCTCAAGACGTTCATCGTCACGAGAAGCCGTCCCAGAGTGACCAGGAAAAGACATGGGGCCAACGATGATCGGTCAGGGAACCGAGGCATCGCTCCTCGTTGACATAGTATTCTGGGTTCTGGCAGTTTCAGCCATTGTTTCTGCCTTTGCAGTTGTCCAAATTCGCGACCTGTTCAGGGCTGCTCTTTTCCTGATAATGACTTTGCTTTCCATCGCAGGCATGTTCATCCTGCTCCGCGCCGAATTTTTGGCGGCGGTGCAAGTGCTGATCTACGTCGGCGCAATATCCGTCCTGATCATATTCGCGATCCTTATGACAGGCGATGTCGAGGAAGGCAGCCCTTCCCATTCGATGAGGATACCAGTAGCGATCTTGTCGACGCTGTTCGGCGCGTTGGCGATATTCGTCAGCGTCTCGACAGACTGGAACCTGCTTGAGCCTGCCATCGCGGCAGGACAGGTCAGCGCAGACGCGGTGGAAGGCGTTTATTCCAACACAATTCCGGTCATTGCCAAACTGCTGATCCGCGATTTCGTGTTGGTATTTGAAATTGCGTCAGTCCTACTGTTAGCCGCGGTCATAGGCGCTCTGGCGCTGATCAGGGAGGGCTAAGTTTTTGGGTCTCGAAAACTTCCTGATAGTCTCGGCCGTCCTGTTTTCCATCGGATTTTATGGCGCGTTGTCCAAACGCAACGCAATCACGGTGTTGATGTCAATCGAGTTAATGTTCAACGCCGTCAACCTCACCGCCGTCGCGTTGTCCCGCTACGTCGTGCCTGAATCGTTGGCAACTGCTGGGCAGAACGCTGGACAAGACGCCGCACAGTTCCTCTTGACCGGACACATATTCGCCATATTCATAATCACGGTGGCTGCGGCTGAGATCGCTTTAGGGCTGGCAATCGTCATTGCGATTTATCGAAACAGCGAATCCGTGTTCGTAACCGACGCAACCCAGATGAGGAACTGAGCCTATCCATGTGGGTTGAATACATGACCGCGCCAAACCTGATGATAGCCGAGATGTGGAAGGACGTTCTCGAAGGGGATGGCTTGCCTACCAAGATTCTGCCTGATGGCGACATCCTCACGTGGGGCGAACGTGTCGCGTTCAAGATTTATGTCCCCAAAGGACGCGAGCATGTCGCCGACGAAATACTTAGGAAACTATAGATGCTATCGGAATCGTTAGTCTGGCTGATTCTGTTCGCGCCGCTGGCGGCATTCGTCATCATTGGATTCGTAATACGGCCGCTGATGCGCCTCGTAATTCCGGTTGCTGCTCAGGAACACGGAGACGATTCCACCCACTCCGCGCATGGACGAAGCATCTTGGGAGGCTCGGCAGGAATTCTGGCGATAATCGCGATCGGAGTGGCGTTCGTGCTGTCGATCGTCGCCCTGTTCGGTTCGATCGATAACCACGGCGATTCACCTTACATTGCCCACGATTGGCTGACTGTAGGCAATCTAGAATTCACCATCGGCATCCTCATGGATCCGCTGACAACGATCATGCTTGTGGTAGTCACCAGCGTCAGCCTGTTGGTACAGATATACTCCGTCGGCTACATGAGCCACGAGGACGATAGAGGCTACGCCCGCTACTATGCCTACATGTCCCTGTTCAGCGCATCGATGATCGGGCTGGTGTTGGCAAGCAATATAGTTCAGCTTTTCGCCTTCTGGGAGTTGGTTGGGCTGTCGTCTTACTTGCTCATCGGGTTCTGGTTCACGCGTCCTTCAGCGGTGGCGGCGGCGAAAAAAGCGTTCATCGTTACCAGAATCGGCGACTTTGGACTGCTGCTGGGCATCATGTATCTGTTCTTCCATCAGGACGCATTCACAGCGGCTGGCTTGAACTCCCTCGATATTGTTGATATTTACACTGCTGTGGACGCCAAGATAATCGCGGGCGGCGTAGCGACATGGATTGCCGCTGGAATATTCGCTGGAGCGGTTGGCAAGTCAGGCCAATTCCCGTTGCACACATGGCTCCCCGACGCGATGGAAGGCCCCACTCCAGTCAGCGCTCTGATTCACGCCGCGACTATGGTAGCCGCAGGCGTGTTCCTGGTGGCACGATTCTTCCCGGTGTTCGAGGCGTCGGAAACCATGATGAACGTGATAATTCTGATCGGCGGATTCACCGCCCTGTTCGCCGCAACGATGGGTCTTGTCGCCACAGACATAAAGCGAGTGCTGGCGTACTCCACGGTCAGCCAGCTTGGTTACATGATGCTGGCTCTGGGCGTCGGGGCATACTCGGTGGCGATATTCCACCTGTTCACCCACGCATTCTTCAAAGCCTTATTGTTCCTAGGTTCAGGCAGCGTCAACCACGCATCCGGGACTTTCGACATGCGTTACATGGGCGGACTCCGAAAAGTCATGCCCATCACATACGCATCCTTCGTCATTGGAGGCATTAGCCTCGCTGGAATCCTGCCATTCGCCGGAGGATGGTCCAAAGACGAGGTATTGACAGCGGCATGGAACGGCGCAGGCGCGATACCTGCCATCGGATTTTGGATGGCGTTGTTGGCCGCTGGGATGACAGGATTCTACATTTTCCGAGCCATAATATTGACCTTCCATGGCGATTTCAGGAAGGGAGCCGACGCCGAAGGCATCGAGGACACTCATGGCGCGGAGGTGCATCTGAAAGAATCACCAATCGCGATGGTTTTCCCGCTGATATTGCTGAGCATTGCAGCGGTGGGCATTGGATTTGTCGTCAACCCGTTGTTCGATCTCGGCATAGTGCCGCAGCACTGGTTCGGTCACTTCCTGGGACAGGGGCCAGTTCATGTGGAAATCGAGGATTTCAATGTCGTGTTGGCGCCAATAGCCATGCTGGTCAGCATTTCGGGCATCGTTCTGGCATTCCTTATGTACCAGACCAAAGTCGTTTCCGCCGAGCAGTTGGGGGCGAGATTCAAGCCTGTATATATCCTGCTGGTCAGGAAATATTACTTTGATGAACTGTATGAAGACATCATCGTCAGGAGATTCTTCTACGGTGGCGTGGCAAGAACGCTGGACTGGATCGATGGGTCCATAATCAATAATATCGGCAAATTCATCGGATGGCTTGGCGCCAACGTTGGAACCGCGCTCCGCCAGCTTCAGACAGGCCAGACACAGGAGTACGGGGCGGCAATATCCATCGGAATCCTGACGATCGTGGGCCTGTACTTATGGTTCCTGTAATTTTTGAGTTTTCGTCGGGGGTTGGAATCGAAAACCCCTTGTTAAGGTAAGAAACAAAATTGTTTAGCGGCTGGTTGACCACAATAGTATTTCTCCCGCTCGCCGGGGCAATAATAATTGCCCTGTTCGTTCGCGGCGACAAAAACGTGAGATGGTTCGCCGGCATCATTTCACTGGCAGAGCTAGTCCTGTCCATCGCAGTGTTCGCGCAATACGACCTGGGAGCAGGAGCCGATCAGTTCCAACTGGTGGACAAGATCGAGGACTGGATACCAGTCGAGTCGTTCAAGGTGCAATACTTCCTTGCCATCGACGGACTGAGCGCTCCGATGGTTCTTTTGACCGGCATATTAGGCATGGTGTCAGTGTTCGCCTCATGGAGCGTCAAGGAACGACTGCCCGAATACTTCATGTGGCTGTTAATCCTCCAGTCAGCGGTCATGGGCGTGTTCACTTCCATGGATTTCTTCTTGTTTTTCATATTTTGGGAACTAGAGCTGATCCCGATGTTCTTCCTGATTTCAATATGGGGGAGCAAACCAAACAGAGAATATTCCGCGATGAAGTTCTTGATCTTCACGCTTCTTGGCAGCGCATTCATGCTGGTCGGAATACTGGTGTTGTTCTTCTCATTTGACACCTTCGATATGACGCTGCTGCCGGACGCCATTTCCAGAGGCGGTATTCTGCTACCGGCCAGCCTGGTATTCACCATGATATTTATTGCCTTCGCGGTCAAATTGCCGATTTGGCCTCTGCACTCCTGGCTGCCCGACGCCCACACTGACGCGCCCACCGCCGCCAGCGTTATGCTGGCTGGCGTCTTGCTAAAAATGGGCGCCTACGGGATGCTGAGAATATCTGCCACTATGTTCCCGGAGGTGATGGCCGGAATTGCCTGGCTGCTGGCGAGCGTTGGAGTTATCAACATCCTGTACGGCGCGGCCATCGTTCTGCGACAAACCGACCTCAAGCGTCTGATAGCGTTCAGTTCCATCAGCCATATGGGATTTGTTGTTTTGGGGCTGTCTGCCGTAGTGGGCGTCAACGGACAGGTATCGACCGTCGGGATTACCGGCGCGGCGCTTCAGATGTTTACGCACGGGACCATCACAGGCCTGTTATTCCTACTCGCCGGTTTCATTTACGAAAGAACCCACACTCGTCACATCCCGCACCTGGGGGGTCTGGCGACAAGGATGCCCATGCTGACCGGCGCGCTCGTGCTGGCGGGACTAGCATCGCTGGGACTGCCTTCCACTAGCGGATTCGTTTCCGAGATTCATGTGTTCCTAGGTGTGTTCCCGGTCTGGAGTTGGCTCACCGCCGTCGGCGCGTTCGGCGTCGTTCTGACCGCAGGTTACATACTCTGGATGATCCAAAGAGCGATGTTTGGGCCTGAGAACCAACATCTAAACAACGTTTCCGACGCGACCGTGATGGAAATGGTTCCCGTGGCCGTGATGGTAGCCGCGATCATGGTAGTGGGCATCTACCCTGCAATAATCGCCGATGTTTTCACAACCGGAATCCAACCGATTGTCGATTCCCTTCAAATCGCTGTGACGGCTAACCTACAATGACAACACACGACATTTATCTGCTCTCCCCTGAGATCAGCATGGCCGGACTGGCTATACTTTTGATCCTTGTGGACCTCGTGGTTTCACGCAAGAGCATCCTTACAATCGTAGCCGTGCTAGGGCTTGCGGTTCCGCTGGCGCTGAGCATTGTCCTGTGGTTCGACTTGACCGATCAAGCCGCTACTCAGATGAAAGCCGACTTCGGCACCGAGATCGTCACCTTCGTCGTTGACAAGTTCAGCCTGTTCTTCAAGTTCCTGCTAGTCGGCGCGACTGCGTTGGTGATTCTCGCATCTTCTGAATATGTGTCGAAGTTCAAGAATTTTCACGGAGAGTTCTTCGCTCTGATTCTGTTTGCAACTTCCGGAATGATGCTCCTGGCGTCGACCGTGGAGCTTATCACCATCTATGTCTCGCTGGAGTTGACGGCGTTGCCCATCGCAGCGTTGGCGGCCTTCATGCGAGACAGCCGATCATCTGAGGCCGGGCTGAAGTTCCTGATACTCAGCGCAATATCCTCCGCAGTGCTGTTGTATGGCATGGTCATCATCTACGGGTTCACTGGGACGACGGTCCTGGCCGACATCGCCACCCAGCTTGGCGGCCTGCTTGATGGAGAATCCGCATTCGGCGGCAACGCACTCCTGTTCGGAGTGATTCTGGTGATAGCAGGGTTCGGATTCAAGATTTCCAGTGTCCCCTTCCAGATGTGGGCGCCGGACGTTTACGAAGGCTCGCCCACTCCCGTGACGGCGTTCTTGTCCGTGGCTTCCAAGGCGGCAGGGTTCGCTGTGATACTCAGGGTTTTCTACATCGCATTCTCGGCCGAAATACTGAGTGTCGATTGGAGCGCTGTGTTTGCTGTTCTTGCGGCGGTATCCATGACCTTCGGAAACTTGGTCGCCATCCGACAGAACAATATCAAGCGAATGTTAGGATACAGCACCATCGCCCACGCCGGGTACCTTATGGTCGGGCTTGCGGCGGTCGCGTCCCGAACCCCCGATGCGGATGCGATTATCGGGCCATCTGGTGTGTTGTTCTACCTGAGCGGTTACGCGATTACCAATCTGGCGGCGTTCTCGGCAGTCATCGCCATATCCAACCGAATCAACTCCGACCTGATCGACTCGTTCGCAGGCATGGCCAGACGCGCTCCGTTCTTGGCTGGAGTCTTGGGATTCTCGATGATCTCCCTGATTGGAGTGCCGCCCACCGTGGGCTTCATGTCCAAGATATACATCTTCGGAGCGGCGGTGGACACCAACCTGGAGTGGCTGGCCGTCACTGGCATGGTCAACAGTGTCATATCGGCCTATTACTACCTGAGGGTTGTGAAGGTGATGTACCTCCGGGAACCCATCGACGACGCGCCAGTCGGCTCGGCGTTGCCAATGAAATTGGCGGTCATGGTCACTATGGCTGGAACGGCGTTCTTCGGCATATACCCGACGCCGTTAATCAACCTGGCGCGCTCCGCGGTTGACGTCCTGGTGTCCTGACGCCACGCTCCTCGGTTCGTTGACACTCCCAAAGGCCGATGCTAGACTTTGCACGCGCTCGGTTTGTGCCTAAATTCAACGTGATCGTACCGGCCCATCCACATCCAATGGCCGGAATACGGCCCTCTTTTCATATTATCCGACATTATTGACACCCGACCAAATATGAACAAAATCGGATTCGTATATAACGCCCTGGTTCCGGAAGCGCCACCGTTCATTGACTCGCTGATTGAGTCGCTGAAACTGCGCGAGAACTCATGGATTTGCTCTGCCGTCGATTTAGAAACAGCGCCAGACCTGTTGGAGCAAACAACCCTTATTGTGGTCGCAGGCGGCGACGGCACAATCCTCCGCACTATCCACGTCATCGCGCCTCACTCAATACCCATCGTCGGAGTGAACATGGGTCGCGTGGGCTTCATGAGCGAGTTGCGACCTGAAAACGCCGCTGAAAAGCTGCCTAGCTACCTGAACGGCGACATGCGTGTCGAACGAAGAATGATGCTGTACGCAGAGGTTTTCAGTCCGAGCGACGACTCATTGGTTTTCAGCGCCCACGCTCTAAACGACGTGGTTGTTGGACGGGGCGGGGTCGCCCGCTTACTGGACATCGCGACGCGAATCGATGGAGTCGATTTGACCAGCTACCGCGCCGACGCTGTCATCATCTCCACTGCCACCGGCAGCACTGGATACGCTCTGTCAGCCGGCAGCCCAATTTTCTTCCCTGAGGCTCGAATGCTCATTATGCAACCCGTCGCAGCCCACACCGGACTGCGGGACGGACTAGTTCTGCCCGACTCGTCGGTGGTCGAGTTGTCGGTTGCTGATTCCCGGCATGCTTCTCTCAGTGTGGACGGTCTTGACGAAGTGGATCTGGAACCCGGCTCCACGGTCACGGTGAATCAGAGTCCCCACGAAGCGTTGTTCCTTCGATCGGAACCGCCAACATTTTTCTACACCGACCTGACGCGACGACTGGGACTGGTTTACAATCTCAGTGGCCCCGGCAATTGATGGCTCAAACCTCAAATTATCTCAATTAGAGTTACGGCAATTTCTATGACTCAAAAATATCCCACAAGGCATATGTCCCAATGACTCAAAAGCCAGAGTTAACAAATCGGAAATCCATATACGACGGTCAAATCATCAACGTCAAGGTTGACATGCTCTCCCTTCCCAACGGCCACAAGGTCGAGCGCGAACTCGTTCAAAAGAGCAACGCCGTGGTCATGGTGCCTATCGACAACAACGACAATGTGCTGTTGGTGCGTCAATGGCGTCAACCCGCAGACCAGGCGTTGCTGGAGGCGCCAGCGGGTACCATCGATGGCGACGAATCCGCTGACGATTGCGCTCAGAGAGAGCTTCAGGAAGAGATCGGATATGCGTCCAGAAACCTGCGAGCACTGGGCGGTTTCTGGACAACGCCAGGGTTCTGCGACGAGTTCATGTTTGTGTATCTGGCGCGAGACCTCGTTGAAAGCAAACTTCCAGAAGACCTCGACGAAGACATCCAGGTCGAGCACATCCCGTTATCCCGCATTCCACAGCTAATCCGCCTCGGCGAGATAATCGATGCCAAAACCATCGCCGCACTGCTTATGTCTATTCATCTATACAGCTAATCAGATTCATGAGCCGACCGTCTCACACTATCACGAACCGATTAATGGAGGAAATATGCCAGACCTCAAAGCCATCTTCGCTCAGATTGACGCTATGGAAGACGAGATCGTCGCCGTGGAGCAAGACCTGGTGCGAATCCCGTCAGTCAACACCGGAACAATGCCCACCGGCGGGGAAACTCCGGTTGCTGAATATGTGCGGGACTTTCTAGCTGCGGATGGCATCGAGTCCGAAATCCTCAGTCGAGTTCCAGAGCGAGGAAACATTATCGCCCGTATCGAGGGCGAAAACACCGATGCCCGGCTGATGTTCATGTCTCACACCGACGTTGTGCCAACCGAGGAAGTGGAGAAATGGACTTACCCACCCTTCAGCGCCACAATCGCCAATGAAAGGGTCTACGGACGCGGAGCCTCGGATTGCAAAGCGCTGCTCACCTGCCAGATGATGGCGATGCGGCTGCTCAAGCGCAACGGAATCGAGCTTGAGCACAGCCTGATTCTATGCTCTGGGGCCGACGAGGAGCACGGCGGACGATACGGCTTCGGTTGGCTGGCTGACAACCACCCTGAGAAGATCGCCGCACCGTTCGCGGTGAACGAGGGCGGCGGAACGCCCATCGAGGCGGCGGGAGGCCTCACATATTTGCTGGGCGTCGGCGAAAAGGGACGCCTCCAGGTCGAGTTCGAGATTCGGGGCGTCAGTTCCCACGCATCCGTTCCATGGCAAGGGACAAACGCGCTTTACCGTCTGTCCAATCTCTTGGAACGCATTGAGGGTTACGAGGCTGAGCTTGACACGTCCACAAGCCTTTTCTCCCACCTATCCAACTTTGCCATCGAGCACAAACCGTCAGCAGAAAACGTCGAAGAAATTATCGACGAAGTCCAGCGGGACAACCCAAGATTCGCCTCTATGCTCAGGGCGCTTTCCCGAATGACAGTGACCCCCACCATGATTAACGGCGGAGTCAAGTCTAACAGTGTGCCCGAGGTCATCAACTTGACTGCCGACGTCCGCACTCTGCCCCACCAGGACGACGACTATCTGCGCGGCGAATTGGATTCGATAATCGGCGACATCCCAGGAGTCACCTACGATATCGACTATATGGCCGAGCCGAACGCATCTGATTTTGAGACCGAGTTGGCCGATCATATTAAAGCAGCGACAGCCCTGGCGCTAGAGCGTGACGACATCAGCTGGGTTCCGGCCATCAGCACAGGTTTCACCGACTCTCGGTTCACGCGGCCTCTGAACATCGTGACCTACGGGTTCTCAGGCTCCCACCCCGACGACGATCCGATGCTTGGCCGCGCCCACGGGACAGATGAGTCCGCAGGGATTCGCAGCCTGATCTCTGGAACCAAGATCATGCTGGCTCTGGCCTGCTCCATCTGCGGGACAAAGTAACCTATTGTGAGCGATAGCGAACAGACCTGAAAGTCGATAGAATGTTTCCACTATGAAAACACTGACGCTGGAACCAATCCGCCGCATTGATGGGGAGATTCAACTGCCCGGCTCCAAGAGCATGACCAACCGCTTGCTGCTCCTGGCCTCTCTCGCCGAGGGCACGACCGAGGTTCATAACATCCTGGCGTCTGATGACAGCCGTGTGATGCTCGAATCTCTGACCAGGCTCGGAGTGTCGCACCAGCCTTCGGATGACGGCTCCTACCAGACAGTCGAAGGCGTCGGCGGTCCGTTCCAAGTTAACTATGCGGAGTTGTACCTGGGCAACGCAGGCACCGCGACTCGGATGCTTTGCGCGGCTGTGTGCCTTGGGCGCGGCTCCTTCGTCCTCGCTGGCGAGCCACGCATGCACGAGCGGCCCATCGGAGACCTGGTTGACGCTCTGCGGCCTCTGGGAGCCAACATCGTGTACATGCAAGCGGAAGGCTACCCTCCTCTCAAGACGCAGGCAAACAGTCTCAGTGGAGGCCAGGTGTCAATCCGAGGGAACATCTCCAGCCAGTTCACTACAGGCATCCTCATGGCCGCGCCATTGGCCCAGGGGGACATCCAGATAGATGTCGAAGGCGATCTCGTGTCCAAGCCGTACATCGACATCACACTGGATGCAATGAGAAGATTCGGCGTTCACGCCGTTAACCACGATTACGCGACTTTCAACATTCCCGGTCGCCAGACTTACAAGTCGCCCGGTCGCGTTCTGGTGGAAGGCGACGCATCCTCGGCCACATACTTCATGTCTGCCGCCGCCATCCGGGGCGGAACTGTGCGAGTCCATGGCATCGGGGCTGACAGCGTTCAAGGCGACACTAAGTACGCGCAATATCTGGAGAGCATAGGCGCGGTGATTCGCCAGGGGCAGGACTGGATCGAAGTGTCTAAAGGCGAACTTCGGGGCGTCGACGTTGACCTTAACCATATGCCTGACGCAGCGATGACGGCGGCTGTCACCGCCCTATTCGCGAAAGGCAAGACGACGATTCGAAATATCTACAACTGGCGGGTAAAGGAGACCGACCGCTTGACCGCGATGGTCACTGAGCTACGCAAGGTGGGCGCCGAGGTTGTAGAGGGTTACGACTTCCTAGAGATCAATCCGCCAGACCAAATCAGACCGGCCACGATCGACACTTATGACGATCATCGGATCGCGATGTGCTTCTCGCTGGCCGCGTTGTCGGATGCGCCCATCACGATCAACGACCCGGACTGCGTGTCCAAGACATTCCCAGATTACTTCGAGAAGCTGAGCACGATCACCCAGAACTAAATCGCTTATGTCTCAAGCGTTTCAATCTGCGGCCCATGCAACATTCCGAGTCGAGTCTACGGTTTCCAGGTTCTACCAAACCTACTCGTTAGGTCGCGATTAAGCGTCGCTCCCAAGCCTGCTCCGATTGGTATCCACAATCGTCCATCGCGCACAATTTCAGCCGGTACTAACAAATCAGCACGCCAATCGGATTCATAAACAGCATGTTCCAAGGGCATTGCACCCGCAACAGCCGCCGACACGTGACCGCTGGCTAGCAATGATATTGGTCCAGATGGAGAGTGTAGAGAAAATCCGCCTCCTGCGGAAATCGTCCGGCGTCCTGACTTCGTTGCCTCACCCACGCCGCCGCAATACTTAATGTCTGGCATCACGACAGCGGCGGCTCTGGATGCCACAAGCTCGTCGAAGAAATCCGCACCATAACCTGTCTCTCCGCCTGCGACTGGCACCGAGATCTCGTCTGCTATCTCGACCAATTCATCAATCGCAGAGGTTGGCTGCACAGGCTCTTCGAACCAACTTACTCCCAACTTGGCCAATTCATCAGCGATCAACGGGGCGGTGTTGCGCTGGAATCTACTGTGGCAATCCACTAGCAATCTGGCTTCTGGGCCGATTGCCCGTCGAACCGCCGCCACCCGTTCGAGACCAGTTTTGGCCTCGGACAAGATGCGATCAGGAGACGATGGCGGCGACACTTCGTCGAATGGAGCGCACTTGAATGTCGTGAACCCGGCTTCCCGGGCCCGTTCCGCCATTAAGCAGAAGGCGTTTGGAGTGCGATCTGTGCCGAACAGGCCACGGTTGATGTTGGCATATAGTGGAACGCTCTCGATGGTTTGTCCGCCCAGAGCTTCTGTCAATGACACGCCATTTGAATGTGCCTGCAACTGGACGACCGCGGAACGGAGACCGCTGACCGCTGTCGCAATCACTCGGTTTGCGCCAAGCTGGTCGATGCTTAGACCAAGCATCGATTCGATTTCATCTTCGGATTCGATGTCGCGTTCGCCGATCCTAGCGACCATCGCGTCTAGGTCTCTTGCGACGTTCATGACCGAGTCTCCGGCTGTAATCTCAACCGTTGTGCGGGCGCCATCGGCGCTCACAAAGTCGGCGAAAGTCCAGATGGTCCGATTGGTCACCGTGACCGAGGTGAAACCTTCGAGTCTTATCAATGCACCGCTTGTCATCTGTTGCAAGTTAGTTTGAGATTGTTCAGGCGGTCGAGAGTTTGCCCAGAAGCTCCAGAGATCGACGTTCAGATGCCGGTCCTTCGTCTCCGGCAGGCACGACTGACGCCAATATTTCAGCGCCGCCCCAGTCGAATATTTCCTGAATTCGAGCCGCAACGGTGTCCTCGTCTCCAGAAATAAGCACTGCGTCCAGCATCTCGTCGGTCCAGCCGTTATCAGGCGATGGGGCGAACCCCGCCTCCAGGAACATATTGGCGTAGAACGGCGATGAGGGGAAATATCCCAGCCTACGCCGAACGCCTTCACGGGCCGCTTCAACGTCCTCTGTGACACATAACGGGGCATGCACCACCATCGGTGGAGTGTCCCTTCCGGCCTTGCGTGCGCCTTCCTGAAGGGCGGGCATCGCGATGTCTCTCAGATAGAAATGGGGGCAAACCCAGCTTATTACGCCGTCGGATTTGGAGCCTGCGAACTCGAACGCTCGTGGCCGCAGAGCAGAGGTCATTACCGGAACGTCCATCGGGCCACTAATGTTGGCATTGGCCGAGTACCAGCGTCCTTCGTACTCCACGCTCGCCTGTTGAATTAGGGGCTTTATTATGTCGATGTATTCGCTCAGGTGCCCAAGAGGCGCGCGGAAGTCGGCTCCGAA
Source organism: Dehalococcoidia bacterium UBA1123 (assembly GCA_002313895.1). Lineage (GTDB taxonomy): Bacteria > Chloroflexota > Dehalococcoidia > Lucifugimonadales > UBA1123 > UBA1123. Next base: position 18,683 of record DCAW01000029.1, read on the forward strand.
CACACTTTCCATCGACGCCTTGTGGCTCGGGCCAATTCCCAACCGAAACCTGCCGGGAGCCAAGTTAGCCACGACCTGGGCCTGTTGAGCCAGCGCGACCGGATGCCTGGACCACGTTTGCACGATGGATGTACCAAGCAAAATCGTGGCGGTGTCCACGGCTGCGGCGGCGAGCACCGCGACGGCCTCGCCTCCTCCGCCACCGGACGTTAGCCATGCAGCGGATATTCCCAGACCTTCTGCGAAAGAAATCTTCTCAAGAGCTTCGCTTGCGCTGGCGGCTGAAATCGCAACGCCTATCAATCCATCCGGCATATCCAACCTCCACAATAAAGTGATCATTTGCGCCTGCAAATCGGCCCAGTGGAGTATATCACGTGGCCGACCGGAAGGCTCTTACGCTTGGCAGAACCAGGGTCAACTGATAAACTTATCCAAACTTCAAAGTCTCCGTTCTCGGCACCAGCCGGCAATTTGAGACTTGAGTAATCATCCCCTGTCGTTCAGAGACCTGACACGCGATAGTCCCGTGGTCATTTTTGGTTTTTGAATCGCCAATTTCAGAGAAATGGATGGATTTCACATGGATGGTCTCATCACCCATGAAACGCCAGATGTAAAGCTGCCAACTATGATCGTGGCATTCGCGGGTTGGCCGGATGCCGCCGAAGCCGCGACGCGCGCAATTCGATACATGGTTCGCAAACTACCCGCAAAGAAGATCGCTGAAATTGACCCGGAAGAGTTCTTCGACTTCACGGTTGTCCGGCCTCAGACTCGCGTCAACCGTCGAGGTGAACGCATAATCCGATGGCCACGCAACGATTTTTACTACTACCCTCCCGACGAGACGCAAAGCGGCATTCTTCTCTACGTTGGCACCGAGCCGAACCTCAAATGGAGGGCGTTCTCGAACATCGTTTGCGAAATGGCTCTGAAGTATGAGGTCAAGCTCGTGGTGTCACTTGGAGCGCTATTGGACGCCGTTCCACACACAAGAGAGCCTCGAATCACCGGCAGAGCAAGTTCCAAAGACCTCACGGAGAAGGTCAAATGGCTCGGCATTCAAAACTCTGGGTACCAGGGGCCGACAGGCATTCACACTGCGTTCTTGGACGCTTGCGACAAGCACGGCCTGGCTCACGCCAGCATATGGGGTCACTGTCCGCATTACGTGAACACGTCGCCGAATCCCAGGGTCAGCCACGCGTTGCTCACCAAGCTCCGAAGCTTCGTGGATTTTAATGTAGACCTCCAGGAGTTAAAGTTGTCCGGCGAAGCTTTCGACGAAGAAGTCGCGAAGGCCATCGCCAAACAGGATGACGTTACCTCGTATGTAACTCGTCTCGAGCAACGTTACGACAAGGCGCACCAGCTCGAAGACGACATGCCCAGCCCAGATGACATGGTCCGCGAACTCGAAGAGTTCCTCAAGAGCCAGCGTCGGCCACCAAGCGCTCAAGGCGGCGGTTAGAGTCGCCGGCAGCTTTTGTTATAGCGAATGCCGCCAGCGCTATGCGCCCAATTTCATCG
>DCAW01000116.1 GCA_002313895.1 Dehalococcoidia bacterium UBA1123
GTGTCTAGACGACCACCACGTCGTTCTCCAGAGTGCCGATGCCCGATATGGACATCGTGACGATGTCCTCCTCCCGGAGCGTAAATTCAGGCGGGGGCACTATCGCTGTGCCGGTCAAAACAGCCGTCATGTTGGGGACGTAGTTGTAACGCTGGAGCCAGTCGGCTAACTCCTCGCACGACCGCGCCATTTCCGACGTGGAGGTTTCGTCGTGCCAGACATCCTCTCCGTTGCGAGTTATTGTGCAAGCGATTGAGAGGTCGGTGACATCGCCCAAAGACTCTGCGGACACGAAGCACGGCCCGATAGCGCAGCACCGGTCGAATACTTTCGCCTGCGGAAGATACAGAGGATTTTGGCCCTCAATTGTCCGGCTGCTCATGTCGTTGCCAATGGTGTAGCCAATGATTTCGTCTTTATACAAGACGAAGGCGAGTTCCGGTTCCGGTACGTTCCAGTCCGAGTCTCCTCGGATGCCCACAGACTCAAACGGCCCGACGCATCGGTCTGGCGTTGCTTTGAAGAACAACTCTGGACGCTCTGCCGAATATACGTTTGAATATACGTCCGGCGTGTCGCTCTCCCGAATGCGCTCCAACTCACTGGACTTATAAGTCACGCCTGCGGCCCAGACCTCCGGTGGCTCGAACGGTCGGTCGAGCCGATAGTACGATTCGCCTCCGCGAGACATATCCATCAACTCGCCCAGGTCGAACCTGTCGGCTTCACCGTCGCTGAGAATCCGCGAGGCGATCTCGTCAATGTTGGTGCCGGAGAGGGACGCCGCGATGGCCAAGTCTTCGAGATCAGTCAAATCTGGGTCTATCGACGTCAGGTCAAGAAGAAGTCCGTCCTCGGGTTCGGCTGTAAGTCGGTTGTCTCCGTCGTTGGATATCAGGGCGTAATAACGCATCGGTCGAGCTACCTCCGGTGAGCCTGCATTCAAGATAATTGACTGAACGAGCCGAGTTGGAATGTACGGGATGCGAGGCCGAGGGTCAAGAGTCGGCGTACCGCGACCCGGCGAGTATCGCGCTTCCTGGCAAAAGCGCCGCTTGGGCGAGTGTGGAATCGGGCTGTCTCTCCAGGTAGGACGTCACCATTCGGTATCCTAGAGTGTAGCCGGCCCACTGAGGCACGCGGTCGTTATCGCCGAACAGCATCCGCCGGATTTCCGTCGGGTCCGAGACTCCCAAACGACGGCGTATCCTGGGCCATATTCGCTCGGTTTCCTCATCATCAAGCGCGTCCGTCCAGGGCGGGTTGACCTCCGACATGACGCTGAGAGCGAAGGCGTCGGCAACTCCTTCCGCAATCATGGCGTCGAGGAGCGTCTCCGGCTCCTGCGTCTTCATGTACACCAACTTGCCTCCGGCGATTCCTCTTGGAAACAGCAGATTGCGGACCAGATGAGCGTACTCGTGGATCACCGTGTAGGACAACCAGTTCTGCCAATTTTCCACAGGCCACACGAATACCAACGTGGCCTGCGCGCCCAGGCTGAACCCGAGAACACCGTTCATCTGGTTCAATAGCACGCTGCTCTCGCCATCTCCAGGAAACAGGAAAATTCGGGAGTTCAGGTCTGGACGCGACAGGGCTTTGACCGCTTTGTCCACCGCCCTGTCCGCTATTTCCCGGGCTTCGCCGGCCTCCAAATCATCTAGGGCCGCAAGCAGAACAGGTACACTTGGGTCTCCCAACTGAGTGACGGCAGTTCGCTGGCCCATCTCAACGAAAGACGGGTGGAGCGTAGACAACAAGTTGCGAACATAATCCCGCGTCCGATTTTCGATGGCGTCCACCGCGTCCATTGCGGGCAGATTCTCGGACTGCTTGGCGAAGTGACTCACCACCCGATAAGCAGGTATAACAGATACCGCCAAGTGTTCACCTCCTCAACCTTTGGGTTAAATTGAACGAAATGTTTGTTGACACATTCGAGACTGGATAGATATACTTTTCCAAACAAGAGAGGAAGCGCTCAAAGGCTGTGACGCAAATTCTCGCGAAAGCCCTCAAAGAGGTGTCCCGGTAGTGGCTCTGCCCTACCGAAACCTCAACCCCCAAAACCCCTCTCGAACTGTCCCACTCAACACCCGAGTATTTCCTATGGTCGGCATTCTGGCTTCATGGCGTGCGTCTTCATTGGCGCCTCCATCCGAACTGACCTCAGAACATCCGAAAGTGATTTGCATCCGGCCCGCGCGATTCGTTGACCGTCCACCGCAAAACTAAGGAGTAACTTTGCCATGACCAAGATGATATTTGTTACCGGCGGCGTTGTCAGTTCCGTGGGCAAGGGCGTTAGCGTTGCCTCGATTGGCCGGATTCTAAAGAGCCGAGGGGTGTCTGTCTCTCTGCTCAAGTTGGACCCGTACCTTAACGTTGACCCCGGAACCATGTCACCTTACCAGCATGGGGAGGTGTACGTCACCGAGGATGGCAGCGAAACAGACCTGGACTTGGGTCACTACGAGCGGTTCGTGGACATCGACCTGTCCCAGCTATCCAACGTCACGGCCGGCCAGATATACAGCGACGTCATCGCCCGCGAACGCAAGGGCGAGTTCCTCGGCGGAACCATTCAAGCGATCCCCCATGTCACAGACGCCATAAAAGAGCGAATGATGCGACTGGCAGAAGCCAGCGGAGCCGACGTCATTGTGGTGGAGGTTGGTGGCACTGTCGGCGACATCGAGGGCTTGCCGTTCCTCGAAGCCATCCGACAGATGCGGCGCGAAATCGGCAAGGACAACGTGTTCTACATCCACGTCACGTATCTGCCTTATATATCAGCCACGAAAGAACTCAAGACCAAACCGACCCAGCACAGCGTCCGCGAGCTTCGGAGCATCGGAATCCTCCCCGACGTCATCATCTGTCGAAGCGATTACGAGGTGGACGAGGACATCAAGACCAAAATTTCGGTCCACTGCGACGTGCCGGTCGAGGCAGTTATCACCCTGCCCACAGTGTCCAGCGTCTATGAAGTCCCGTTGATCCTTCAGGAAGAAGGATTGGGCGACCTCATCAAGGACACGCTGGACATCCAGTTCCAACAGCAAGACCTGGTCGACTGGAGAAAACTGGTGGCGGCTATCCACAAGCCAAAAGAGTCCCTGCCCGTCGCCGTGGTAGGCAAATACGTTGACCTTCAGGATTCCTACATCTCGGTTAAAGAAGCCCTGCTGCATGCCGGATTGCACTTCGACAGGGACATCGAGGTCCGGTGGGTCGGCGCCGAGGAGATCGAAGAGGTTGGCGCCGACGCATTTCTGAACTCCGTCTCTGGCATCGTTGTGCCGGGAGGCTTCGGGCCTCGTGGTTTCGAGGGTATGATCGAAGCTGTGCGGTACGCCCGCGACCACGATGTGCCTTATCTGGGTTTGTGCCTGGGCCTTCAGGCAATGGTTGTAGACATCGCCCGAAACCTGATGGGAAAGGACGGGGCCAACTCCACTGAAATGAACCCTAACACGCCCTACCCCGTCATAGATTTGATGGAATCTCAGAAAGACGTCGATGAGATGGGCGGCAGTATGAGATTGGGTCTGTACCCCTGCGAGTTGGTCAACGATACATGGTCGTCCAAAGCATACGGCCAGGATGTCGTGCAGGAGCGGCACCGCCATCGCTGGGAATTTAATAACACCTTCCGAGAGGAATTTGAAGGGGTCGGACTATGGCCCTCCGGTTTGTCTCCCAATGGCAAACTGATCGAGATCATGGAATTTGCAGACCACCCATTCATGGTTGGAACTCAGTTCCATCCAGAGTTTTTGTCCCGCCCTAACAGGCCACATCCACTATTCAGGGAGTTCATTGGCGTTGCCAAAAACATCGTTCGAGAGGGCGGACAGCACCACCTGCCGCTCGTTGGCGCCGATTCTGCAGGAAACTAGGGTTATGCAGCGTTGGTATCGACATCTATCGACACGGGCACATCTTACGAGGATGACATCGTCGAACACCCAGTTCCGACAACTCACGGAAACACTAAAGCTTGAACACGACCGGCTATGTAGACTAATCCCAAGGGCTGTGGTATGCTTTTGGTACCCCTCTCCCCTTTTATCACCTTTGCGTTGCCTCACATTACCAACTTCCGCATGATAAGCGCAGAAGTCGTTTCGGACACCGATATTGCGCAATGTAACGCTGCATTCCCAGTTGGTCAGGCGGAACCTGTCCATTTGTGCCTGTGACAACAAACCCAACACGCGAAGTCGAAAACGCGGTATGACGTTGTAGGATAGGCGCTCAACATATCGGAAAACCAGCTTGATTCAGCGTGAAGTCGACATCCGTCCCTTCCGCAACCAGCCACGATCCATGAACTAACAACCCCGCTGGAGACCTTTGGGTTTCGAGATGGGAAATTATTTTCAGGAATCAACAAACCTGAACACCGACAAAGCCCGGAGCTTGCAATGAACCTGACAGAAATTCTAACCAAATCAACCGATGAGCTTGTCAAGATTGCTTCCGACCTTGGAGCGATTAACAACGGCACTCCCCAAAAGAGGCAAGAGCTAGTCAGCCGCGTGCTGAAGGCCTACGCCGAAAAAGAAGGCCCGATTCAAGCCGGCGGCGTCCTGTCCATCGTCAACGACGGTTACGGATTCCTACGGCCAAACAACGCCAGCGCCGGGGCCGGAGACGTGTACGTCTCCCAGTCTCAAATCAGGCGCTTTGGGTTACGCACCGGCGACTTCGTCACCGGCCAGATACGCCCTCCCAAAGACGGCGAGCGATACTTCGGACTGGTCAAGGTCGAGATGGTCAACGAACTGGAGCCTGACGCAACCCGCGACAGACCCAAGTTCGAGCAACTCACCCCAATCTTCCCGAACGAGCGTATCAAACTAGAAACCACCTCCACAGAGCTTTCAACTCGACTAATCGACCTTCTCGCGCCCATAGGTCGCGGCCAGCGAGGCCTCATCGTCTCCCCGCCCAAAGCAGGAAAGACGACTCTTCTGAAACAAATGGCCCACGGCATCGCGGCCAACGCACCAGACATCCACATCATGGTTGCCCTCATCGGCGAAAGACCGGAAGAAGTCACGGACATGCGACGAACCGTAAAAGGCGAAGTGTATAGCTCTACCTTCGACGAACCTGTTGAGGACCATTGCAGGGTAGCTGAGGCGGTCCTAGAGCGGGCTAAACGACTTGTGGAGGCGGGACGGGACGTTGTGGTGTTGCTGGACAGCATCACTCGTCTCACAAGGGCCTACAACCTTGCTGTCCCTTCCAGTGGACGAACTCTATCTGGCGGCATGGACCCTGTGGCCCTGTATCCTCCCAAGAAATTCTTCGGCGCCGCTCGCAACACCGAGGAGGGCGGGAGCCTTACGATCCTGGCCGCCTGCCTCGTCGAGACCGGCAGCCGCATGGACGACCTGATCTACGAGGAGTTCAAGGGAACCGGCAATATGGAGGTCCACCTGGACCGACGGCTGTCGGAGCGTCGCATCTACCCAGCCATCGACATCGAGCGCAGCGGAACGCGCCGTGAAGAGTTGCTTATGGACGAGGCCACCCTGCGACAGGTCTGGCTCCTGCGCCGCATGGTGAATATGATCTCCAGCGACCAAAAACTCCACGGAGAGGGCGCAGAGAAGCTCTTGGAGCGTCTCCGTAAGTCCAAGACCAACCAGGAGTTCCTTGCCAACCTCAGCAAAGGCGCATAAACGACCGCATCGGCCAGTAACACTAGACTCAGTAAAACTGGTTGAGCGCGTTCGGAATCGCAAGCGCCCCAGTGAATAAAGATCGGCCCGATTAAGGATTCTCGACTTATTCGACTCAGATTGCTAGTTGCGAACTCTCAGTGTCTGCTAATGTGGCGCCATACGGTGGTTGCGGCAGGTTGAAACCGATATTTACCAGATGCCATCGTGTCCCTGGATAACCTTGCTTTCCTGAGATCGCGCAAAAGATTTGGCGACATTCTGAAGTTGTCAAATGCCGCAAACCGCACTCAAAATTCATCTCATCCAGAGAAATTGGAGTGCCGATCGATTTGGAAAGTTTCTAAACGGGCGTTTCAGACCAAATCGCCTGCCTTGAGTTGCACACTGTGCCCAGGGTATTCTCGATACTTTCTTGAATCTACGCTCGTCGATGAATGGCTACCCAGGTCTCAGCCTCGCAGTCCTTTCCAGAATTTTATCGAACATAGCCCTCCTGGCCATCACTTCGGCAAGCTGGAACACAAGACTTCTGGCATGGCGCACCATTCGTCAGCCTGTCTTGATGAGTTTTGTCTAAACGCTTGTCATAGATCAGGTCTTGTTGGACTCAGGAAACCCAAGCCGTCTCACAAAGTTAGCCAGGTTGTAGGCGAAGATGAATAGCAACAGCCTCAT
>DCAW01000053.1 GCA_002313895.1 Dehalococcoidia bacterium UBA1123
GAGAATGAGAGAGGTGGCGTATCGTGCTGGATGAGCAAACAAACACAATCCAGCAAGGAGGATGCGCCATGAGCGTTGATGACGTCGAAGAGAGCATAAAACTGTTTCCTCGATCGACTTCGAGTTTTCGAGCTGGCGTATGATCCGTTCTTGCGGCCCCAATGATCGCCGATGATCGAGCCATCGGTATCATCCGCTGGCAAAATTTCGATGCAGACGCTTATGAAGAGACTGACCTGGAACTGGCTGAGCGAGTCGCAAATCAGATGGCAGGCGCAATGGCCAACGCAAAGATATTCGCCGAAAATCAGCGAAATCAATTGGGGCTGCGAGAAAACGAAACACAATACAGACAGCGATATCACGACGCACCAATCGCCTATATTTCGACCTACGCCGCCGGCATCATCGCGCAGGCTAACGATCGAGCTTCAGATCTGTTCGGCTACGGGCTAGAAGAACTGGTCGGCGGACCCGTGATGGCCCTATACGCCGACACTCCAAACCGCATAGAAAAAGCACGGGACGTCCTTGGCGAAGCGGGCGGCCGCTCCTCTGTTGAACTTGAGTATCTACGCGCCGACGGCAAGCAGTTTTGGGCAGTCTTTCCGTTCAACAAATTCTAGATGATAATGGGGAAGCGGTAGCGCATCAAACCACAATTGTGGACATCAAAGAGCGCAAGCTTGTGGAACTGCAGTTGGCGCAATCCCAGAAAATGGAGACCATCAGGCAATTGGCAGGCGGTGTCGCCCACGATTTCAACAATCTCCTGACCGCCATTGGCGGATATGCTCAATTGGCATCTATGGATCAATCGCAGCCCGATTAAACACGAAAGTACATCAGGGAAGTCAGGGCTACGGCTGACCGCGCCGGCGCTCTGACAAAACAGCTTTTGGCCTTCTCCAGGCGTCAGGTGGTAGTGCCTGTAGCTCTGAATCTCAATGATCTGGTAATCGAACTCGATAGCATGCTGCGCAGACTGATCGGCGAAGATGTTGAACTGGTGGCAGTGACTTCGCCCGACCTTGGCACAGTCAAGGCCGACGCAGGCCAAATCGAACAGGTTCTCATGAACCTGGTCGTCAACGCGCGCGATGCCATGTCGAACGGTGGCCGGCTGACCATAGAGACTTTCAATACTACGGTTGAGGGAGGATTCGTCCGACTATACTCAGGTCTGCGCCCCGGGGACTACGTAGTCCTGGCCGTCAGCGACACCGGGATCGGCATGACTCAGGACGTCCAGGAGCATATGTTCGGGCCGTCCTATATCACCAAAAACGTGGGAGAAGATACAGTGTTGGAGCTGTCCACCTGCTACGGAATCGTGACGCAAAGCGGAGGGCACATCGCCGTTGATAGAAGCTTGAGTGCGGGAACTGCCTTCAGAATTTTCCTCCCCAGAGTCGATGAAGAACCGTCGTCTGCGCCACGACGAGACGAAGAGGGGTTCTGGCCCAGAGGGGACGCGACCATCTTGCTTGTGGAAGACGAACCGCTGGTCAGGTCGCTGTCCGTCGAAGTGTTTGAGGGGCAGGGGACAAGCCATCGCGGGCCGAGGCCATGCGAATCGCCAGAGCAGGGCGAACGAATCGATTGACCTGCTACTCACTGACATAGTTATGCGATTGATAGACGGCAGGGAATTGGCTGACAAGTTCAGGCCGGTACACCCTGAAGCCAAAGTTGTCTATATGTCAGGTTACCCCAGGGATCTGCCAGAACCGGCGCCGAATTTATTGAAAAGCCCATGACGCCCAATATCCTCGTCCGACGAGTGAGATAAACGCTGGACGCCCCGAACGGGCCGTCTATTTCATCCTGACCTTTGGCCGAGTGATCCATCCTTGGCAATTATAGTTCTCGGGCGTGAATATTCTTTGCAGTCGCATCGACAATCGACATCCCACCGTCAACAACCAGCGTGGTCCCGGTAATAAATGATGCATGGTGAGACGCGAAAAAAAGCGCTGGCATCGCGATTTCATCCACGCTTCCCATTCGGCCCAACAGTGAAGCGGTAGTCTCCCACGTGATATGGGCCGGGTCGTCGGAGTTTGCCGCCGTAAAAGCCGTTTTTACCCACCCGGGGCTGACTGCGTTGACCCGAATGCCCAGAGGGGCACACTCCATTGCCATGCTCCGGGTCAGCCCTTCGAGCCCGGACTTCATCGCGCCGTAAAGTCCGTAGTTACCATGCAGTGTGGCCGTCGATGAAACGTTCACTACGGCCCCGCCTGTCCGGCGCATGATCGGCAAGGCGTAGGTCGTCACCAGATAGGCGCTCAGGAAGTTGCCTCCAGACATCTGGGTCCAGCGCTGCATCACAGAACTGGCCTCGTTGATACCCTGATTGCGTTCGCTGCCTCCGGCGCAGTTGACCAGAACGTTAAGCGCTCCGTATTTTCCGTCAACGTCTTCCATCAGGGCTTTTACGGCATCGTGGTCACCCAGATCAACCAAAAAAAACTCGGACTGCCCTCCGAGTCCTGCAATCTCCTGAACCACCGCCTCCCCCTTTACCGGGTCTCGCGCAACTAATAGGACCACAGCTCCAGCTTCGGCCAGGTGGACCGCAATGCTTCGTCAAATACCAGAGTTGCCGCCAGTCACCAGCGCAACCGAATCTTTGAATCCCCAGTCCATGTCATCTCCGATACTTTATGCAATTAATGGGGCGACCAGACTGGATTACAACCCGCACTAGTTACGTCAGATGCTTGATGTAAATAATACTCTCGTGACCGATGGGATACTCGGGTATCGGAGCCACTCTCTGAAATCCCAGTTTTTCGTAGAACTTTGGAGCCTGAAAACTATGCGTCCACAGGACAATCTGGTCACAGCCTCTACCAACCGCCTCTTGTTCTGCAGCCTGCATCAATGCGGAACCAACACCGGCGCCTCTCAAGTCTTCGTGCACCCAGAGGTTAAGAACTTCACAACAGCCGCCCCAGGTATGGCCATTTAACGCCGCGACAACGGCGCCGGCCTCATTTTCTATTGACGCGTTGAGGAGTTCGCCGTCATAGATTCCCGTCGTTTCGGAGTTGAACTCATATAGTGACTCTTCAAGAAACGCCTCTTACTCGGGTCGATTGTCGTTACGAATTTTGATCTTGGCGCGCGGCACATCCCGACTCCTCACTGAAGTTAATCCCTACTGGAACTCTGGAATCACGTACTTGCCGAACAACTCTATCGACTCCATGACCTTCTCATGGGGGATCGTCTCAGTTTGCATCATTATCATCATCTGGTCGATCCCGGTTGCTTCGTGTTTTTTAAGAGCCGCGATGCAGCTGTCCGGATCGCCGGCGATGACGACGGCCCGGTCGCTCAGGGTGTCGGCATCCAGGTCTGACCATGCCTTGTGCGCGATGGCCTCGCCGCCAGAGAAATCAAGCGAGTCTTCGACTTCCTCCTCCTGCCCTTCCGTCTGCGTGTAACGAGAGAAATTCTGAGCCAAATGATCCGGCACTCCGCCCCACTGCTCCAGCAGTCGAGTGTAAACGTCCTTCTGGCCCTGGATGTACGGCCTATCGGGGCCGAAGAAGTTTTTGAGCGATGCGGCGCCCAATTCTCTGGCTTCGTTGTTATCCTCCAGGCATATGCCTAGCGTGGAGTTGGCCCACTGGTCGTTGACGAATGCGCCCACCGGGTTGGCCTTTTTCACGTTCTCCTTGTAAGCCTTGATATACGGTTCTAGCGCGGAGGGCGCGCTGGAGCCAAATGCCAGAACACCGATTCCCTTGGAGGCGGCTATCTCGTAGGTGGCGGGCTGGAGCGCAGCTACCCAGATCGGCGGGTGCGGGTCCTGATACGGCTTTGGAAGAACCTGCCTTTCCGGGACGTTCCAGAATTTACCTTCCCAAGAGAACCAGTCCGACTCCCATATCTTGGGGATCATGCTAAGAGACTCTTCCCACATATCCCGACTGTCACGAGGGTCAATTCCCATGCCGGTAAGCTCATAAGGGGCCGACCGCCCTGTGCCGAAATCGACACGGCCCTCTGAGAGATGATCCAGCATCGCAACTCGCTCAGCCACCCGATTGGGGTGATGGTATGGCAGGATCACGACCCCCAGCCCCAGCCGTATCCGTTTGGTGCGTTGGCTCAGCGCCGCAAACACTAGGTCTGGCGCCGGCGACGCTGAGAATCCTGTTAGAAAATGATGCTCGACGAACCACAGGTAATCGAACCCCACCTCATCGGCAAGAATGCACTGCTCCATCGTTTCGGTCAGCACTTTGTGGTCGTCCAGGCTGGGCCTTTGCATCTCGTATTGCAATGCGAGTTTCATATTCCATCCTCTTTTCGAGTTGCGCTATTATCTGGGATTTTGACTATTGCGAGCATCGTATCATCGAGCATACAGAATTTCACTCTGTCGATTCCCTTTGGACAAACAGGCCGTCTGTCTGCTGGCCGACAGTTGCTGCGCTAAATTGTGGTTAAAATGAATCTCTGGGCCGACAGGCGGTTCGTTATCACAATTTAACCTAAGCCCAGCCGCGACACGAAATCCATGTGCAAAGCGATCACCCGTTTCACTGTCTGCGTAGTCGGTAGAAGTCAGTTACCTGCGTCGATTACTATAGACGCGCTTTGCCAAATGATAGACTCGGCTTAACAATAGCATCGCCTGAAGTTAAATATGGTGGAGTCGAATGACATCAGAACGCCAGTCCCCTTCCGGAGGGCAAAAACTGTCGATAGAGCGGATAGATCACATCGCCCTGGTCGCCACAAACGTCGAAACTTCCGTGGCCTGGCACGTCGATATGCTCGGATTCGAGAACTTCGGAACCGCCGCTGGGTCCATCAGAGCCGTCTGGCTCCCGGCGAATCGGCGTTGGCCCGAAGGTTCTCCGATGTCCATAAGTTGCTCGATGAGGTTGTTCTGCATGTTTATAACCTATGTTTCAAAGTTGGGGTTCGACGGCGTGAGCGCCGTCTGCGGCCGGGGTCATTTCAATCTGTTCTGGCCCAATGACCGCGGGGAGATCGTCGAAGCGACAACACAACAAACTGGCTGGAGTGGCAGGTCGAGTCGCGAACGATAGCCCCACTGGCTCCATCCAGAATGTTCCTGGCAAATTGGTTGTGATTCAGGCGATTAAACATCGGTTCCCCTCCTCGTGTCTGTGCCTGGGTTCGACAGATTTGATTCCTGTCATGATCGGCTCCCTCTAGCGCTTGGATTCAGCTTACATGCCACACCCCTTGGGGACATTCGAGTTTGCACCTACTCTGGCCGGATGCCAGTACTCAAACTAGGAAGGAGACATCTAGGTGCATAGGTGTGCTTACCTAATGATTCGCACGAGTGTTCGTAGTTTTGCCGCCTGGAGGCCAGTAGTTTCCAGAAAATAAAAAAGAGGGCATTGTGCCCTCCTCGAGTCCGTTGGTTAAAATCAATGGGTTTGGCAGTCAGCAAGCCGCCTCGTGAACCGTATTGACGGTGTCAGACCATTCGCCGGGTGAAATCTTAGTTATTGGGCTGACAATATCCCTTCCTACTGAGCCAGCCCACAGCGGTGTTCCAAAAAATACCTGGCCATGGAATTCAAAACATCCATGCG
>DCAW01000009.1:0-8595 GCA_002313895.1 Dehalococcoidia bacterium UBA1123
GCAGGAATCTTGTTATTGACCTCGGTGATGAAGGCAAGAGGTATGGGCTTAATTCCAGCAACGTCCCTACGACGAACACATCAAACGTGACTACCAATTACGACACGCATGCCACAACTTCAATTGTCTCTGCAACGCTGAACAACTCAGACATCAAGGGCCCCCTCACCAGGACGGACGAGAAAATATTCCGTCACAAGCCTTCAGGGCTAAACAGTGGCACACATACAGTAGCGGTGACAGCAAAAGATAGCGCAGGCAACCAGAAATCGTTTAGCGCATCCTTCACGTTATCCAACTAGGCGCCGGTGGTCGAAGCAGGGCCGAACGTCACGATGAACGAAGGCACAAATCTGACACTGACGCAGTCAACCTTCATCGACCCAAATACGTCCGACACTCACACAGCAATTGTTGACTGGGGAGATGGCACGACCAGCACGGCCACGGTTACAGAGTCTGCGACCTCGGGGTCGGTTGTCGCCTCCCATCTGTATAAAGACGACGAGGATAGTCCGCTCACGGTCAAGGTCACTGTGATCGACAATTTCACGGCGTCACACACCGGACTCCTTCCAGCTTGTAGTCAACAACGTTAATCCGACGCTGACTGTAGGCGCCGACCAGAACGTGGACAAAGGCGAGACGCTGACCTTAGCCCCCGCGACCTTCGGCGATGTCGGAATTCTCGACACCCACTCGGCGGTTGTGATCTGGGGCGACGGAGTTCACGAGACTGAGGCCGTCAATCAGAGTGTAGGGACCATATCTGGCTCCCACGTGTACAATGCCGACAGAGTTTTCTACCCAACGATTGTCGTTGTGGAAGACGACGGCGGACTTGTCGCAGGCTTGTTCAAGGCGACGGTTGGCACAGGAAACCCTTTGGTAACGTTGCCCAACGCCACGTTCGGAGCGATGGCGTTATTGACGGCTGCGTTTATAATTCTGGTGGTATGGCGACGCCGACTGAGCGCTCGATCCGACGGCAGGCCAACCAATCAAGTCTGATCTCAAAATATATCGGAGGGTTACATGACAGATTACAAGACGATTCTTTATGAAGAAAAAGGCCCGATTCGACTCATCACGCTCAACCGGCCCGAAACGCTAAACGCCATCGGCGAAGGCATGGAGGAGGAGATTCACGACGCGCTCGACGTTGCCGATGACGACGACGATGCCCGCGTTATCATCATCACCGGCGCAGGCAGGGCGTTCTCGTCGGGCTATGACATCGGCTCAGCGAGGAATGCGGGCGGAATGAACCTGGACACCATGATGGAAGAGGGCCAGAACGCCGCCGAGCACATCTCCCGGTGGTTCAAAAACGATCGCAAGATGGTCAAAAACCAGACCCACATTCTGGAGTTGTCCAAGCCGGTTATCGCCTGTGTGCATGGCTGGTGCATGGGCGGAGGCACATGGCTGGCCCTCACCTGCGACATGACGTTCGCTTCGGAGGACGCCACCTTCGGCCAGCCGGAGGTCCGCATGATCTCCAACACCAGCTTCCTGTGGACGCTGTTGGCCGGCTACAAAAATTCCCTCCGATACTCGCTGACAGGCGACCATGTGGACGCCAAGGAAGCCCACCGCATCGGTCTTTTGAACGAAGTGTTCCCTGACAAAGATGCCATGATGCAAGAGGCGTTCAGAATCGCCGAGCGCATCTCAATGATTTCGCCGGAGACGGTCGCAACAAACAAGTACATCGCGACCCTCGGCCTCCAGGCGATGGGCTTGCGCGAGGCGCTTACCAACAACTGGCTGCTATCCGCCATAGCTCACTCCTCCCAGCGTCCCGACTTCAACCGTCGTGAGATGCTTGAGGCCGCGATGGAGAACGGGATGCGCGGCTTCCTCGGAGTTCGAGACGGACCCTTCCAACCAGAGCCATTCGGCCCACGCTCCAAGCCCCGAGAGGAGTAGCGGACGTCGATTGTGAGCGTAGGGGAGGGTTTCAAACCCTCCCCTACCATTAGCTCAACCTCAGTCTGTGCGGGTGGGGTAGTGAGTGACTATGCCTGACGTCACGGTTTCTCGGTTGGCGCCAGAAAGCTTGCCAGTTACCATGTATGTCACGCACTCGGCGATGTTTGTGGCGCGGTCGGCGATCCGCTCCAGGTCATGGGCGATCCACAGCAGATAGGTGGCCCGCCGGATGGCGCCTGGGTCGGCCATCATGTAAGTGAGCAGCTCGCGGCAGACTTGATCATACAGAGCGTCAACCTCGTCATCATCGTTGCAGACCGCCGCGGCGGAGACAACGTCCCGATTGACGAGGGCATCGAGGCTGCATCGTAGCATGTCAGTAGCTTTTTCTGCCATGCGAGGGATGTCGGCAAGCGACTTCAACGGAGGCTCGTCACCCATCACGATGCTTATCTTCGCGATCCCCTCGGCATAGTCGCCAATCCTCCCAAGCTCAACAGATATATGCAGCGTTGTGATGAGGATTCTCAGGTCACCGGCCAGGGGCCGTTGAGTGGCTATCAGGTCGATACACCATTCCTCCAAATCAAAGCGTTTCCGAACGATAATATCATCGTCCGGCAAAACCTCGGCTGAGGATCCGAGGTCTATATCGAAATCGGTGCGAGGCATCAATATTTCCGTTCTGCTTGAGTTCGGTGGATGCTTAGCTGAACCGGCCGGTGATACAGGGTTCGGTTCGCTCGTCTCTAGGGCCATGCTTGACCAAGTAGCCCGCCCTGTCATCTCCCACCATCAGAAAAGCGGTCTCGTCGGAAACACGCGCCACCTGCTGCATATTGTGGGTCACTATAACAATTGAGTAATCTTGTCTCAACTCACGAATTAGCTCCTCGATGGCGAGGGTGGCTATCGCGTCCAGCGCGAAGGCAGGTTCGTCCATCAGAATGACCTCCGGCTCAACGGCCAGAGCGCGAACGATACACAGCCTGTACTGGAGCCGTTTATCTCGATTGAGCCTGTGAGTCCGGGGGAGTTGGGATCAGAGTCAGCATTTGATTCGGCGCATCCAGCCAACAGGAGAGTGAGGGTTGAGAATGCAATCAGCCACAACGTCAGTTGGAAATTCAGTGAGTTTGAAGAAAGTAAATTCATATTGAATCTACTTGAGTCTATCGAGCGCAGGGTACACCGTGGTCAACGTCTTGTTAACGGTGCGTTAAGGTTCGAGATGTGATGTGGGGCTTTAGCTCAATCCCTGCCACAGCGCGCCACCGATGATGCTGAGACCAACAACGACAACGAACAGGCCGAAGTTGACTCGTTCAGCCACGGTCATCAGGGCGCGTATTGTCACGAAACCCACAGCAGCAGCCACGACCACAGCCACGATTGCCGATCCGGAGGTGTATATCTCGCCATCGTAGGCTGAGTACAACCCCGCGCCCAGGCTGGCTGGAATGCTGAGGAGGAAGCTAAGCACCAATGCCTCGCGCCGGTCCACCTGCCGGGCCAGGAGCGCAGACACCGTCAGCCCGGACCTGCTCAATCCAGGCAACGTGGACAGCCCCTGAGCGATGCCGGTCAGCGCGGCGTCCAGCAGTGTCACGTCTTCACGAGTGCGGTTCCCGCCTTGTTTTCGTCGCAGCTGTAGCCCGCCGGTCACTAGCATCAACGCGCCGACGACGGCCATCGCCGCGGCACCTATGCCTCCCGATAGTTCGTCAATCCCCATAAGCAATGGAAACCCAACGGCGCCGCTTATCAGCGTCGCCGCCACCAGATAAATCGCCATTCGAGTGGGACGCAAAGGATTCCGCAGAGTATCTCCAACTACGCCCACGATTTCCCGTCTCAAGGCCACCAGCGCCGAGAACACCGTCCCCAGATGGAGCCAGAGAGCGAATGCGACTGAGTCTGCGACCTCGTTGTCGAAAGCGAAGGCGTGGACGGCGGTTATGACACCCTCGGAGCTAACGGGCAGCCACTCGGTGACGCCTTGAACGAATCCCAGGAGGACCGCTTCCCACATGCTCATGAAGCCCGTGGCAATGTGAAGCTAAATGCGCTGCCTTCGCCCTCGACGCTTTCGACTTTGATGTCGCCGCCATGAGCCTGAACCAGATGCTTCGCAATAGCAAGGCCCAACCCTGTCCCGCCATCTCGCCGGGAGCGGTCCACCTTGTAAAATCTCTCGAACACATGGGGAAGATGCTCACGAGCGATTCCGATACCGTTATCGCTCACTTTGACCTCCACCCATCGGTCGGTTGCGTTTGCGGATATTGAGATGAGTCCGCCGTCGCCGGTGACCTTGACGGCATTCTCCACCAGATTCGCCAACACCTGGTTGAGCTTGTCAGCTTCGCCCATAACCAATGGAATTCCGTCAGGCACATTGGTTTCCAGCTTCAGGCGTTCGTGGTCAGGACTCACGTCGAATCTCGATTCGATCTCCGCGACAACCGATTCCAGACTCACCGGAGCCAAATGTATGGGCGCCTGCCCGCTTTCCAATCGGGAAAGCTCCAGAAGTTCGTTGACCATTGTGGTCATGCGCTGGGTGTCATTGAGAATGCGTGTCAGGAAATCCTGCGCCGCGTCAGTATCGTTCAGAGCGCCGTCTTGAAGGGTCTCGGTCATGGCTCTGATAGCAGCCAGAGGACTGCGAAGCTCGTGGGACACGTTGCTGACGAACTCTCTGCGTGTGGTTTCGACCTGCCACAGTCTGGTCACGTCTTGGAGGGTCAGCAGAACGCCTTCGTCACTGCCTTCTGACAGAGGCGTGGCGATGACGTTGAGGAATCGACGGCGATGGACGAGTTCCAACTCCGCCTGACGTGTCTGACGAGTCGCTCTCGCCTCAGAGACCAGTTGAAGTATCTCATGGTCTCGCACGACCTCTGCCAGTTGGATCCGGTCGGCCTCACGGTTCGGAGATTCCAACATCCATTCAGCGGACAGGTTCATTAACTCGACCTGACCATTCGAGTTGACGACAATGACGCCGTCCGCCATCGTGTCCAGGATCACGGACAGGTGGTTGCTCTCGGTGGTCAGATTGCGTATTTGATCTGTGATAGTTGAGGCCATCTGATTGAAAGCCTCAGCTAGTTCCTCAGCCCCTGGATAGGAACTGGTGTCCATGCGGTAATTGAGGTCGCCGTTGGCAAACCTGCGAGCGCCATCCGCTGCCGCCTCCATTGATCGAGAGGCGCTCTGAGCCAGAAAGTAAGCCAGCCCGACAGAGAGTATCAAGACAATGGCAGACGAAAAGATGATCCCAATCACGAGGGATACATTCTGGCTGTCGATTTCTGATGTCGTCCGGGACGCGCGAGCCACTCCCACCGTCTCTCCGTTAAAAATTATGGGAACGGCGACGAACGCGTGCTCCTGGCCGCCCGTAGTTTCTACGCGAGCGCTGACGCTCTTGCCGGAGTTCAGCGCCGAAACAACCTCTGGAGCGCTGGCGGAGGCAACCGGCGCGCCCGGGGAGTTTCCGACATCGGCCAATACAGTCCCTTCTGCGGCGAACACCGTAACCCTCATCTCAGAAAACTCGGCTGCCAGGACGCTGGCGGACTGAATCCGAGCTTGGTCAGGTGAATCGTCAAATAGCCCCTCTGTCAGGTCTCGCACCAACAGGGCCTGCCGCTCCAACCGTTCTTCCAAATCGGCCACGCTGGAATCACTGACAAACCCTACGAGATAGATGGCGAACGCAATGATTACCGACACGACAACGGTCACATATATCAGAGTGATTCGCCCCTGGGGTGTCTTGGACAGTCTCATCCGTCGAAACGATAGCCGACGCCTCGAATTGTCTTGATGCGTTGCGGCGTCGCGGGGTCTGGTTCGATCTTCTCCCTCAGCCAACGAATGTGAACATCGACTGTGCGAGTGTCGCCTATGTAGTCGTGACCCCACAAACGCTCAAGAATCTGGTCTCGCGTGAACGCCCTGCCCTTGTTGGCGACCAGCAGAGCCAGGAGGCTGAATTCTCTGGGTTTGACGTCCAACGGTTGGTCTTGCAGTGTGACCGTATGGCCGGTCAGGTCGACAACCAGGTCGCCAGAGGCTAGAGTTTCGGCGCCGGACGAAGCGCTTGGACCGTCACTGGTGGAGCGTCTCAACATATTGCGAACACGGGCCATCAGTTCCCTATTGCTGAACGGCTTGGTCACATAATCGTCTGCGCCCAGTTCCAGGCCGACCACTCGATCTATCTCCTCGCCTCGGGCCGTGAGCATAATTATCCGGACATCCGACTCTCTACGCAGGATGCGGCAGACCTCGAAGCCATCCAACTTGGGCAGCATGACGTCCAAAATCACCACATCGGGCTTTTCCCGACGAGCTAGAGCCAGCCCGGCCTCGCCGTCCTCTGCGGTGAACACGTCATAGCCCTCGGAGTTCAAATTGTACTTCAGGGCCACCAGCAGGTTCGCCTCGTCCTCTACCACAAGCACTTTGTTAGGCATGGTCACGCTTTCGTGTGGTGTCTGGCGTATGTTGTCGGTTTTTAGCGCGGCACATATTGCATCGCTCAGTTCAACTATACACGTATTATCGAGTCAATCATGCAAAACGTCCATACATGATGCGGGGATCTGTGACTCGGCGAGCGAGACAGGCCCCAGTAATGATATGATCTCATCCTGACAACTGACATCCTGTTTCCCGAAAGGGCCAACATGCCAAACAAACCCACTAGCCGAAACAAATCAAAGTTCGACTACGGCGCCTACTTCCGAGAGATGCGGGACACTCACGACCTCACCACAAAGCCCGAGGACCGCACCTGGAACGCCGTTCCGCCCATCGAAGCCGAAGCCGAGCCTCATGACGTAGTTTTGTATCTGGGCTGCAACGTTCTACGAACCTCGCACATGATCAAAACCGCCACGGACATCCTCGACTTGCTAGGCGTCGACTACGTGGCTGTCGGAGGGCCGGCGTACTGCTGCGGTATCGTTCATAACCGAAACGGTGACATCGAGTTGGCGGAAACAATCGGCACGAACGCGATACGGTACATGGAGCGTTATCAACCCAAGATCGTGGCAATGTGGTGCCCCTCTTGCATCTCTTACTACGACGAGGTGTTTGAGGTTGAGACCTCGTTCAAGACCCAACACTTCACTGAATTCCTGGTCGACCATCTTGAAGAAATGAACTTCGTTAAAGACGTCCCTTTGAAGGTTGGCCTGCACTCCCACATGACCCATCCAAAGCGAATCGAAGAGGCCCGCGCCGCCGTCACCCTTCTCTCGGCGGTTCCAGGCATGGAGTGCGTCGAGGTTGCGACCGACATTCGTATGGGCATCTCCTGCTCTCCTAACACTCAGCAGGCGGCAGGAATGGACGTGTGGGAACAGATTGTCGAAGGTGAGTTGAGCACGGCAGTGGATGAAGGTATCGACGCCTTCGCCACTCTGTACCACGGATGCCAAAGAACGATTTGCGCCTACGAGGAAAAGTTTCCCATCGAGATTGAGCACTACCTGAGCCTGTTCGCCCGCGGCTTGGGCATCGAGCACGAAGACCTTTTCAAAAAATACAGCCTGTGGCGAGACCCGGCCCGCGTAATGGCAGAGATGGGCGCATGCATGGAGGCGTCTGGCGTCAGACCCGAACGAGCGCAAAAGCTGGTTGACCTCACCTTCCCCGCTTAGTCTCCAGACTACCCCGTTCCGTCAGAGGCGGATGAGTTTGCCCAGCAAGCCATAGATAAAACACCTGTCGGTTGTGCTGACGCAGGCGAGAGGTTCCACAACGCGCGGGCGGGTTTGCAACCTGCCTTTACACAAACTCAAATGTCACATCATCTATGCGTCCGGGTTGGTGGGGATGACAGCGCGCTTGTGGATGGCGTTGCCTATCTTCTTGTCGCCCTCGTAGGCCTCGATCTCGTAGGTCAGGCGGTTGCGGTCTATCCCTGTCAGAACTGACTTGACCTGCACCTTCTCGCCGATGTTGGTAGGTGCGATGTGACGAAGGCCGTCGACTGCATATCCAACCGAAGTATACCCTTCAGGCAGGAACTTGTCAGACGCCTTGATAGATGCGTTCTCCATCAAACCCAATAGGGCCGGAGTGGACAGCACGTCGGCGCCTTCTCTACCCATTCGGTTCGTGGTCAAGTCTTTGGTCACCTCGACGTCAAGCTCTGCGCTTTGGCCGGGCTTCAGATTCTCCATCGCCATTTTGTTAAATCCTCCTCAGACGTAGAACGTCTGGACTTAATAACCTGTGCGTAAAATACAAAAATTCTCAGTTGGCGCGTTGGACTCCGGCGCTGGAGAACTGGTCGCGCCTCTGTTGAGTGTACTCGATCATGTGGGCCGGAATCGGCTTGGCCTCGCCTATCACGCGGGCGTTGAGTCCCAGAATCGCCGCCTCCTCGATAATCAGGTTGGCCCTGGCGGCAAGTGGAGCGCTGGCGCCGAAGGTCAGGACGCCGTGGTTCTCCAGCAAAACGCCGCCGATGTTCGGGTGCGCCTCGATGGCCTTGGCGATGTTATCGACCGACTCTTTGGAACCTCTGGGGCCGTATGCAGCTATTGGCACGCCGTCGGTCATGTTGAATCGAGCCTGCGCCTCGTAAATCAGCGGTATGGCTTGGGACGCCACCGCAAAACTGGTTGCGGCTGG
>DCAW01000009.1:8885-9267 GCA_002313895.1 Dehalococcoidia bacterium UBA1123
ACTGACGCTACTGCAAAACTGGTTGCGGCTGGCGAGTGGGTATGCACCGCGCCTCCCATATCAGATCGAAGACGATAGACGATGCCGTGCATGTCCACGATCTCGGCTCCAGTAGGCTCCGCCGCGCCGTCGATCAGAGTTCCGTCTAGTTGAAACAGCGCGATGTTCTCCGGCTGCACGTCAACCAACGAGCCGCCTGCGGTCAGCAGAAATGTGTCGGTGCCTGTCACTCTGGCGCTGATGTTTCCATGCTGGCTCAGCGACATCACGCCCGAACTCACCAGCGTGTCAGCGGCCTCGATGATTTGCTGTTTGAACTTAGCTATATCTGACGAACTCATCATTTTCCCCCTTGGATAGCTGTCAGCGATCAGCTTTCGGC
>DCAW01000055.1:0-1478 GCA_002313895.1 Dehalococcoidia bacterium UBA1123
TTTTGTTTATGATCGCAGCCCGTCGCGCCTGACTAATCTCGAAGCGGCGGGCGCCATGAAACATCGAGATTTGCGAATGCCGAACTCTAGGTGCTTGCGGCGCCGTCAGAACTTTGGCCGTTGCCGGAGACGGGAAGTGACTCCTCAATGGCGGCGTAGTTCATGTGGTACAGGGTGGCGTACAGGCCATCCATTGCTATCAATTCGTCGTGGTTCCCTACCTCTGTGACTTCTCCGAGATTCATAACGATGATTTTGTCCGCTCCCCGGATGGTCGACAGACGGTGAGCGATGACGATTGCGGTGCGCCCTTTTAGCAGCTTCAGAAGCGCTCGTTGGATCATCATTTCTGTGTAGCTGTCGATGTTGGCAGTGGCCTCGTCGAGTATCAGGATTCGCGGGTCGGCGACGATGGCGCGGGCGAAACTGATCAACTGGCGCTGTCCCACGCTGAGGTTGATTCCGCGTTCCGCTAAGAAGGTGTCGTAGCCTTCGTCGAGCCGTTCAATGAAATCGTGCGCGTCGACCGCTTTGGCGGCGTTCATCATCTGTTCATCGGTCGCGTTGGTGTGGTTGTATTTTATGTTCTCCCGCACGGAGCCTGAGAACAAGAACGGCTCCTGCAGCACCATGCTCATTTGTGACGCGAGTGAATTACGCGTGACGGCGCGAATGTCGTGACCGTCAACGAGGATTGCGCCTCGGCCATCTTCCACGTCGTAGAACCGCGACAATAGCGACACCAGTGTCGTCTTGCCAGCTCCCGTTGGACCGACAACAGCAACCACTTCGCCAGGTTTGATTTGGAAACTGATGTCCTTGATGACATCCTCGCCAGGAACATAGCTGAAGCTGACGTTCTTCATTTCGATGTCGCCTTTGACGGAGCCAATGGGTTTGGCGTCTTTGGCGTCAACCAGATCAGGCTTCCAGTCCAGCATGTCGAAAATCCGAGTGCCTGAGGCCATTGAGCGTTGAAGCTGAGTGTACTGCATGGTCAGGTTTCGGATGGGGTCAAAGAATCGCTGGATGTACAACACGAAAGCAATCAACGTGCCTAGGGCCAGGTCGTTCCCCGCAATCATGCGGGCCCCGAAGAATAGAGCAAAACCGATGGCAACTGCGGTCAGAATATCAACCGCCGGCAACAGGCCTGAAGACAGTTTGCTGGCCCACAGGTTGGCATCGCGGTGGTCGACATTCTTCTCGTCAAACAACATCAGGTTGCGCTCTTGCCGGTTCATGGACTGCACGACTCTGACGCCTGTGATATTTTCGTTCAGGGAACCATTCACGATGGATATGGCGCGGCGAACCCACATGAACGCTTTTCGAGCGAATGGCTGCCATACTACCATTATCAACGTCAGCACGGGCAGGACGCTCATCGTGATCAATCCAAGCTTGAAGTTGAGCAGAAGCAACGCAATGACAATTCCGAGCAGGCTCAATAGCTCGCCCAAGGTCATCACTACCAG
>DCAW01000055.1:1849-3882 GCA_002313895.1 Dehalococcoidia bacterium UBA1123
CCTTCCAACTTCAGTGCGGTCAAAGAACCCCATCGACTGCTTTTGCACATGACCGAACATGTCCGCTCTGAGGTTAAATAGAACTCCCTGTCCAACTTTTTCCATAGCAAACTGTTGGACGTAATTCACTAGCCAATTAACGAGCGATATACCTATGAATAGCGCGAACATCCATGTCAGTCCCTCAAAATCTTTGAGGAAGACGTATTCATCGATAGCGACCTTAATGATCCACGGCACCGCGACCTGGGTGCCGGTGTATATGAGCATGGCGACGACCGCCACCGATGCCAGGACTTTGTAAGGCAAAATGTACGGCAACAGACGAGCAACAACCCGCTGGTCATAAACATCTCCAAATACTTCTTCGTCTGGGTGTCCCCGGCTTACGCCGTGAAACATGCCCATAATTTTGTCTCCTCAGTTCGAACACCTCGACACACAGTCGCGTGGTTCACGTTCATGGTTTGGTTATCTTAAAATATGGAGATTCAGTCGTTGCCGACAGGAGAGCCGTCAGTCAGCACTGGAGCATCGATCTCGCGCATGACTTCTTCCTGCGGTCGAAGCTGAAGCTCGTATATCTCACGGTACAAGCCGTCTTTAAGAGTCAGTAGTTCCTGGTGAGTGCCCTGTTCCACAATGGCGCCGTCTTTGAGGACCACAATTATGTCTGCGCGATGAACGGTGCTCAGTCTGTGGGCGATAACAAATGTGGTCCGGCCTTCCATGACCGACTCCATGGCGCGGCGAATCAGATCTTCGGTTCGAGCGTCAACGCTGGAGGTCGAGTCGTCCAGAATCAGCACCGGTGGGTCGAGCAGCACGGCGCGGGCGATCGACATCCTTTGACGTTGGCCGCCGGACAGTGTAGACCCGCGTTCACCGATCTGTGTGTCGTAGCCGTCCGGTAGAGATTCGATGTGTTCGTGCATCTGGGCAATTTTGGCGGCGCGAACAATCTCTTCTTGAGATGCATTCACGTTTCCATAGGCGATGTTCTCTCTGACAGTAGTGGTGAACAGGAAGACGTCCTGCTGGACGATTCCAATATTCTGCCGCAACGATTTCAGTGTAGCGTCCCGAATGTCGATATCGTCAATCGTGATGCTACCGCCGTTGACGTCGTAGAAACGAGGAATAAGATTGACAATACTCGTCTTGCCGCTTCCAGGCGGGCCAAGCAAGGCCACTATTTTCCCAGGCTCAATATCCAAGTTGAGCTTCGATAGCACCCGTGACCGCTCGTTGTATGAGAAGTCTACATTGTTGAACCGCACATGCCCTTTGGGCCGTTTCATGTCCAGGGCATCTGGGTTTTCTTGGACAGGAGATTTTGCGTCTAAAATCTCGAACATTCGCTCACCCGCAGATGCAGCGCGGGCGTATGCGTTCACAATCCAGCCGGACATGCGCACCGGCATCTGGAGGATTTGCAGGTAAAAGATAAACTGTGCTAGTTCGCCCGTGGTCATCCGGTCGTTAATTACGCGATTGCCCCCAAACCAGAGGATAAGTCCCATCGCCACCATGAAAGTGAACAGCATGAATGACGTTGACGAGGCCCGCATTTTTTCAGCTTTGATGTAATTGTCAGCAACCGCGCGATTCTTTTCTTCGAATTTCGCCTCTTCGTAAGGCTCTGATGCGAAGGCTTTGACTACTTGAACGCCAGTGAAATTTTCCTGAACGACCGTGCTCATTTCAGCCATTTTTTCCTGGACGACGAGCCATATCGCGCGCATTTTGATGCGAATCATTCCAGAGTAGACGATCACAATAGGCATGAAGGCGACGCTCACCAGCCCCAATTGCCAGTCCATGCGAATCAGAATCGCAGCAACGAAGACGAACAACCCTAAAAAGTACGGACCTCTCACCAGACCCATATTGATGAACATTCTGATGTTCTCGGTGTCTGTTATGGCTCTGGACATGAGGTTTCCAGTGTGGTTGCGGTCGTGGAATCCGAAACTCTGATGCTGGACGTGATCGTAGAACGAGTTTCTCAAGTCGTAGGAGACAAATTGGGA
>DCAW01000152.1:0-4567 GCA_002313895.1 Dehalococcoidia bacterium UBA1123
CAGACGCTGTTTATTCGAGACAAGGAATACGTGGTCCAGGAGGGCCAGGTCATCATCGTGGACGAGTTCACGGGTAGAATGATGGAGGGCCGCCGGTTCTCGGATGGCCTTCATCAGGCTCTTGAGGCCAAGGAGTCAGTCAAGATTCAGGCCGAGTCCATCACATACGCGACAATCACTCTTCAGAACTACTTCCGATTGTACAAGAAGCTGTCTGGCATGACCGGCACAGCCGAGACGGAAGCGGAGGAATTTTTCAAGATTTACAAACAGGAGGTCGTGGTAGTACCCACCAACCAACCAATGGTTCGAGATGACCAGTCTGACTTGGTGTATCGAGACCAGAAGGCGAAGTATAACGCGGTGGTTGAGGAGATCGAAGAACGGCATAAGCAAGGCCAACCAGTGCTGGTCGGGACCACTGACATCGACCTGTCGGAGATGCTCAGTGAAATGCTGAAACGCAGGGGCGTTCCTCACGATGTTCTAAACGCCAAGCAGCACGACCGGGAAGCGAGCATTGTTGCCCAGGCTGGAAAACCGGGAGCGGTGACTGTCGCGACCAACATGGCCGGTCGCGGGACTGACATTGTTCTGGGAGGAAACCCGGATGTTGGCGATCAGTCGCCGGAAGAGTGGCAGCGAGAACACGATCAGGTTGTTGCTAGCGGCGGGCTGAGGATCATCGGCACCGAGCGTCACGAAGCCCGGCGAATTGACAATCAGTTGCGGGGTCGCGCTGGTCGTCAGGGCGATCCGGGGAGCTCTCGATTCTACGTAGCTCTAGATGACGAGTTGATGCGGCGGTTCGGCGGCGACCGCATTCGGGCGGTGATGGACTGGGCTGGGATAGACGAAAGCGTTGCCATCGAAAACAAGATGATAAACAAGTCGATCGAGAACGCGCAGGTGAAGGTCGAAGCCCATCACTTCGACATGCGAAAGCACCTGGTTGAGTATGACGACGTGGTGAACACTCACCGCGATGTAATCTATGCAGAGCGGGACAAGATTCTTGCTGGAGCAGACCTCAGAGCCAACATCGAGGAGATGGTCGATTCAGAGTTGAGTGCTATCGGCGAGGAGTATCTCTCTGACCGCAATTCGGATAATTGGGATGTGGATGCATTCGTCACCGAAATTGGAACGGTTGTGCCTCTCCCAGAAGACCTGACAGATTGGGATCAGCTTGAGGCGCTCGGCATCGATGGCGTGCGAGACCGATTGGCAGCCCACTCTCGACAGGTATATGACCAGATTGAGCACGAACTCACGCCAGAGGCGATGCGAGAGGCTGAGCGATGGCTGATGCTGCGGTCCGTGGACGCCAACTGGGTACAGCACTTGACGTCTATGGAGAATCTTCGGCAAGGAATCGGCCTGCACGCCTTCGGACAGCGCGATCCTCTGGTTATGTACAAGAAGGAGGGCCACGAGCAGTTCCAAGGTCTTCAGGCTAAGATTGAGCATGACATCGTTCACACGCTGTTTAACGCGCGAATTTCCGTGGCTCCGAAAGGCGGCCGACAGGCCAACGGAAGAAATGGACAGGCAGGGAGACCGGGTGCGCCAAAGAAGGAAACCGTCATGGCCAAGGTGATGGACCCTCGAAGGCGCGAGGCCGTTCCCGCAGGCCAGAAGATCGGACGGAATCAGCAGTGTCCGTGCGGGTCCGGCAAGAAGTATAAACGCTGCCACGGGGCCTAGATGTCCCGGGCGCTTCAGATAGCGATGATTGGGAACTGACAACATATGACGAATGGCGAAATAGCCGAAGTGTTCGAGCGCATCTCCGGGTTGCTGGAGATGAAGGGTGAGAAGTCGTTCACGATTCGCGCCTATCAACGCGCCTCCAGAACCATCGAGCGTCTTCCAACTGAGGTGGACGCGATGGTGAGAAACGACGAGGATCTGACCGAGATTCCAGGCATTGGCAAGGCGATTTCTGAGAAAATCAGCGAGTTGGTGAACACGGGCGCTCTCCAGTACCTGGTGAGGCTTAAGGACGAGTTTCCACCGGGGATCCTGGATCTTATGCAAATTCCGGGCCTAGGGCCGAAGACGACTGTGCGCGTTTGGAAGGAACTGGGCGTCACGACGGTTGACCAACTGGAGGCGGTTGTTGATGATGGCTCTCTGGCCGCGCTGCCCCGTTTGGGAAAGAAGAGCGCCGAGAACATTCGCAAGAGTATTAAGTTTGCCCGCTCCAAGAGCGACCGCGTGCCCATCGCCAGAGCGATGAGCGTGACGCGGCAATTGACAAATTCGCTCAGAGAGGGTTGTCCTGGCATCAGCCAGTTGATTGTTTGTGGAAGCCTCCGTCGTTTTGAGGAAACGATCGGCGATGTCGATCTGATCTGCGTTACTGAGGACGGTGACAAAGCGTTGAACACACTGGCCGAGCTTCCCGATGTCGCTGACGTTCTGGGACACGGCGGCGCGAAAACTTCGGTGGTCTTGAAATCGGGTTTGCAAGTTGACATGAGGGTGACGCCCGCGGATCAGTTGGGCGCGATGCTCCAGTATTTCACGGGAAATCTTCAGCATAATGTCATGCTCAGAGACCGGGCCAACAGCCTGGGCCTCTCGCTAAACGAGTATGGGCTGAAGGACGTCGAGACCGGTGATTTGGAAACGTTTGTCGATGAAGAGTCGCTGTACGATCGTCTGGGAATGCAGTTCGTGCCGCCGGAGATTCGGATGGGCGAATCGGAAGTGAGCGCGGCGCTGGCGGGGAATATCCCGAAATTGGTGGATGTTTCCGATCTCAAAGGCGACCTTCACGCCCACACAGACTGGAGCGATGGACGCGACCCTATGGAGACGATGGTGGAGGCTGCGAAGGCGCGGGGGCTGGAGTACATCGCGATGACTGATCACTCGGTCGGGCGTGGGATCGCCAACGGTCTGAGCATCGAACGACTCAAGGGTCACATGGCTTTGGTCAGGGAGGTCGAGGCGGCGGTTGGCGGGATTCGGGTGTTTTGCGGCACGGAGATGGATATTCGGGCTGACGGTTCGCTTGATTACGCAGATGAAATACTAAAAGAGCTTGATTGGGTGGTAGCGTCGGTGCATTCGGCGATGGGCCAAGACGCGGCTGTGATGACGGAGCGAGTTATCGCCGCGATGAAGAATCCGTATGTGTCGGCTATTGGTCATCTCAGCACACGACTGATCGGCGAGCGAAAACCAATTGAAGCAGACTACGAGGCGATATTCAGGGCGGCGGCGGACACCGGAACTGTGCTTGAGATTAACGGTTCGCTGGAGCGGTTGGACCTGAAAGACATCCACATCGCGAGGGCGAGAGAGTTGGGCGCGATGCTTGTCATCTCAACGGACGCGCACATGACTGAATCTCTGCGAAACTTGGATCACGGAGCCCGTCAGGCGCGCAGAGGATGGTGCGAGGCGAAGCACATATTAAACACGCTGGATGCGAAGCAGTTTGGCGCGTGGTTGGCGATGGACAAATCCGAGCGAAGCATTAAGTCGGCTGCCCATGCCTGAAAAACGGACAATACAGGGCACGGCAGAGCGGGAAGCCATCGAGCATCTCCGCACAGCGCTTCTTGATGGCGACGATTGGCCGCCGGCGTTGCTGAAGGCCATCTCGCTATGGTCTGTACCGGAGGAGACCTTCAAGCGCGCGCGGTTCAACTATTTCATCGGCGGCGAGGCTTTTGATTGGCTTGCGCTGGCCCAGCGGCTCAGTTACGAAGTGGAAGGCCTGATTCCGTCTGACGAACTGGAAGAGCTGTTGTTCAGAGGCCAGTTGCCAAGTTACTTCAACATGGAGGATTTCAAAGACCTGCTGGGCGCAGAAAAGCATCGAGGGTTTTTGAATTACTTCTACGGTGTCGAAGTGGAGTCGTCATTGCTCCAGGCGGTGACAGCCGAGATCGAAAAGCGGTTCTATGCCAGTGGTCGCCGATATCACGTGGACCATTCGGATGAGTCGCACTTCCGCATCTATCGCACCACTATGACCGAACTGTTGGAATCCTATCGAGAGGAACGCTCCCTGCCTGAGATCGACTCGTTCACCTTAACGGAGCAGAAAGAGTTCACGTACTGGCTTTTCAAGGTGCGGCTGAAAGTGTCCGACAAGGCAAAGATAGCCAGCGACACACGCAAGGGATTGGCGTTCCTTCAGGAGCGCTCTCAGGAGCGCTCTCGCGATCTTGAAGACCTGTCAGTGTTGGCTTCCTGAGGATTTTGAGGATCAGGTTTTTTTGGCGCTGTTCGTCGGTGTGATTCAGCGCATCTTCTTGCGAATGTTCTTGATTTCGCGTACGTTCCGCGTGTCCGGTTTTATTCCACAATTTTCTGAACTTTCTGCAAGGTGAATTATATGAACAACCGCAGCGCTGAATCCAAAAATTTGACACTGATTTCCCAACATAAGCTTAACGGGTTTGGGAACGGCGGTGAGGGCATTGGGCTCCAGACGACGTCCGACGGTCGGCGCATCATGTATATCGCCCATGAGCAGGCGCCGAAGGATTTCACCTCGGTGGACGTCACTGATCCGAAGAATCCGAAGATGGTGGTTCAGACCGAC
>DCAW01000152.1:4892-6876 GCA_002313895.1 Dehalococcoidia bacterium UBA1123
TGCCCCACAGCGACGTTCGATCCAACTCTCTGACGGTGTATGAGGATTTGCTGTTGGTCGCGTATCAGACCTCACGACCCGGACTGAAGCCCGCAGGGTTTGGGACTTACGACATCAGCGATCCTGAAAATCCGCGGCAAATCTCTCATTTTGACACCAGCGGGCCGTATTCCAGAGGGGCGCACTGTCTTTGGTTCGTTGACGGCAAGTACGCTCACGTGACCACCGGCGCCGGAGACTTCCAGCCAGGGAATCAAAAAGACGATCAGTTCCACATGATCGTCGATATGAGCAACCCAGAAAAGCCCGAAGAAGCCGGACGATGGTGGCTGCCTGGGACGCGGGTCGGCGATTCTAAAGCGGCGCCGGAGCGGCAGGCCATTGACACCGGCTTCAGGCTTCACAACGTCAACGTTTATCCAGACCACCCGGATAGGGCATATATGGGATACATCGACGGTGGAGCGATCATTGTTGACATATCTGACCTGTCCAACCCCTCGATGTTGAGCAGGGTGGACTATCATCCTCCGTTCCCCGGATTCACCCATACTGCTTTGCCTTTGTTCGACAGGGACTTGATGGTGGTGTCGGATGAGTCAGTGAGAGAGGACGGCTCTGACCATCCAAAATTGGTGTGGATCATGGACATTCGGGACGAATCGAATCCGGTGATTATCAGCACCCTGCCTCTGCCGCCGGCGGACGAATATCTTGGACGCAAGGGCAGGTTCGGGGCGCACAACCTCCACGAGAACCAACCCCTTCCGACGTCGTTTTCATCGGACACTCTGATATTTGGGACATACTTCAACGGCGGTCTCAGGGTTCATGACATCAGCGACCCGTTCAGGCCAGAGGAGGTTGCGTATTTCGTGCCGGAGGAGGCCCATGAAGAGAAGGGGATCAACATCAACGATGTTTACGTTGACGAAAATGGGCTTGTGTACGCGATCGACCGATTCGCGGGCGGTCTGTACATCCTGGAGTTGAATGTCTAGCGTTCAAGTTCCTGCGTAGGAATCGGGCCAATCGTGCATGGAAAATCGCACGGCGGCATATGCTTCCCAAATCTATACCGAACGTATGCCTTGTGGTGACCTTGAGGCGTTGCCGTCCGTCCAAAGCGATGATATAAATATATTATCTCCTTTGCCGCTTGCCCCTGGCTCAACCAATCAGCCGGTGGCTTTTCTTTTAACTAGATTTCTTCCCTTTTTGCTCTCCCGATGTCAGAATGTTTTCAGATTGTCCCTTAAACGCAATTTGCCAGGAGTCGAAAATGGTAGACCAGATGACCCATGGGGAGAGAGTGAGAGCGTCGCTTACCGGAAGCGCCATTGATCGGCCTCCCGTGAGCATTTGGAGACATTTTTACGGTCAGGAGACGACGGCGCAAGGCCTGGCTGACGCAATGCTGGGGTTTCAGAACCAGTTCGACTGGGATTTCATGAAGATCAACCCCAGAGCCAGTTACCACGCCGAGGACTGGGGATTGAATATGCGATTCAGCGATTCAGACACCCAGGGTCACGAGATTGTTGATTGGCCCGTAAAATCGCCGGAGGACTGGGGAAGGATTGAACACCTCGACCCGACTATTGGCGCGCTCGGAGAACAGCTTAAAGCTCTTGAGCTTATTGCGGCAACGGCAGACGGAGAAGTTCCGTTGTTGATGACGCTGTTCACACCGCTCGCCGTGGCGGCGCAGTTGGCCGGGAGTGCGGATGCCATGTCGCGATTGATCGAGGATGCACCGGATGCCCTGGCGTCAGCGTTGGATGCGATCACAGAGACGCTGACCGCGTTCGTCGCCGAGGTAATGAGCCGAGGGGCTGCGGGGATGTTTTTCGCCACCACACGTTGGGCTTCTTATGATCGGCTCTCGGATGATGAATATGCGATTCTTGGCCGCCCGTATGATCTGAGAGTGCTGGAGGCCGCGAAGGGCGCGGAGTTTAATGTATTCCATGTTTGCGGGGGC
>DCAW01000152.1:7266-8432 GCA_002313895.1 Dehalococcoidia bacterium UBA1123
AATGTGTGGCTGTTGGAGGGCGCAAAGCTGACGGGCAAAGCAGTTATTGGCGGGTTGTCGCACCACGGAACGCTGGCAACAGGCAGGCCTGAAGAAGTGGCAGAAGAGGTTAGCTGGACGGCAGAGATGATCGAAGGCAGCGGCTGGATGGTGGGTCCTGCGTGCGCGGCGCCTCCGGAGACGCCAGCGGAAAACCTGAGGGCGGTGAGAGACGCTGTTGAGGGCCTGGAACCGGGTCAGACTCCGAGGTCAACCGTCATCGGCTCAACGGATTGGTAAACACAGCAGGGCTGGCCTTCCGATATGCAGGAAATCTGTGTCATGCTGACGCCCATGCCGGTGGATATCATATTGGCATCGAAGTCGCAGACAGCATTGTTGGTCATCGCCACAGATCTGAAGGGACAGTTCTGGAGTTTTATCTGGAACATGCCGTCAACGTTCTGGGCCACCGGTTCGAAGTGGTTATTGCTCAGAGCGCCGAGGAGTCCGGCAACGCGTTCATCGATGTTGAGCAATGTCATGTCGCCGGAGAATCGTTCCGCAGCCTTGGCAGACATGCGTTGAAACACCATACGTAGCACTTGTTGGCCGTCCATGCCATTCATATCTTCCTGGCTCAGGTCGCCCATTTCGTCAACCATCAATTTCAACATGAGATCGTAGGATTTGGGCAGAGATTCCTGACCTTCCTCGGTCAGGCGGAATGAGTATTCGGGGCGTCCGGTCTTCTTCCGAACTTCTATGAAATTGACGAGGTGGTCGCGCTGTAGGATGTCGAGGTGACGTCGCACGGTGGCGGGCGCCAATCCCATGATGGTCGCCAAGCCGCCAACGGTCTGATTCTCCTGTTGGAGATGCTCCAAAATCCGTAGTCTCGTGCCTTCCATGCCGTCCCCATTTCGATTAATCGCGACGTCTAGACAGTATATGAACCGGCGTTTGTCGTGTCAATTATATGAATCAACCGCCGACCGGCGAAATAGACTATTCGCTGGGGATTTTGAGCAAAACTTGCTTGGCCAGTCCGATACACCGCGAAGGTTGCTGGCTATCTGAACATATCGCGTGTGCGGTCTCGGAGAAGCGAAGCGGTCGAACCAACGTCTGGCTGGTATGGCATTCCACGGATGAGGGCAACCGGCACGTTGATGGCTTTGGCAGTT
>DCAW01000052.1:0-3564 GCA_002313895.1 Dehalococcoidia bacterium UBA1123
GTGAACATCGAAGGCTGTGGTGGGCTTGAGCCATCCGGGGATGGTCAGCACTTCGCCTCTGTGAATCTCCTCGTGAGGGACGCCGATGAGGTTAGCAGCCACACGAGTTCCCGGCTCGGCCAGTTCTTCTTTTTGTCGGTGAGTCTGAAGCCCTCGGATGCGGGTGGTGCGGCCCGACACGGCCAACTCCACCTCTTGGCCGACTTCCAGAGAGCCGTCAACCAGCGTTCCGGTGACCACGGTTCCAAAGCCTGTGATAGTGAATGAGCGGTCTATTGGCAATCGCGGACGGGCGACGTCCTTCTTGGGCGTCGTCTCAGTCAGCATGCCCTCAATCGCGGCTATAAGCTCCGGCAGGCCGTCCCCGTTCATGGCAGACACGGGGATGATCTGAGAGCCTTCCAGCTTTGTGCTTTTCAGAACCTCCTCGACGTCTGCTGTCACAAGCTCCAGCCAGTCCTTCTCAACGAGGTCTGTCTTGGTGAGGGCGACAAGGCCGCGCGGTATCTGAAGCAGGTCCAGGATGGCCAGATGCTCGCGGGTCTGGGGCATCACCGACTCGTCGGCGGCCACAACCAGCAGGGCGAGGTCGATGCCTCCGACTCCGGCCAGCATGTTGTTTACGAAACGCTCGTGCCCCGGAACATCAACGATAGAGACCTCGTTCCCGCCGGGAAGTCGGAGCCATGCGAATCCGAGGTCGATGGTCATGCCCCGGTCCTTCTCCTCTTGGAGCCTGTCCGGGTCTATGCCAGTTAGCGCCTGCACCAGGGTAGATTTCCCGTGGTCAACATGTCCCGCCGTGCCAACAACGAACATACAATTCCGCCTTCCAGATTCGTATGAATCTTAGGTTATCAGGTTTTAAGGTTTCAGGTGTCAGGAGGTCAGGAACCACGAGCCCTGGCGCCCGATAACCTGACACCTGATAACATTAGAAAACTCGGAGTGACCCCTCATGAACGCGTCGCCTGAATCCATTAGCCCCAGCGTTGAGCGAAGAGAGGTGATCCTCAACAGGATCGAACACCTCACAGAACTGCCTTTGTTGCTCCTATCATTCGCCATCATCCCACTGCTGGTGGGCCCCAGATGTTGGGAATTACCTGATGCAAGGGAGCAGTTGTTTTTTACACTGGAGATATTCATCTGGCCGATATTTGCCGCTGACTTGATACTCAAGGTTATCGTGGCGCCGCATCGCCTTCAGTACATTCGCAGGCACTGGCTAGAGGCAATAGTGGTTTTAGTCCCGTGGTTCCGGCCTCTGCGGATCATCCGAGTGTTCCTGTTTGGATTCAGGGGAGTCATGGGCATTCGCAGGATGATGACCGTGGACTTTCTCCTGGTATATGCGATGGGTCTGGTCATCATCGCGGCCACAATTGTGACTTCCGTGGAGACCACCGCCAGCTCTCAGATAACTTCGTTCGAGGACGCGCTCTGGTGAGCGATAGTGACAGTAACAACTGTGGGTTACGGTGACATTACGCCGGTCACAGCCAAAGGACGCGCAATCGCGATGGCGCTGATGCTGGTTGGAATAGGCTTTTTGGCGGGCTGACGGCAAACCTGGCTTCTCTGTTGCAAAAGTCCGACCAGACCCACGGTGACGCGATCCTCGAACTCGCAACCGAGGTCAGGATACTGAGAGATGAGATAAGCTTGCTGCGCCAGGAGCAGGCAGGCAGCTAAACGAAGAGGTTGTCCCATATCACTTCACTGGGTTATCCTGATGGTCGAATGTTTGAGAACAGTGGAAAAAGGATAATGTACAAATGCCAGACAATGTGAAATGGGACGAATACGAGGGCTCTGTGGTGATTCCCAGCGAGACAGATCAACGCAGTGTGACTGCGCTGATTGATAGAGAAGGGAAGGCCGTGACCCTGCGGTTTAGTGAACCAGTGGCAGGCTCCGATCAATGGGTCGGGAGCAAGGTAAGGGTCGTCGAGCGATTGAGGTACGACGAGATACAGTTTGCCACCACCGACCTGCCTCAAGACACTATCGAGCTTACGTGGAAATTCAACGCAGGCAAGGAAGAAGACACCATCGCAGGAGTCGTCATCGCCAGGCCCAATGATCTGCGTATATCCGGGGAGAAGGGTTTCATCCTAAAAAGGACGAAACTTTCAACAGAGTAAATTGGCCGCTTGCGCGTTCGTGCAGTAGCCTGATCGAAGTGTGGCACGGGGGGTTTGGTGGACCCAAGAATGAGCTGCTGACTCAGCAATGCACATATCCGAACATCTAAAAGACAAAGCAGAACAGACTCATCCAGCAGGCGTTCGCAACGCAAACGATCTCTGGACAATGTCCAACGCTCTGGATCAGACTCGGCTAGCTGTCGTCATCTCGGATACTTCAAGTGTAATTCAGTAAGTGAATCAAGGTTTCACGCGCATGATGGGCTACATGTCTGATGAGGTCATTGGCCGAAACATCGCCGATTTCAACAGACACTCCTCTGAGGACGGCCGAGAACTTCGCATCCAGAGCAGAGCAGGCAGGACTGGAGTTCTCGCTGAACATCCCGCCTCGACCCTTGACCGTCCAGGCCAACGAGTCTCAATTGCGTCAGGCGCTAGGCAACCTTATCGACAACGCCATCAAATTCGCTCTTCCGGGAGGCGAGGTGTCGGTGACACTCCGGTCAATGGATACTGAAGCCATCGTGATTGTGGCCGACACCGGCGTCGGGATTCCCGACGAGGATATTTCCCATCTGTTCGAGCGGTTCCATCGAGGGCGAAACGCCTCTTCGTACACCGGGAACGGGTTTGGATTGGCTATCGTTCAGGCTATCGTGATAGCGCACCGGGGAGAAGTTGTTGCGGATAACACGGAGCAGGGTGCGCGGTTCACATTGACGTTGCGAATCATGGATAGCATGAACTGACACGAAAAGTTTAGGAATGTCTGGGGAGTGATGTCATTCCACGCCGTTCTGAGGTAGGTAGCGGTCGATGTTGATGGCGCGGGTGCCTCGGGTGTAGCGGACCTTGAGCATCTCTCCGATTTCCAGGATTTGGCAGGTGGCTTCGTCAACCTCGATCCTGGAGTCGGCGACATGGATGTAGAATTTGCCGTCGTCGCAGGTCTCCTTGGCGTCCAGAATTCCTTGGGCTGTTCGATACGGAGGAAGGGCGTCCGTAAGAGACTCCACCACGGACTCCAGCCGTCCAGAGAATGCTTTCACCATCGACAATACCCCCATGTGGCCGCCATCTCCTTATTTGAGAGAGCGCTCGTTCATCAAATTCGGGACAGATCTAGTGTTTTGTCCCTCATAGAGATGATACCGCATGGCGAAGCGGCTAGCACGATGACATAAGCGCTCGCATTGAGCAAGTTTTGACTGGAGCCAACTTAGCCGACGAATCAGCAGGGAATTCTTGTCCAGATATTGTCCATTCTGAACCTACGCAAAGGATCTGGTCGGCATTGAACAGAGGTCGTCTCACACGACTAGATGCTTCGGCTTCGCTCAACGTGGCGGTAGATGGCTTCGAATGTTCAATCCTGGATTTCTCAGGGCAGCCGAGCCATGACTGGCTGCTC
>DCAW01000052.1:3938-4437 GCA_002313895.1 Dehalococcoidia bacterium UBA1123
CATATTAATCACTCACAAATCGAGGCATTGTATTCTGATGACTAAATCATGCCGGAATATCTGAACAGGTAATGGGCAAAATATCCCTTTTGAGGTTGGAGTTGCTCTGAAGTGCGCGTTTTGGTCAATCAAGAGCAAAACAATATTGGCCGGAGACGTTTATCCTCTTGATGCTGTCTGTGGCAATTGATAGCTTCAGTAGGCAGGAATATAGTTTGCGCTGTCTCACGATGACGAGTTTATGGAACCTTTGATTGTTGTCTGGGAAATGTAAGAGAAATATGAATTGGGAGGAAGCATGGATCGCGAAACACATGACGACTCGACCCTTGCCTTTTTAACCAGGATCGATGAGAGGGACGCTGGGTCGCTTGAAAGGTGGTTCGCCGAACCCTGGATGAATATCAAAGGCTAGCTCGCGTCACAGCCTCTGGATGAAGGCGAACCAATCTCTCTTTTAGACAGTCCGGGGCACCTGGCCCTCGGCGATGCCGCTACA
>DCAW01000052.1:4740-8085 GCA_002313895.1 Dehalococcoidia bacterium UBA1123
GCGATGCCGCTACAGCGTACACGGTCGCGCACGGCACTGCGGTCAATCAAGCCATCGTCGCTTCAAGCAGAGGGAATATCGCCGACCTGAACGCTGCGTACGCTATGAACGTGTTGGCCGACCACTACCTCTCGGACATGTTTTCCACGGGTCACCTGCGAGCGCTAAGATAGGCTCTGCACTACAATTACGCCTTATATACAGGAAACTTCCTAACCAAATACATGCGCGATGAAGACTCCGCGCTCGGGCTCAACGTCGCAAATCAACAAGGCAACTAGTGGAAGGCCTTTGGCGACAAGCGGTACTTCGATACCGACAACATCACTAACAAATACAGTATCAATGCCGCGCTCCAAGTTTCGATTGGAGAGGTCTGGAATGCGTACAGGACAGGACATACCCAGCCCAATGCCGCGCTTACCTACGCGCCCGACCCCGCTACGGTAGCCCAACAGGGTAACTTCCCACCGCTTTTCCAACTGACCGGAGGTAACGTCGTGCAGGTGCGCAGCCCTCTTATGAATCCGTTCACAACGGCACCGGAATATACGTCCGTCACCGATTCGTCGCAAGCCAGGGATATCCTCGGTCAGCTCAAAGATGCCGACTACAACCCGTTCACCCTCCTTTTGTAACCTCTGGAACCGGAAGACCGGGCGGTAACTCTAGCTGGCTGGGACATCCTTTGTCACTCTCCGCTCAGAGCGTATCGGGCTGCCTCTCCGCCGGCTATCTTCCCGAACACCGCTCCGGCCATCAGGCCGGAGCCGCCGGGGTAGTTGTGGTAGAACAGCCCGCCAGTTAGCTCGCCCGCCGCGTATAGCCCCGGAATCGCATAGTCCTCAGTGTCCAGAACATGGGTGGTGTCGTTGATCTTGAGGCCGCCGAAGGTGAATGTTATGCCGCAGGTGACTGCGTAACCCAAGTACGGAGGCTCGTCGATAGGCAAAGCCCAGTTGGACTTGGGCGGCTCGATGCCCTCGGTGTGCTTTCCGTCCAGCACTGTGGGGTTGAATTCGCCTTCCTGCACGGCGCCGTTGAACTCGGCAATCGTTTTTACCAGTTGGTCTTTGTCGATGTCCAGACCTTCGGCCAATCCCTCGATGGTGTTCGATTCGGCCATCGACACCTGGGCGACGCTGTATTCGTCTCTCAGCAGGTGCTTGGTCTTCTGGTCGAATATCTGGAAGGCGGCCCGCTGGGGCTGGAACAGGATTTCCCTGCCATATTTGGCGTAGGTGTAATTTCGGAAGTCGGCCCCCTCATCGACGAACCGGTTGCCCTCGACGTTCACGATCAAGCCGAAGGGGTAGGAATGCTTCTGGAACAGGTCTGCGACGTTTCGGTCTCCGGTGGGCGGGGCGTTGAGGTCCCAGGCGACGGCGTGACAGCCGCTCCAGTGGCCGAAGGACTGCGCTCCGATGTCCAGGGCCATCCGGATGCCGTCGCCGGTGTTGAACTGAGTGCCGCGAACCTTTGCCAGCTCCCAACCCGGCCCCAGGTAGCGTGTTCGCATCTCAGGGTTGGCCTCAAATCCTCCGCAGGCCAAGATCACCGAGTCGCTATCCAGATCTTGAAAACCGCTGGAATCTTTTACGGTCAGTCCGACGATTCTTCCCTGGTTGTCGGTGCGTAGGGTTGTCGCCTTGGTCTCGTATCGGACGTCCACGCCCCTTTTCTCCACAATCTCGAATAGGCTGTCTGAAAGGCCTTTGCCCGCGCCCACTGCCTCCACAATGAGGCCACCCCAGAATCGCAAAATCCCCTCGTGGCGGAACGCTTGGCGCCCGTACGCCAGAATCCAGGGAACGCCCTCGTCCTTCATCCATTTCATCGTAGGGTAGGATTGTCCCACCAGCGTCTGGATGAGTTGAGGGTCGGACAGACCTTCGGTCACGCGCATGATGTCGGAGTAGAAGGCCGCCTGATTGTAGCTCCCCACGTCTATGCCTGCCTGCTCCTCTTCGGACATCTCATCCAGAACGCCCAGAATATCCTCCAGGCCCTCGTAGGCGAACCTGAACAGGCCGCCCGTGAAGTAGGAGTTTCCGCCCCGCAGATATTCAGGGGCCTTCTCCACCATTAATGTCTTAGCGCCCTCATTTGCTGAGGCCAAGGCTGCCGTGAGCGCGGCGTTGCCGCCACCCACGATGATCACGTCATACTGCTTTTCGCCAGTCATAGAATTCCCTCCGGTAGCGGGCGAGATGTTGGTCATGACCCGCCGCATTTCGTTTCAAGCGTGTGAAACGTACATGATTGTGATGGGAGTGTAAAGATGGGGCGGTCGCAACTCACTGGAAAGACAGGAGAGCAAGGGGCGGTTCGATTATGCAGTAACCGGCGTTGGTGTCAGCGTTTCGTCAGGCGCAAGTTTGGACTCTATCAGGTTCAGCAGAACATGGCGTGATTCAATGGGCCAACCAAACAAAGAAAGAGGCGCAATGATGAACATGTCGATAACGATGCGAATTCGGATGCTGGTTGCGGTCACGGCAGTTGGCACTGTTATTGGAACGGCGGTGTTTGTTCCAGGCTCATGGAATCTGGCGGAGGCCAACGGACCCAATACGATCAGTTGCGAGGCTAACGCATGGCCGCATAGCCTCAAATCTGGATTGCCTGCGCAGAATGATAAGCGAAATCATGTCGGTTGCGAAGATGCCACTTGGGAATACAATTCTGAGATTGGCGCGCATACCCAAGGTAGATACAGCTCTGTTTCTAGCGAAAGGAGGTTCAGACTCAGACTTTTCAGCGTAGACGATTGTGCAATCAACATTTCAGAGAGCTCGCACAATCAGCGCCGAATCTCCATTAGCTTTCTGTCCCATTGTTGCTGAATGCCTACAGCTGACGAATGTGAATACGAGGAGTCTGCGCAGAGTTGTGTAGGCCCCTTATTCATATATCAATTCTTAAACGTTGTCTGCCCACGCGTACACAGTTACAATCGGCTCTGAACAATTCGGCAGGCGGAATGAGTCGAATGAGACCGCCCGGAATCAATACCCGTAAATCAACCTCCATAGCCGGAGTATTTTGGGATGGATCAAGTGTCTAACCTAAACCAGTCCCCCCACGACTTCGAACACCACGATCATGCAGGTGGAGCGGTCATCACTGCCGATACCGCCAGCGCCCAAGACCTGGGCACGCTGCTGTTGAACTCCACCGGCGAAGGCATATCCGGGACCGGTATGGATGGAAACTGCACCCTCGCCAATCCGTCCTGTCTCAAACTTTTGGGGTTTGAAAGCGATGCCGATGTTCTGGGCAAACACATGCACGATTTGGTCCATCATACCAGACCCAACGGAGACCCTTATGCTGTCCAGGAAT
>DCAW01000052.1:8428-13753 GCA_002313895.1 Dehalococcoidia bacterium UBA1123
ATTCCTGGACAGCATAAGGGTCTCACGTAACCGATGAGATCATGTTTTGGGCCGACGGAACAAACTTTCCTGCTAAATACTGGTCGTACCCAGTGGATCACGACGGAGAGATGGTCGGGTGCGTGGTCACTTTCGTGGACATCACCGAACGTCTCAAGCAGGACGAAGAGTTGCGTCTGACCGACAAGATGGCGGCGCTGGGCGAACTTCCTGCCGGACTGGCCCACGAGTTGAACAATCCTGCTGCCGCCGCAAGCAGGGCATCCAGCCAACTGCTGGAATCCCTGGGTGACCTGCAGTCAACGACGATCGAGCTGACGCGGGTCGGAATCGACCACCAACTCTGAGGGTCACTGGTAGAGTGGGACCGAATACTTCAAAATCGCTCCTCAGAAGCGACCAATTTCACGACCCTTGAGTTGAGCAATCATGAAGGCGAGTTGCTCGACTGGCTAGACGACCACGGTGTCGAAGACGGCTGGGACTTTTCCGGGACCCAGGCTGCTGCGGGAATTCAACCTGATGACCTGGAGAAAATTGCCGCAACAGTGCCCAAAGACACATTGGGCGACGCGATTAGATGGTTGACCAAGTCGTTCACGGCCCAGGATTTGGCAGGAGCAATCGTTCTGAGCGCCTCCAGCATTTCAAAGCTTGTGAATGCCGCCAAATCCTTCTCCTTCAAGGATCGAGATGCCGGGCAGAACGTCGATGTGCATCAAGGCATCGAGGACACCATTACAATCCTGGGCAACCGACTGAAGCAGGGCATCGAAGTAGTTCGTGTTTTCGATCAGGAACTCCCCCGCATCATGGCGCCTGGCAGCGAGTTGAACCAGGTCTGGATGAACTTGTTGGACAACTCCATAGACGCGCTTGGGAACAAGGGAACGATAATCATCTCAACCCGTCAAGAGGATGGTAACATCGTTGTGGAGATTCCCGACAACGGCTCAGGTATCCCGCAGGAGATACAAAGACATATCTTTGATCCATTTTTCACGACAAAGGACATAGGTGAGGGAATGGGCCTCGGATTAGACGTGGTGCGCCGCATCATCACCGTCCGGTGTCAGGGTGAAGTAGGGTTCGAGAGCGACACAGCAGGCACAGCTTTTTGAGTCAAACTTCCGATCCTGACGGAATAGCAACCCCAAGAGTCTCACATTAGCTGTCAATACCGAGAATAACAACACATTTTCCCAGGTGCCATATAATTGGCATAGCTTGCTCGTAGCAACACACAGGATCAGAGCTAATATGAATATGAGAAGTTTGCCGGTTCCGGTGTCCTTCGCGGTTGTCGTACTCGGGATAATCGCGCTGTTCATTTTCTTTGGCGCGTGGGCAGTCTCCGTGGATGCCGCCGAGAAAGAGCAAAGCCTGACCGCCACCATTGTTAGCGGCACGGTTGGTTATGGCTCGGTCCCCACGGTAGACTCTCTGAGCGCGAACCAACCTAATCTTGCTCCCCATCTGGCGAGCCTGACGGACACGACCAGCGCAGCCGATACCTGGTGGGGGCAATCGTTAATTCTGGCATGCCCGCTTCATTAAATAAGCCCCCAAATACCGCATAATAGCGTCAAGCGAAATTTAGAAGGAAGTGAACCCCGTGGCCCTATCCGCAACGCCAACGTTGAGCACAATCGCGACACGTCTTCCCTTCGGCATTCACTATAGCTGGGTAATCGTGGGGATACTGGCCTTAGTGCAGATCATCGGCAGTTCCATTGGCATGGCCGCCGGAGTGGTCGTCACTCCGCTTACCACTGCCGACGGCGGATTCGGATGGAGCGTAGGAACCATCGGCGCGGCATTGATGGTGTATTACCTGGTCAGCGCGGCCTTCGCCCCGATCAGCGGCTGGCTTGGGGACCGCTACGGCGCCCGCAACATGATGATCTTCGGCGGCGCGCTTTACGGCGTGAGCATGCTGTTGCTGGGGATCATCACTCAGCCCTGGCACTTCTTTGTCACATTCGGGGTCTTGCTGTCCCTGACGCAATCCATCTCGATGGTGCCTTTGATGGCAGCGGTGAATCTGTGGTTCAGACGAAACCTGGGGTTGGGCGTGGGAATTCTATGGGGCGCCGGAGGAGTCGGGACCGCGATCATGGCGCTGTTGATCAGCTACCTCATAGGCTCGTTGGGCTGGCAGGGCACTTT
Source organism: Dehalococcoidia bacterium UBA1123 (assembly GCA_002313895.1). Lineage (GTDB taxonomy): Bacteria > Chloroflexota > Dehalococcoidia > Lucifugimonadales > UBA1123 > UBA1123. Next base: position 10,598 of record DCAW01000052.1, read on the forward strand.
CTGGAGCATCGGACTGGTGGGCGGCGGCATCGTGCTTGCGCTGTCGATGTTTTTCCGAAACAGGCCTTCTGATATTCAGATCGAACCTTACGGAACTCGACCCGATGACCCGACGGAGATCATAAGGCCAGACGCGATTGAGAAACTGAGAATCAAAGTATTCAACAAACACGTGCGTAGCACCAGGGCTTTCTGGAACCTTCCGCTGATACATGGGCTCGGGTGCGCGGGGCACGGCATCATACTCATCTACTCTGTGCCCATCGCCGTGCAAGAGGGGATTAGTCTGGTGACCGCCGCCGCGATCCTCAGCCTGATTTCGCTGTTCAGCGTCGGTAGTCGGTTCGGAACCCCAATAATGGCGGAACGGTTCGGCGGCAAGCGGATCATGATTCTGGCGCTTTTCGTCCAGGGAATCACGGTGCTCGCTCTATTCTGGGCGTCAGATGTCTGGATGTTCTACGTTTTTGGTGTCTTGTTCGGCATCGGGTTCGGCGGCGAGATGTCTGCCTACATGGTGGTTAATCGCCAGTATTTCGGCGAGGGGCCTATAGCCACAACCTACGGCTTCCAGATGATGGGTGCCCTAATGGGACACGCCATAGCCACAGGTCTGGCTGGCCTCGTCATCTACGTCACAGGTTCATACGGCCCGATATTGGCCCTGTCGATGGCGTTCAGTTTTGTGGGCGTGCTGATGATTCTCACGCTGGAACCCTCTCACAAGATGCTTATTCCCGACTGGGAGAATTCGCTTTCGCCCGAAGCGCGATCGACGCCAGCAATTGGCGTCGCATCGGCGGGGGATTGAGAAACTTACGAATCCTTTTGTCGTCATGCTCAACGGAGTGAAACACATCTGACCGCTTGAAGAACAGCCGGTGCCTAAGGACGACCAGATTCTTCGACTGCGGTCTCAGAATGACACACTAATCGACGGCTGAAAGCTGATTGTTAAAAGTTACCTCGAAGGGCTGGCTATCGTTACTCCGCCATCGACCGGCAGGATGACGCCAGTTATCCATCGGGCCTCGTCAGACGCCAAAAACAACCCGGCATATCCGATGTCCCAACCCGAACCTTCGACGCCTAGGGGCGAAGCCTCCCGACGAGTCTCGCGACGTTCCTCGGTCATGTTACGAGCCACCATCGAGGTGTAAACCGGCCCCGGCATGATGCAGTTGACTCGAACTCCGTCTGGCGCGTGGTCAATCGCCATCGCCTGGGTCAGAGCTATGACTCCGCCCTTTGAAACACTGTAAGCTGTCAGACCCCTAGGCCGGACCGCCGAGATCGACGAGATGTTGACTATGGAGCCTCCGCCGCCGGACGAAACCATCTGCGGGATGGCGAACTTGGATGTCAGCATCATGGATTTCACGTTGACCGTCATCACACGGTCCCAGTCTTCCTCGGTCACTTCAAGCACGGTGCCAGACCCTCCGATGCCGACGTTGTTGTGGAGGATGTCGAGGCGTCCGTATTTTTGGACAGCAGCCTGAACCATCGCCTCGCAGTCGTCGGCCCGGCTGACATCGGCAGTGAACACCGATGCCTCGCCTCCCTCGGAAGTGATCGTATCCAAAGTTTGGGCGGCGCGGTCTTTTTGATTATCGACCAGCAGGACCTTCGCTCCCTCTCGCGCAAAGAGGATGGCCGTGGCTTTGCCATTGCCCATGACCTCCCCGGACGCCCCGGCGCCGGTTACGATGGCTACCTTCCCCGCAAGCCTCGGCTTTTGTTCATTCATTATACGGCCTCCTGAAAAATTCATGATTAGATGGCGCTTTTCAAATAGTTGTGGCGGCCCAATCCTATCTCATGATGGAAGAACGTGTTCACCCAACGATATCCATTTTCAGATAGACTCTTCATTTACAGTTGCCTCATCTCGACTTTGTTTCCATGCTCTCCGAGTGAAGAAATCAAGAAAAATGACAGACACTAGTCTTCAATTGAACATTTGGAAGTTTTATCTCTTCAAAGTATTTGAGGGCTTTGTCCTCTATTACTCGATAGACAAGATTTTGATGGAATCCCGGGGGCTGTCTGTAACTGACATGGTCCAGGTCGAAATAGTCTTTGCTGTATTTTTGCTGATTTTTGAGATTCCGTCGGGCGCAATCTCTGATCGCTGGAGCCGAAAGTACGTCCTTGCGATCAACGTCGTATTTTTCATGCTGAACACTTTTCTTTGGGCGATCGCGCAAGACATAAGCCTGTTCATGATTGGCGCTTTTGCCGCATCGATAAGCTCTGCGCTCAAGTCGGGCACCGACACCTCGTTTCTGTATGACACGTTGCTGGAATTGAGCAAGGAAGAAACTTATGAGAAAACGCTGGGGAATGCCATATTCTACGAAAGTATCGCCGCGATTGTTGCAGGAATAGCCGGAGCAATGATTGCCGATTACTACGGCCTGGCGGCGCCGTTCTGGCTCACCTTGATATTTTCGTTCATCGCCGTGCTGCTCGCTCTTTCGCTACGAGAGCCGGAAATCCAAAGAACGACTGAAGAGATGACATACTGGGAGCATATCGTTTCAACCGGAAGATTTCTCTGGCGGCATCCGTTTATCTACCACCTGATCTTCTTGACCGTAATTCTTGGCGCGACGCTAAATCTTGCCGATGAGTATGGGCAGTTGTATTTTGTGCGTGTAGGCATCCCGATTTTTGTTTTCGGTTATCTTGCCGCTGTAGGAAATGGTATCGAAGCTATATCTGCGAAATTCTCACATAAGCTGAAGGGCTACTCGCGAGGAAAAATCTACACTTTCTTGATCTTCGTAAGCGGTGGCGGGTTCGTTCTTACAGGGGCGCTTAAATCTCCTTTCGGAGCAGTTTTTATTTTTCTACCTCTTCTAGCGTACTATGTTTCGTTCCCTCTGATTTCCAGCGACCTTCACAGAGAATTTTCTTCGGGCCAACGAGCTACGGGAGAATCCTTTATCAGCCTCCTTAAGATGACTGTTTACATTCCTGTGGCTCTTGGATTTGGCTTGATCGCGGATCGCGTTTCGGTTTTTTCGGCTTACATTACGGTTGGCGCCTTCGTTGGTCTTTACCTCATCATCTTTGTTTTGGTATCTTTCCGGAAAATCGGACACATTGAAACTATCGAATCATAGAAACTAGGCTGCCAAAGACTCATCG
>DCAW01000163.1:0-6823 GCA_002313895.1 Dehalococcoidia bacterium UBA1123
GAGTCTAGCCGTGTTCTGAGTGTCTGGATGGGGGTGGCCGCACGGAACGTTGTTTTCCTTGCAGATGGCCAGGATCGAGTTTATCGCGTCGGCGACCACAGGATGGTCGTACTGTCGGGGGTATCCAAGCTCTTGGCTCAAGTCGCCCTCTCCGATCAGCACTACGCCGATGCCCGGAACCTCTTTCAAGATGGATGGCAGATTCTCGATAGCCTGAACATCTTCGCACTGGATGACGACGAGGATTTCGCCTTCAGGAGCCAGTGGCCAAACGTCGGCCTTGGCGTAGTATTCTTGCTGGCTCAAGCCCCAGTACCGCGCCGCGCGAACGGGAGCGTCTCCCCGAATCCCTGGAGGATCGTAATCTTCCTTCTCAGGCATGCGAGGATATCGGCAGGCTCGAACGGCGTTCCATGCCTCCTCCACGGTGCTAATGTGGGGAAAGATGATGCCATAGACGCCTATGTCCAGCACTTGCTTCGCGATCCATTGGTTCATCTCGCCGCCGTTGGGAGGGATACGCACCATCGGAGTGACCGCCGGAGCAAGCGTACCGCCGTTCAGAATCTGCCCCCTGCTCAACAGGTATTGGAGAGCGTCTCTGAGGGCCACAGTGTTGAAGGGGCCATGCTCCATCTCGAACACGACGCCGTCGTAGTTCGTGCCACTCAACGCGGACGCAGACTCAGGGTCGGCCGGGCTGAAAGTCGTGAAGGCAGTTGTGCCTTCCTCAAGAGCCCTGATTACGCCGTTAAGACGGGTAGAATTTGCCATGACCGCTCCTTCGATAAGAGGATTTTCGCAACTCGGAACGCTGGCGATTCTAACAGGCAAAGTGCGGGACGGACAACACATCACGCCTCTGATATACTGCGCCCACTAAATCAGATTGCCTGAAACCTGACCGCCTCGTTTTTGACGGCTGATTGCTGACGGCTCCCGCAGGGGAACACATGATTATCGACGCCCACGCCCACTACACCAGCGCGCCGCCCCAGTTGCAGGCGTATCGTGGCAGGCAGATTTCGACCTACGCCCGGCCCGCCAGGGCGCGGTTTCAGATAAGCGACGACGAGTTGACCCACTCCCTTCAAGGCCAGTTCAAACGGATGGACGATTGGGGCATCGACAGGCTAATGTTCTCTCCCCAGGCTTCGGCAATGGGCCATCAGTTCGGTTCGGACCTGCACAGCCGTTACTGGACCGAGGCGTGCAATGACCTGATATCGCGAGCGGCCAAACTCTGGCCCGACAGAATCAGTCCCGTTTGCCAGCTTCCCCAGTCCTCGGGCGTCAACCCCGAATATTGGCTGGACGAGTTGGAGCGGTGCGTTGAGATGGGATTCGTGTCTTGCAACATCAACCCGGACATACCTGGAAGCGTCAATCCCTTCACGCCCTCAATGAAAGAAGATTGGTGGTATCCACTATGGGATAAGATGACCGAGTTCGACTTGCCAGGCACCATCCACGCCAGTTCTACGTTCAACCCGGCCCATCATGTAACCGCATCCCACTACATCGCCCAGCATCACTCCGCCGGAGTTGAGATTCTAAGCTCACGTGTGTTCCAAGATTTCCCCAACCTCAAGATAATCATCCCTCACGGCGGCGGGGCCATCCCCTATCAGTGGTCGAGGCACAGGGGCAGTCATGTCATGCTGGGACTGGAACCTTTCGAGGATGCCGCCCGCCGTGTGTATTGGGACATGGCGATTTACGACCAGGAGTCGATGGAGATGCTCATCAAGCGGGTGAGCGTCGATAACGTGCTGTTCGCCACCGAGATATTCGGCGCGGTCAACGCCATCGACCCTCAAACCGGACGCTCCTTCGAGGATGTCTGCTCCCTATTCGACGCCATCGACTGGCCGAGTGACGAGGACCGCCAGAAGATTTACGATGGCAACGCTCGAAAGGTCTATGGCGGCCGCCTCCCATCGGCTTCCTAAATTCTGATCTCCTGAGGACCCAATGCCAGAATTGACGTTACAAACCGCCTTTGGCAACTACGGCCACACCAACGCTCTGAAGGACGGCAGTCTAAGTTCAAAATATTTCGAGTTCGACCATGTTGAGGTTAATCCCGTCACAGCAATTTTCCGACGCATGGTGCGCGGACTGGAGTTCGACGTTTCCGAGATGGCGTTCTCGACGTATCTCTGCTCCAGGGTGTACCGTCAGGCATTTACGGCTATTCCGATATTTCTGACGCGCGGATTTCATCAAGATGCAATCTCTTACAACACCAACTCTGGAATCCAGTCGCCCACTGATCTGGAAGGCCGAAGAGTCGGAGTCCGAGGCTACACCGTGACCACAGGAGTCTGGGTTCGCGGAATCCTGAATTCAGTCTATGGCGTGGATCTGGATCAGGTGACTTGGGTGTTGTCGGGCGATGAGCATGTGGCCGAGTACGTCGCGCCCTCCAATGTCGAAACTGCGGATAGCGGTGATCTTCGCGCTATGCTCGCATCTGGGGAAATCGACGCGGCGATCGGCGCTCCCGCCTCTGACTCTCCGGACATTCAACCCCTGATTCCCGACGCCCGTGCCGCCGGAGCCGAGTATTTTGGGAACACCGGAATCTATCCGATCAATCATTCAATCGTCGTCAGGAACGACGTCCTCGAAGCAAACCCGTGGCTTGCGAAGGAATTATTCACAATGTTCACAGCCGCCAAGCGGACATACCTCGAAAGTGTCCGCTCGAATAGAGATGACATGAACTCGGCAGACAAAGCCCTCATGGATGTTACAGAAATCGTCGGCGACGATCCCCTGCCTTACGGTCTAGTATCAAGCATGCCCGCGTTGGAAGCGTTCATTCAATTCTGTGTTGATCAGCAGGTGATTCCTGAGAAAGTCGAACCAGAGCAGGTGTTCGCCCCCAGCACATTGACACTGTGAAACTCAAAAGACACGAGGTCCAGGTTATTTGAACACGATCACGCTTGGCAATCGACATCCGGTGATAATGGGCGTCCGATACTTCTTGGCCCATGCGCCAGGTCTGGTGAGAAACGGTCACAAGCCGTCTGTGGACATTTCGAGAACTCCAAGCGTGACGGAGGACATCGCCTCTCACCTGCGTACGTTTGAGAATGCGGTGGGCTACCCTCCGAATCGAGCTTACCTGGGAGATATTTTCCCAGACCAACTCCGCGACATTGACCGCCCCTGGTTCCAGCACAACGGGACATCAGAGCGTCGCCAACGACACGGCGATATCATGCCGGAAGCGGAATTACTCGGGATGCTAAAAATCTCCGACGTTTTCGACTCGGTGTGGCTTGAAGAAAGTTTTGTCCGAGAATCGAAAGCCGCGCTCGAATCGCACCCTCTCATTCAACCAACCGACATGGAAAAGCTGAGCGAGGGCCATTCATACTCGATTATCGAAGAGCAGTCCGCCAATGAAAGCGCAATGCCTCTGTTTCTCAGAGATGGTCGTCTTGTCGGGTGCGTCAACGGCGCCGAAGAAGACGAAGCGCTGTCCGCCCACGTTCTGCTCGAAAACCTTGCGTGCAAAGCGACGGCAACAATGGCCCTACGCACTCTCCTGAGCGATGGCGGTTTCGACCCCGCCGGAGTCCAGTACATTTTGAACACCGGCGAGGAAGCTGTCGGAGACTCGTTCCAACGGGGCGGCGGGAACATGGCAAAGGCCGTCGGCGAGATGTGTGGACTCGAAAATTCCACAGGCTCGGATGTCAAAGCCTTCTGCTGCGCTCCAGTCCACGCTCTGGTTTTGGCAAGCACAATGGTCAGCGCCGGATTGTACGACCAGGTGGCGGTGGTCGGCGGATGCTCGCTGGCAAAACTGGGCATGAACTACCAGGGGCACCTGAACGCCGACCAGCCCATAATCGAAGATGTTTTGGCGTCGTTCGCCGTCATCATCGGAGCCGACGATGGCGAGAGTCCCGTCATTCGGTTGGACTCCATTGGCGGTCACAACATAGGCGCAGGCTCATCTTTGAGGGCGATCACTCGCACTCTGATTACCGATCCGTTGGACAGGGTGGGCCTGAAGTTCGGAGACATCGACAAGTACGCCATCGAGCTACAGAATCCCGAAATCACCGAACCGTCGGGAGCGGGCGACGTGACCGAGCGCAACTATCGTTTGATCGCGGGATTGGCGGTGCAGGCCAACGAAATTAAGAGAGACGAATTGCAAAATTTTTCTCAGAAACACGGCATGCCGGGGTTCTCATCCACTCAGGGGCACATCGCCTCTGCCATCCCATTCTTGGGACATGCCACAGATGGACTGACCAGCGGAGACATCCAAAGGGTCATGTTCATCGCCAAAGGTAGCCTGTTCCTGGGCAAGATGACTCAGATGTCCGACGGGTTCTCCTTCATACTGGAGCGCAACCCGTCCAGGTGACGATGCCAAATGTCATATAATAGTCGAACGATTCGACTCCAAGACGGCTACGGAGGCTGACCAGATGGATCTTAAGGGCAAGAAAGTTATCGCTCTGGGAGAGCGCGACGGAGTTCAGGGCAACTCCATCGTGGAGTGCGTCAAGAGCGCAGGGGCGGAAGTGGTGATCGAGTTCACGTCATGCTTCGTTTGAACGTCCGCAGGCGCGCTTGACCTGGAAGGTCAAGAACTGATCAAGCGGACCGCCCAGCGTGTCGGCACCGACAACCTGATCGTGGTCCTCGGCACTCCGACCGCCGACAGCAGCAAGCTGTTCGCCATGACCGTGACCGAAGGCGACCCCACCTGGGCCGGCCCGCTAGCTGGCGCTGGCCTCGGCGTTCCCGCTTACCACGTCATTGAGGAAATTATCAAATCTCAGATTGACGCCGATACTTACGAGGAAGAGGTCGGCCTGATGGAGATGACGCTGGAAGACCCTGAAGGAATACTCGAAGCAGTGGCAGGCGTCCGCGAGTCCAACGGCCTGAGCTAGCCGCCAGAATGTTCCGATTCTCGCCGAATCCCAACAAGGCCAATCTCGTCAACTGGCGTGAGTGGGGGCAGGAAGCGTTCGACGCAGCTCAACAGCAGGACAAACTCGTCATGCTGTACATCGGGGCTTTCTGGTGCGGCTTCTGCCAGGGCATGGACGAGACCACGCTGTCCAACGACGAGACCATCACCCTTCTAAACGCCTATTTCATCCCCATTAGAGTTGAGAACGCCCAGCGTCCCGACATCGACGCCCGCTACAACCAGGACGGCTGGCCCAGCATCGCATTCCTGACTCCGTGGGGCGACCATCTCGCCACTGTCAACTACATGCCGCCCGACGAATTTTGCAATGTGCTGGCGCATCTGCATCAGACATACCAAGATCAACAAGAGGAGTTTCGAGCGGCGGCTTTAAACCAACAGACACCCCAGTCAGCAACCGCGCAACCACCAGCCCGTTTGCGTGCTTCCGCGGTGTCGGAGATCGTCAATACTCTGATGGATATGGCAGACCCAGTTAACGGAGGGTACGGCCCCGACCATAAGTTCCTGCATCCTGAGGCCCACGACTTACTACTCTACCGTCACGAGACGACATCAGAGTCTAAGTTCCTGGACCACGTCACTCTGACTTTGGACAAGATGAGGAACAGCGCTACCTATGACTCCGAGGTCGGAGGATACTTTCGATATTCTTCCAAAGCCGACTGGAGCGAACCTCACCGTGAAAAACTGCTGGCCGACCATGCCGGCATTCTCATGAATTTTCTGCGTTCGTTCATACTGACTGAAAACGACGATCACAGGCAGAGAGCCGAGGAGGTTGTCGATTTCCTCTCCTCCACGATATCGGATTCGTCAGGCGCGCCATTCTTCGGATGCCAGGATTATCTCCGCGCCGCGCCGACATTAGGCGTCGACTCTCAGGGCCGAACAACCCGAACGCCGGGCGGCATCATCTCGATAATCGACGACTGGATTTACACGGACGCCAACGCGCAGGTAGCATCTGCCTTTTTGGAGGCTTCATGGGTGTTTGGACGCCCAAAACTCAAACAGCGAGCGCTGGCCGTTCTGGAATTCCTGTGGACGAATTGTCGTACTGCCGATAACGGAATGTTCCATTATCACGACGGCGAACCCCAGATATCGGGCTTGCTGAACGATCAGACCTTGATGGGCGCCGCTCTGCTTGACGCATACCGATTCACAGGCAACCAACGCTACATGGATCAGGCTGAAAAACTCGGAAAACTGGTGTTGAGCAACAATTCCAACCCGGACGGCGGTTACTACGACATCAGCGAGCGAGGTCCGGGCCACCTAAGATTTCCGCTGACGCTTTTGGTGGACAACGGGCGGGCGGCGTCCTTCTTTCTTAGCCTTTGCGACGCTACCGGAAATCCCGAATATCGACGGGCCGCGCTCTGGGCACTGAGGGCGTTCACCGACGACTTCGCGCCATACGGAGTGTACGCTTCGGACTATGCGCTCGCGCTGGCACGGTATATGTCGTCTCCTCTAACAATTAAGCTTGAGGCGCGGCCTGGAGACTCCGATTCGCGCCGTCTAGTGCGGGCTGTCCGCATTCGGCTGGGGCAGTATCGGCTGACTCTATGCGTCAGGGATTCCGAGTCAAGTGCCGCTGTCTATCTAGGGGACGGCCCCGAACGCGTGGGGCCGATCTTCCACGCCGAAGAGATTGTTTCCGAGTTGGCAGCATCGGTGCAAGACACGCCGGCCTGACAATTATCACATCAAACCGAAAGGCAATTATCAGATGCGCCTGCAACTGGCACGACACCCGATAACCGAACTGCGCTGGGGAGATTTCACCCGGCTCGATAACACAACCTTGGAGATAGACCAAGATGAACTGCGCGGGATAAT
>DCAW01000163.1:7206-9702 GCA_002313895.1 Dehalococcoidia bacterium UBA1123
GCGGGGCCGGTACTGGACATCATCGAACCCAGAGCCAAAGAACCTGACGCCAGCCCTGACTTTCCCGGCGTCCTGAGCAGTCCCGCCATCGCCGGAAGCGGAACCTCACACGTCCTCGAAGGCGCGGCAGTCACAGTGTTGGACGGAACTCCGCCTAAAGGCCCAATACGAAGCGTTCTGGAGATGTCAGGGCCAGCCTCGGAGCATTCCCCCTACTCTTCACTCCAGCATGTAGTCATGACACCCCGCGCACAGCCAGATCTGGCAGGCCATGCCGCGCTCAACGCCACACAGACCGCTGGCCTGAAGGCGGCTGTGTATCTGGCCCAGGCAGGGTTCGGACAGACACCCGCAATGACTGAGACCTTCAGGCCAGTCGGTCCCAACGAGCCAGGTCACGAAGGCCTGCCTCGTGTCGCCTACGTCGGTCAGATATTCTCCAGACAGCAGACGGCGGAGGTGGATGAGCAGGTCCTCTACGGGCTGAACACCAATGGAATGCTGCCAGTCCTGATGCACCCCAACGAATGGCTGGACGGCGCGCTGGTAGCCTCGTACCGAACGTCTGTCGGTGGCGCGGAGACGTATTTCTATCAGAACCATCCGATCATCACGGAGCTTTATCGCCGCCACGACGCCGGAGAGTTGAACTTCGTCGGCACTGTGGCAACTATATCCGGCCTGGACAATGAGGACAGAGACCGAGGAACCCAGATAGCCGCCCACCTGACAAAGTGGAGCCTGAACGCCGACGCCGCCGTGCTGACCAAGTACGGAGGCGGGGTCCCACACGCCGATATGGCCGAGACCGCCCGCCTGCTTGAAAACACGGGTGTTCGGACGTCGGTCATGGTCTCGGATATGTCCAGAGATCGCCGAGTGGAGTCTGCCCTACTGTTCAACTTCCCAGAGGTGGACGCGATAGTATATTGTGGTGGCAACGACACAAGCTGGGTGGTCCCGCCTGTCGAGCGAGTCATCGCAGGGAATCCCGACGCCGCCGAAACATTGTCAGTTTCACATACAATCGGAGCGTCCGCCGTGGTCGGTGTCTCCAATTCCCAAGGAGCAACACATCTACGCTCCGTCATCTACTAAATTTCCTGATAACCTGACCACCAGAAACCCTGATTCCTAAGGAGCAACACATGCGAGTCGTCCACTACATCAACCAATTCTTCGGTGGGATTGGCGGAGAAGAAGCCGCCGGGTCGCATCTGGAAGAGCGTTCTGGAGCCGTGGGGCCAGGGCGCCTGTTGGAGCAGTTGCTAGGAGAGGGCTCCCAGATCGTCACTACCCTCATCTGTGGAGACAACTTCGCCGTCGAACAGCAAGACGACCTCACAGCCGCAGTGTTGGACAAGGTCCGAGACGCCAACGCTGACCTGTTCGTCGCAGGCCCATGCTTCGAGGCTGGACGCTACGGAATGGCCTCTGGCGCGCTGTGCGTCGCAGTCCATTCAGAGCTTGGTATCCCGGCAGTCACGGCCATGCACGAAGAAAATCCAGGTGTCGATCTGTACCGCGAAGCCCTGTACATCGTCGACTCCGGAGCCAACGCATCGGCCATGGGCGAAGTGCTATCCAAGATGGTCAATCTCGGCCGGAAACTCTCTGCCGACGAGCGAATTGGTTCTCCTATTGAGGAAGGCTACATCACCCGTGGCCTGATACGAGACGCCTTCGTCGATCAGACTTCTGCTGAACGCCTTGTTGGCATGGTTATGGATAAAGTGAATGGCAATCCCTTCGAGTCGGAGATGGTATCCACATCCTTCGAGCCGATTCCGGTCCCCGCCGCCGTGCAGGATATGTCCAAAGCCAAGGTCATGATAATCACCGATGGCGGCCTGGTCCCGACAGGCAACCCTGACAAGATCGAAGGCATGGCCGCCACTCGATGGGGCTCATACAGCATCGAGGGCAAGGACAGCCTGGACGGCGACGACTACGAAATATCCCACGGAGGCTACGACCCTCGGCACGTCCAGGAAGACCCAGACAGGCTCGTCCCCCTGGACGCCCTACGAGAGATGGAGAAAGAGGGCGCAATCGGAGAGCTTCACAACGAGTTCATCTCAACATCCGGCCTCGCCAATCCGCTGTCCAACACCCGGCGCATGGGTAAGGAGATGGTCGAGAAAGTCAAAGCCGAGGGCGTGGACGCCGTGATCCTCACATCGACTTGAGGAACCAGCACTCGCAGCGGCGCTGCGATCACAACCGAGTTCGAGAAAGCCGGAATCCCTGTTGTCCAGATCACCTCTGCCCTGCCGATCGCCAAGATGGTTGGTTCCAATCGTGTGGTCCTCGGCCACGGCATAGTCCACGTAGCCGGAGACCCTAACCTGTCTCCCAACGAGGAGAAGGACCTGCGACGCACTCTGGTCCAAAAAGCGCTCGACGCGCTGGAGTCTGAGCCGGCGGGGTAAACGAGAAGTCAGATTTCGGTCTGACCGCCAAAGGTTAGGTTCGGAAATCCGTCATTCGCTTGAC
>DCAW01000186.1 GCA_002313895.1 Dehalococcoidia bacterium UBA1123
CCGATTATTCAAGGTCGCTTCGATCTAGACGACTCATAAGGGAGTTCAGGCTATATCGGAGACGTGTTTGTTCCGCTCGGTTTCGCTCATGCTTATGCCAGCCCGGCGGTTCCAGTGGAAGGTTTCCTTGTGCTTGCCCAGCGCTTTCGCCATCTCGCGCATATGCGTTGCCTTATTGCCGCAGCAGCCGCCGATGTAGTTGACGCCCATGTCCTTTGCCTTTGCTGCGAAGTTACCTAGCTCGTAGCGAGTGTGCTGGGTCGGCTCGAGCTTGTCAGGGAAGGACGGGAGACCCGTGAAGAATGGGATGTCGTCTGTGCACCGAAACGCGACTGGCTGGGCAGCCAAGTAGCCGTCAAAAGCGTCCCTCATCTCGCGAATGTGAGGGTACATGCGCTGAGGATCATTCATGCAATTTAAGCCGATGATGTCGGCGCCTGCTTCGTGGAGCCTTTTTGCGCATTCGGCTGCCGTGAATCCGTCCTCTGTGATATTGTTCTCACGAAACGACATGGTGATCATCGCGGGCAAGCCGGTCTTTTCCTTGATGCGGTCGAGACACAGGAGGGCCTCGCCCAGCCTGAAGAAGAGCTCACCAATGACAAAGTCTACGCCCGCTTGGGCCTCAAGTTGCTCGTCGAACATGTCGGCGACTAACTTCTCAGAGTTGTTGTCGTCCGGCTCCCACATCCATGTCGTGCTCAAGTCGCCCGCGACGAGCATGTCGTCGCCTGCCACCTCCTGCGCGATGCGGGTCGCCGCGGAGTTGATCTCATAAACCATGTCCCCGTACCCGACCGTTTCCAACTTCTCCCGGCTGCCGTAAAAGGCCATGACCTGCAAGACCTCACAGCCCACAAGCTTCATCTCATTGTGAAGCTCACGCACGGCCTCAGGGTGGGTAATCGCGATCTCGGGTGTGAACGCACCGGCGACAACGTAGCCTCTCTGCTCGAGTTCAACGATGTACCCGCCATCTCCCAAGACGATTCCTTCCGATAGTCTTTCCAGGATGCTTTTCGTCCCCATTTTCGCACCTGCCTCAAATTACTCTGTTCTGCTTCACGATAACTTGATTTGACTACGATCTCAGCCGGATATTCTCGGGGTCATAAAGCGGGTCCTTTGCGACCTTCCCAGACAGCCGGGCGCCGAAGTAGAGAATGTCAACTTTTGTGCCCTCAACGGCGTGCTCGATGGGGAGGTACCCGTAGGCGATGCCAGAGTCGACCGAGTAGCCGTAACCGGCGCTCGTTACGTGTCCCACCGCCTCGTCCCCAATCAGGATCGCCTCGTTGCCCATTGCCACGGCTCCCCGCTCGTCGAAGGTGATGCAACACAACTTGCGACTCAGGCCGTTTTTCCGTGACTCGATGAGAGCTTCCCTACCCAGGAAAACGCCCTTGTTTAGCCGGACGGCAAACCCGATGCCAGCCTCATATGGATTGAATTCTGTGTGGAGCTCGTTGCCCCACAATCGGTAACCTTTTTCAAGCCTCAACGAATCGAACGCTGCGCCTCCGGCCGCAAGCACACCGAGTGACTGGCCTGCATCCCAGAGCGTGTCCCAGAGGTGGAGGCCGGTCTCGACTGGGGCGTAGATCTCCCATCCAAGCTCTCCAACGTAGGAGATTCGGAACGCCAGGCAAGTCAGTCCGTCCACGGCGATTTCCTGTGCCGACATATACGGAAACGCCTCGTTGGAAACGTCGTTCGGCGTCACCCGGCTCAGAAGCTCGCGCGAGCTGGGACCCCACAGGCCGATGCACGTCATGGCCGAGGTCACATCGGACAGTTGAACCGAGTTGTCGTCTGGCATGTTAGCGCGGATCCAGGTCATGTCATGGATGCCGGATCCACCTCCCGTGATGATCATGAATTTGTCTTTTCCCAGCCGCGTGACGGTCAGATCGCACTTGATCCCCCCCTTGTGGTTGAGCATACTCGTGTATGTTATGCGGCCGACGGGTTGGTCCATACGATTAGATGTGATGTGCTCCAGAGACTCGAGGGCCATCCCCCCTGTCACTTCGATCTTGGTAAATGGGGTTAGGTCGAACATTGCGACGCGCGACCTGGCGCCGAGGTGCTCCGCGCCAGCAACCGGGGACCAGTATTTCGACTCCCAGCCCCGGCGTTCAGCGACGTCTCCAGCAATCTCGTCGAGCAAGGCCTCGTTGGACTGGTGCCACTGAGGGCGCTCCCAGCCTGCGGCTTCGAAAAAGACCCCGCCCAACTCCTGCTGTCGTTGGTGGAAGGGGCTGAGCCTGATGTTGCGCGGGTTCTCCATCTGCTGCAGAGGGTGGATGATGTCGTAAACCTCGCGGTAGTTTTGGGCAGCCCGTGCCGCGATGTATGACTTGGTCAAGTGGTGGGGGTGGAAACGAGTCACGTCGCACTCGTGCAGATCGAGGGTCGGGACGCCTTCTTCCAGCCACTCGGCCATCGCTTTGCCGACGCCGCCTGCATGGGTTATCCAGACCGCCTCGGCCGACCAGAAACCCTTGACTTGCGGCCACTCGCCCAAGATGGGAAATCCGTCGGTTGTGAACGAAAAGATGCCGTTGATCTTGTAAGCAAGCCCGACGTTTTTGAGAGCCGGTATCAATTCACCGGCTGCCATGCGCCCTTCCTCGAAGTGCGACCGCGTGAATGGCATGATGGCTGGCTGATCCAGGGCCTCGTCGTGCGACAACAGGTCGTCGGCCTCGACTAGCAGGGGCTCGTGCCGGTAAGAACCGATACCATAATGGTCGGCCTCTTGACGTAAGTACATCGACTTATCCTGGTGCCTCAGGATCGGGTGGCTGACCTCCTCGGTGCGACCTTCCAGCTCTGGCAGCGGCGCCGTCTCTGCGTAGCAGTGCTGCATCGGGTTCTGCGGAATAGTGATGCCGACCATTCGGCCGATTCGTGGGCCCCAAATGCCGGCCGCCGAGAGGATCAGGTCGGTCTTGATTCGCCCCTTGTCTGTCTCGACCCCGCTGACGCGTCCGCCGGTGACCTCAATTCCGGTCACTTGAGTGTGGGAATGGAACTCGGCCGCTCCCTTTCTTCGGCAGTAGTTCGCCATCGCCTCAGCCGCGCGAACTGCCTTCGCAATGCCGTCGTTCTTCACGAACATGGCGCCAAGAATCTTGTCGGATAGCAAAGGGATATGTTCAATGGACTCGTTAGCGCTGATAACCTCCGAGTCTAGCCCGTAGGCTCGCCCGCTACTCGACCTGCGTTTTAGCTCCATCAGCCGTTCAGGCGTCCACGCGACCTCAATGCCGCCGATAGGATAATAGCAGGGCTGACCATCTAGCTCGAGCCTCGAGTAGATCGCGACGGTGTCCTGAGCGAGCTTGCACATAGTCTTAGCGGGGTTGGTCTGGAAGACTAGACCGGGCGCGTGGGAGGTGGAACCGCCTGTCTCAAAGATGGGGCCTTGCTCGATGACGACGATATCTTTCCAACCCAGGTTTGCCAGATGGAAGGCCGTGCTGCAGCCGACGATCCCCGCGCCGATGATGACAATTCGCGCTTGGCCCTTCACGTTATATATCTCCTCATCTGACGATCACAGCCCTGTTCCGGTTGCGCAGTGATTTGTCCTGGTGACACGATTATCTACGTAGGAGCAGGTCTGCGCAAGATCGACCTGTTGTTGACGTTACATCAATAGTGTTGTTTGGTCAGACAGGAATCGGAAAAATTTATTTCACCGTCTCCTGGCTGACGCGGCGAAATAGGCCGTCATTTGGTCGATGGCCAGCGCTTGCTCATTCTCAATCGCCTCCCTAACCACCCGCGGACTGACTGGGTTGGGGCGAGTCTCGCGAGGCACGACAGAACCACTCATTCCCAGGAAATCGTCTCTGGCAAAGTTGCCTAGGTCCTTGATCCATGCCCAACTCAACGAATTCGAACATCAGGCTTTGCTGTGCTGGGACCACAATGCTGGGCCGACTCAGGTAATTAATGATTCGTCTCGCGCCGGCAACTGGATGTCGGTTTTGAGGAGGTTCGCGCGGCTGGGCGATGAGACCCAACGTCAATTGTCCGACCTTGCCATCGGCCGCGCTACTATTTTGTTGTTCGGCCTGTTCTGTCGGGTCATCATGACTACGTATCTGTTAAGGACCGATCAATTCATGTCTGCGCTCTGCGCTGTCCGGTATCTGAAACCTCTGTATACCTTCTCGGACTCAAACGATTTGGTCCGTGAACATCTATGGTCAGCTTCAGAGACTTTATGCATGCCACCTGTTCAACCTGACACACTGTAAACACTTCGAGCTTTGTTAGATAGATTGACCGACTTATGGTCGATGCCATCTGAGTTTGAGGTTATGGGACGTGAGAAGTTATGGTCAATGCACTGCTCCAGACGCACTTTCTTGCCTCATAGCTAAAATGTGCCATATTATGGGTGTCGTTGGTCTACGATTTAGTCAGTAGCTAACTGTTCAGGGAAAATGTCAGTCATGAAAGGTCTGACATTGAGCGCAAAGGAACAGAGCAGGTTACAGGTGTTGAATGCGGTGATAGCTGGTCAATGGAGTATGGCTGAAGCGGCACAGGTCAATGGAGTTAGTGTGCGGCACGGTTGGAGACTAATAGCTGCTTATCGGAAGGATGGAGCAGCATCCTATGCCCACCAAATTTCAATTTCAATTTTGCTCAATGCCGACAATCGAGAAGACATCTGTGGGGTTGACGGAGCCAGAATCGAGACATATAGTTTGTGCAATCCTAGACATAGTGTTTGAAAAGGCGCAGGATCCCATCTGGGAAATATCGGTTAGGGTGAACGTTGTAGTTACAATGCCAGCTTATCAGTCTATGCTGCAATGGCTGAAACTGTCAGGCATACAGGGGCAAGAATGGTCGTTACGAGATTTAAGAATGTAATCACGTCAGAAGCACAGTTGCGAGAGATTTTCGGGTGGCCGGGGGAACGAGCAGTCAATAAGCAGCTTGATCACCTGGACAAACACTGTCGAACAATCATTGAGAAGTCGCCCATTGTGCTGTTTAGCTCGTCAAACGCGGCAGGCCGCTGTGATGTGTCGCCCAAGGGAGATGCGCCCGGATTCGTGCGAGTGCTGGACGACAAGACTCTGGCAGTGCCCGACTTGCCCGGCAATAACCGGTTGGATACATTGACCAATTTCATCGAAAACCCTCAAGTCGGCATCATATTTATGGTTCCAGGTATGAACGAGACTTTACGTATCAACGGTCGTGTCACCCTGGCGCTCGATCAGGAGCTTCTCGAACGGATGGCGGTGGGAGACAAGCTGCCAAAGCTAGCCATCGTTGTGCATGTGGAAGAAGTGTTCACTCACTGCCCCAAAGCCTTTATTCGATCAAGCCTATGGGACACCGACACATGGATAGATCGTTCCGAGATACCCTCTTACGCCGAGATTTTCCGCGACCATATCGGGGAGGATTGCGACGTTGACGCTCTCCAAGAGTGGATAGATATGAGAGTACGGACAACATTGCACTAA
>DCAW01000012.1:0-412 GCA_002313895.1 Dehalococcoidia bacterium UBA1123
TCATTCTACTCAGGGTGAGGTCGGGGTCGGCGGCAAACAATGAGTCGCGTGATATCGAGAGGCTGGTAGAGCGGATCGGCGCTCTTGAACGCTGCCAAGATGCTGCGGGAACCAGCATACAGGGCTTGGCTGTCAGTTTGGCAGGCACCGGAGCGCGGACAGAAACACTGGTGGAATCGGCCAACGCGAT
Source organism: Dehalococcoidia bacterium UBA1123 (assembly GCA_002313895.1). GTDB lineage: Bacteria > Chloroflexota > Dehalococcoidia > Lucifugimonadales > UBA1123 > UBA1123. The sequence goes on from DCAW01000012.1 coordinate 191, forward strand.
TCGCGATCAATTAGCTGAAGCTAGCAAAGGGTTGACCGAATTGCGCTCGTCGGCAGCCGCGCGACAAGATGTCGAATTAGAGACGCCGAAGTCGATCCGGCGCGTCGAGGCAATTATCGCAGGCACGAACACAAGGGGCGCAGCCGGCGAGAAAATAATTGAGGCGATGTTCTCCAGACTCCCCGCTGAGTGGCAAGTGTACGATTTTCGGGTTGCAGGCGG
>DCAW01000012.1:802-1228 GCA_002313895.1 Dehalococcoidia bacterium UBA1123
GCCGGCAGTTGACCTGTTAGACGGGCTGGCGGCATCCGACGATCCGAATGAGCAGGCTAGATTGCAACATCAAGTCCAGAGCGCAGTCCGCAGCAAAGTGATAGAAGTCTGAAAATACATCGACCCTGAGCGGACTTACGGGTTTGGCATCGCTGCGGTCCCAGACGCGGTTTACAAGCTATGAGGGGGGCTTCAGGCGGAAGTGATTCAGATGAACGTGGCTCTGGTAAGCCACAGCTTGTTTATGCCGTATTTGCTTTTGGTGTTCCAATCCGCTCTCCGCAACACGCAGAATGCCGACGTCGAAAAACTCCCTGCCCACTTGCAGGCGATTGGCCAGGGGTTTAAGGGAAGCCGATTCAGAGATCGAAATGCGCTTGAGCCGAGCAATTACAATGTTGGGAAACTCAAGAGTTGACCTGCGCA
>DCAW01000012.1:1622-4586 GCA_002313895.1 Dehalococcoidia bacterium UBA1123
ATTTACCCCTTTAGAAGTCGATCCAAAGGAGCAGGTCTAACCTCGCATCAGTCTGTGCCGGCATAAGCTAGGAGGTCAGGCTCACTAGAGAACAAAAACTTACCCCAGTAATCACACCGCATGATCGCGATGCCCTGTCTCCAGAGTTCCATCTGCTCAAGGTGGGCGGGCGATGACATTATCCGTTGTTTACGCAATTCAATAATACCTTCGACGCACGCCCTGAAATCTGAGACCCCGGAAAAATCACGAGCCTTGATTCGGTCCAGAACACTCATCGCCAACTCCCGGTCGTCGGTGAGCTCCTCGATGGAGAACAGGCTCCGCGTGTCATCCACCCCCCGTTCAAAATGCGGAGACCTGAGAGGCTCGGTGTATTGAGCCCACGAATCGAGATCCGGCGGCGGATCGTTGGCAGGGACATACCACCTGAACAGATCGAGCAGCATATCGTTGATGTCCAGTGGAGGATGTCGCCGCGTCGCTTCACGAGGTTGCCGAAAATCGCTAACGTCGATTATCGAAACCTCGTCAGTTTTCGGAGAAATGAAAACATTCTGCGGGCGCACATCCATCAACAGATAGCCGATCTGAAAGAATGCTTCAACCGTCTCGAGAATGTCCAAGAAAACTTGCGACTCTCCGCGAGACGTGTGGGGGTGCAACGGATTGAGACAGAAGAGGTTCATGGGCAGTCCTATGGGATGTTTCCTCACTCCATCAACCACCGAGCCAACTAGAGGAACGCCCCGCGCTCGCGACTCCACGATGACGGTGTACTCATGACCCAACGAGTCCCCGAACAACGAATCGTGAATTGCGGGCCCAGACAAACTCAACGGAGCAGGCGTGTGAGGTATCTCGCCGTTCAACTCGGACCTGATCCTAGCCAGGTCGTGAATCGCGGCCTCAACTTCCTGATGCTGATTTCGAGAAACCAGCGTCGGATGCGGACGCTTGAACACAACGTCAGCGCCTGTATCCAAATGCCTGCCTGCGAACACCTGAAAGTCTGCGCCTTCGCCCAACACTTCTCTCAACTCGAATTGGGCAAGTTCCGATCCGCTGATGTGCATTCAAATTCCTTTGTTGTTCATTGCTGACGTCCCGATCCCTAAATCTCCTGGGAATTCGATCCCAAACCGGTAAATGAAACACAATTGACACGCGAAAATCGACCCCAAGTTCTGGATAGAACATTCCTCAACGGCAATGTAGCATGACAGCTATCAGCCTGTATCTGTTCTGAACATGAGAAGGAGAATTCAGATGTCTGAACACTCGCCGCAAAATGAAATGGCTCCCGAAGACGTGGTCGCCTGGCTCAATAAGCGATTCAACGGTACACTGATGGGACAGATAGGCATCAAGATGTTGGAGGTGGGCCCTGAGCGTGCTATCGCCGAGATGGAAGCGCTTCCCGACGTAATGACGATGACAGGCCACATCCACGCCGGAGCTATGATATCGCTGGCCGACAGCACCGCAACCTTTGCAGCTGTTGCGTTCATCAAAGGCAGCTATGTTGACCTGGATCGATTCCCGGTGGCGATTGGCATTTCAAGCCAGATCGTCAGCAACACACAGCATGGAGCCATCCGCGCCGAATCCACAGTATCTCATGGGGGCCGAACGTTGGTTACGGTGGACACCAGAGTAACCACCGACGAGGGGCGGTTGCTGGCTATTGTAACTTCGACGCACTTCGTCCGTGACAGCTCCACGAAGGCGGTCGCACCGAAACGCTGATATGGCTCCCTTCCAATCTCAAGGAAGATCATGCAGATATGCGCTTCGGCACGACAAGGCGTCAATTAGTCAGGGATTTCGTTGTAGAGGTCGAAATTCGCGATGACTTTTTTGGCGTACAGATCGGAAATTTCCTCTGCCGTGTAGCCTAACACGTCACCTAGAACGTCCTCGTTATGCTCTCCAACTCTCGGCGCAGACCCGATGACCACAGGCGTGCGACTGAAATGCCAGAAGTCGCCCGACACTGCGATGGATCCGGCCTGAAAGTCATCGACCTCAACCATTGTTCGGCGCTCCCAGGGGTGCGGGTCTTCGGCGGCCTCTGCGATCGTGTTCACGGGCGCCGCCGTGACGTCGTGCTTGGTGAAGTGGTCGATGGCTTCCTTCGCCGTCATCGTTGACAACACTTCATCCATCCGTGCGTTGACAATGTCCTTGTTCTTGGTGCGCTCCGGCCTGCTTGTGAACCGAGGGTCTTCTAGCCAATCGGGTTTGTTCAGGGCGTTGCATACCCGGTGCCACTGGTGTTGGTCTCCAGCGGTAATCAGAACCCAGCCATCTTTGCAGGGATAGATGCCCCCTGGAGCGCCTTCCGGCCCTTTGCCACGGGTCGGTTGTTTGCCCGTGCCGTGGTACGCCGATATTGGTATCTCAGTGTAGCTGTAACCAGTGTCCGCCAGGCATACATCGATGCTCTGGCCCTCTCCGGACTCGACTCGCTCGTAGAGAGCGGCCATCGTGCCCAGAGCAGCGTGCAATGCGGTGGTGCGGTCGATAATTGGCACTCCGGCCCGAGTGGGCGGCGCGTCCGATTCTCCGGTAATCATGGCGATTCCCGACATCGTCTGGCCAATCGGGTCGTAACCGATCTTCTCGCGATACGGGCCGAACTGCCCATAAGCCGACACGTTCACCATGACAATTCGAGGGTTGAGTTCCTTCAACACATCGTACCCGAATCCCATGACGTCGATGGTGCCAGGGCGGAAATTCTGCAACAAAACGTCCGACTTTTTGACAAGCTGCCGCAGCGCCTCCTTGCCTTCTTCTTTCCGCAGATCCATGCTCAAGCTTTTCTTGCCTGTATTGTACTGCACCCAGTACGCGCTCTGCCCGCGCACAAACGGCGCGTGGTAGCGGGTCTCTTCGCCGCCGAGCCGTTCTACTTTGATTACCTCAGCGCCCATGCGGGCCAATACCTGCGCGCATCTG
>DCAW01000091.1 GCA_002313895.1 Dehalococcoidia bacterium UBA1123
TGATAGTCCAACTAATCGGCGCGTCAACAGCCGCCGAAGGCGTTTTGCTAGGGCTGCTGGCAGGCGTTGGCTTCGTCGCGGCGACTCAGCTTCCTAACTACATGTTCGAGTCGCGGTCCCTGAAGATATACGTCATCAACGTCGGCTATCCGGTGGTGACATTCACGACTATCGGACTTTTGCTCACCGTCTGGCAGTAGGTTCGAGACCCCCATCAACGAGCAGTCGCGCGTAGAGGTTGGGTGTGCAGCGCTCAGCCTCTATTTTTCTCCAACGCCCTAAGCGCCTCGTCCTCTGCCGAAAAATCCCATTTCTCGCTGCTCATAGGTTGGGACGTCCACCACTGGTAGGTCATCTTCAAGCCGTCGCTCATATGATAGTTGGGCGACCAGTCGATTGTCTGACGGGCTTTCTCGTTGGTGTATATGAGGTTGTCATCCCACACGTAAGGGAAGGTCTGGGCTTCAGAGGGCAATGCCAGATATCGGGACGTCGGCGTGTGGACGATCTTAGGCTCGACGTTCATCGCGCTGCCGATGGCGGAAATCCAGCCGTCCAAGGTGATGGCGTCGGGGCCGCAGATTGTGTACGCCTGCCCCATTGTCGTCTCAATATGGGGCGCGGCAGCAAAGGCGTTTGCCAGATCATCGACGTGCACGGCGTGGACCATGTTCAATCCGTTGCCAGGAACGATGATCCTGTGCCCCTGAGAGAGCCGAGCGAAGTAGCTGAACTCCCTTTGATGGAGGTAGTTGTCGGGGCCGTAAACATAAGGCGGCCTGAGAATGGTGACAGGGAATCCACGGTCTTTGAGGGCGTCCATAAGCAGGTCTTCGCAAAGGATTTTGTCCCGCGCATACTGACTGGCGTTCGGGCCTCGGAACAACGACGACTCCTCAACTATTGGCGCTGTGTCGCTGGGAGCATAGACCGAAGTGGTGGAGCAGAACACGAACCGCCCGACGCTGGCCTCCAGCACGTCCACGACCGGAGCGAGGCTCTCAGGCGTGTAACCTGAGATGTCGAATGCCACGTCGTAGGATGTGCCTTCCAGAACGGCCTTTACCTGGTCCGGATTTGTGCGATCGGCGGTGAGAGTTTCCACGCCGTCAGGAAATTCCACCGGAGTCTGACCTCGGTTGAGAACCGTGACGTCGTGGCCCTGTTCGCTCAGCAACCTGACGAGGTGCAGTCCGATGAATCGGCTTCCGCCCAGTACCAGCGCTTCCATGAATCGTGCCTCCGAGGGAATTATCAGTTGAGTGAGACCGTATAGTATCGCTCTATGTCGAGCGCTGTCGAGTGATAGAGGTCATGCTACACTCTGCCTACTCAATCCGAGCGCGATGACAGTCAGGGAGAGACACCATGTATGACCTGCTCATAAGGGATGGACGCATTTACGATGGCACTGGAAGCCCCGCGTACTCCGCCGACATCGGAGTGGCCGACGGTGAAATAGTCGCCATCGGCAGGCTGGAGGGCGAGGCCGCCAAGACCGTGAACGCTTCGGGTCTCGCGGTCAGTCCTGGGTTCATCGACCTCCACACGCACAGCGATATGTCATTCCTGCTGGACTCCACAGCCCAGAGCAAGGTGCGTCAGGGCGTCACGCTGGAACTGGCAGGCAACTGCGGCTCCAGCTTTTGCGCTCCGCTCCAGGGTGCCGCTCAGGAGATGCTTCAGGGGCGGGTGTCTCAGTACACTGACAACTTCGAGATAACGTGGAACGACTTCGGCGGATACCTGGACGCGCTGGAAAAAGCAGGCTCCACGGTTAACATGGCTCTGCAAGTGGGCCACGGGACCGTGAGGTCGTGCGTGATCGGCCTTGACGACCGCGCTCCCAACGGCGCGGAACTGGACAGAATGGTGGGACTGGTCGCAGATTGTCTGGACGCCGGAGCGCTGGGCCTTTCCACGGGTCTGTTCTACGCTCCGGGCAACTATGCCCGACTGGATGAGGTTTTCGCCCTGGCCCAGGTGGCGTCAGACCGAGACAAACTCTACTCCACCCACATGCGCGACGAAGGCAGTCACAGCGTCGGCTTGTTCGTCGCCTTGAACGAGACGATAGAGATAGGCCGACGCACCGGGGTGCGTCTGGAGGTGTCCCACGTAAAGTGCATGGGGCCAACGGTATGGGGCAGGTCTTACGACGTTCTGGAGCTTTTCGGCCGCACGCTGGCAGAGGGCATCGATATAGCCGGAGACCAATACCCCTACACAGCCGGCTCAACCAGTCTCGCTGGCGCCCTGTTCCCTCGCTGGTCGCTGGCCGGCGGGCGTGCTTCGACGGTAGAGATCATGGAAGACTCTGACCTACGACAGCGTCTGTTGGACGACATCGAAGACACATACAAACACAACCGCAACCCCGAAGGAGTGGTCATCGCCCGCTTCACGCCTGACGAGCATTATGAAGGCATGAATATGCTCCAGATCGCCGACGAGATGCGGTGCGACGCCACAGAGGCCGCATTGAGGCTGTACGAGATGGGCGAAGCGCAGGTCATCATCCACATGATGGAGGAGCATGACGTCGAGGTCATAGCCGCCAGCCCTCTGATTTCTGTAGGGTCGGACGGAAGCTCCATATCCACTGAGGGTATCCTGTCCGTGGGCCGCCCCCACCCTCGTAGTTACGGGACGAATCCTCGATTCCTGGCCCGGTATGTTAGAGAGAAGGGCATCGTCTCTCTGGAGGAAGGAATCCGCAAGATGACGATGCTCCCGGCCTCCCGTCTCGGCCTGACTCGTCGAGGCCGCATAGCTCCCGGCATGGCCGCAGATCTGGTGGTATTCGACCCCGACACCGTTGCCGACACCGCGACTTTCGAGTCGCCCCACAGCTACCCAGTCGGCATCCCCCACGTCGCCGTAAATGGAGTCCTGGCCGTGGAGAACGGTGATTTCACCGGCGCAACTCCCGGCACGGTAGTCCGGGATTTTAACGACTGAGTGACGAATTATGATGCTCATCCCTCCTTACACAA
>DCAW01000139.1 GCA_002313895.1 Dehalococcoidia bacterium UBA1123
TCGTTCGGCCCGTTGAGTGAGTTCTTCTCGCCTGGCGCCGTCGCCCAGGAAAATGAACTTGACCCCGTCGTTTTTCAACTCACCGGCGGCATCCAGTATCGGATCGAGTTGTTGCTGAATTCCGATGTTGCCCGCATATAGAAGCATCAACTCCCCTTCATCCACGCCAATCTCCCGCCTCAGTGCCTTAGACTTGGGAGCAACACCGATCTCTGGCCTTCCCCAATTCGGAATTACCTCGACTCTGTCTCTCGGCACACCCTTATTCTGAACCAGAGTATCCACCATTGCCTGTCCAGGCACGATCACTGTATCTGCACGCTTCAGGATGTAATGATTCATCTTGTGCCACGCCCAGACAGCAGGAGCCGGAACCCTGGTGAACCCTGTCGCAATGACCACGTCCGGGTGGATGTCGTACAGAACGTACACGTACCGAGCGTTGATCATTCGGGATACTTGCGCACCGATTAGGCCAACAGAGGGTGGATTCGAGAGAGTTAAGACAGTATCAGGTTTTAACTTACGGGCTAAGGCCCGAGCTTTATTCCACGCGTTGAACATAAACTTGACGTAACCGGCGGCACGAGTTCGCATTCGTTCACGTCCGACCGAGCCGCCAACGGACACCCGATGAACGTTTACGCTGTTCAGGACTTCGAATTCTGCGGCGGGCGCGGCTCCCTCGGTGTAGCTCGGTTGGCTGGCCACAACGTGAACTTCCATGCCGCTGGCCGCCAACGCCTCGCACAGTTCGGCAAGCAACTGACCGGACGAAGCCAAGTCAGGGGCATAGTACTGGTTAACTACCAGCAGTCTCGTCAATTGAGTCTCCGAGTCGAGACATGCAATTGCAGATTAACCGACTTTGGCTGGCTGAGAAATTCGTCCCTCAGCAGCTAGCTGAGATTCGATCCAACGGTAAGTGATTGCCAACCCTTCTTCCAGCGTAACCGAGGGTTCCCAACTCAACAAATCAGCCAGCTTGGAGTTGTCGCTGTTGCGACCCCGCACGCCCTGAGGCTTGGTGAGATCGTGCTGTTTGCGGACCGTTTTCCCAGCGGCGTTGGCGATGATGTCAACAAGTTCGTCAACCGTTACCATCCTGTCTGAACCGAGGTTCAACGGCTCCGAGACACTTGACTGGGTTATCCGGTAGATGCCTTCCACGCAGTCATCGATGTACATAAACGAGCGGGTCTGTTGACCGTCGCCCCACACCTCAATATCGTCCCCGTCTTGAATCAACGCGACCTTTCTGGAGATCGCCGCCGGAGCTTTTTCCTTGCCGCCGTCATACGTTCCAAAGGGGCCATAGGCATTGTGGAACCTGGCGATCCGAACTTCCAACCCGTGGTCTTCTTTGTAGTATTGGCACAGCTTTTCGGTGAACAACTTCTCCCATCCGTAGCCCTCTTCGGGTTCGGCGGGCATGGCATCGGCTTCCTTCAAGGGCGTGATGTCTGCGGAGTCCTGTAGGTACGCAGGGTAGATGCAGGCAGACGACGAGTAAAAATATCGTTCAACCTTTGCTCGACTAGCGGCTTCGAGCATATGGGTGTTAATCAACACGTTGTTGGACGTAATCTCGGCGTGGACCGCCGTAATGTATCCGATGCCGCCCATATCCGCGGCCAGATGGTATACCTCATCAATGCCCTGGCATGCCACAAGGCAGTTATCTCGTCGCCTGAGATCAAGCAGCTCAAACTCATGGGCGGACGTCCACTCGTACTCAGGTTCTTTGACGTCAACGCCCCTGACCCAATACCCTCGGTCGACCAGATACTTTACCAGGTGGTGGCCTATGAACCCGCCTGCGCCAGTCACCAATGCTCGTTTACTCATATGGAGTTACCTTTCGGTCATTGCGTGTCGATATAAGGTTAACAATGGACATATATCGATGCTTCTAAGCTACTAATGGAATCGGGTATTTGTCAATTCCTGACGCGCTCAAAGAATCGCCCCGATTTCGAGAATCGACACCTGGCAAGGTTTCTTGTATTGTTGCGTCCTTTTGGTTGCATCCACTACTATATGCTTCCGAAGAGAGGTGACAGGTGAATCCCGAAATGGACTCGGCCCTCAAGGAACTCCGACAGTCGGTTGGCGACGCCTACGTAATCGATACGCCGGAAGACTTGATCGTATTTGAGTACGACGGCGCTGTTGACAAAGCCACACCGTTGGCTGTTGTAATTCCTGAGACCGCCCAGCAGGTTTCAGAATGTGTCAAAGTCGCGCGGCGCCACGAACTTCCAATTGTTGCTAGAGGCGCTGGCACTGGGTTGAGCGGTGGAGCCATCGCAGAACATGGTGGCGTGGTGATCGCAATGACCAGAATGACGAAGATTCTGGAAGTTGACACCGAAAACCGCATCGCGGTGGTCGAACCCGGCGTTGTGAACCTTGATCTTTCAACTCACGTCGCCCCCTTGGGCCTCTACTATGCTCCCGACCCTTCCAGCCAACGCGCTTGCACGATTGGAGGCAACGTGGCCGAAAATTCTGGCGGCCCACATTGCCTGGCTTATGGCGTCACCACTAACCACGTTTTGGGCATGGAGGTCGTTCTAGCTGACGGCACGATTCAGTGGATCGGTGGCCGGACTCGCGAATCGGTCGGTTTCGATCTCCGCGGGATTCTCGTTGGCTCTGAGGGAACGCTGGCCATCGTCACGAAAGTGGTTGTCCGCCTGCTGACCAAACCTGAATCGGTCAAAACACTATTGGCGATTTTTAAAGACCTCGACGATGCAAGCGCTGCCGTGTCCGGCATCATCGGAGCAGGAATTGTCCCTGCCGCCCTCGAAATGATGGACGACCTGTGCATCCAGGCCGCTGAAGCGTCAGTTCACGCAGGTTACCCAGAAGGAGCGGGCGCGGTTCTGCTCGTGGAGGTCGACGGCATAACCGAATCAGTGGAAGAAGAAGTCGAGGCCATCGAGGAGGTCTGCAACAGATTCCGGCCCATAGAAATTCGCACTGCCACCGACGCCGAAGAACGCGAGAGGCTGTGGGCTGGCCGCAAAGGCGTGCTTGGAGCGCTGGGCAGGCTCGCGCCAAACTACCTCCTTGTCGATGGCACCGTTCCGAGGACCAAACTCGTCGAAGTGCTTTCAAAAATCAAGCAAATGTCTGTTGACACCGGGTACCCGATAGCAAATCTGTTGCACGCGGGCGACGGCAACCTGCACCCTTCGGTATTATTCGACGAGAGGATTCCCGGAGACACCAAACGCGCTCTTGAGATCGGCGGCGAAATCCTGGAGTTGTGTGTCGAGGTCGGAGGGGTGTTGTCAGGTGAGCATGGCATCGGCTTGGAGAAACAAGACCACATGCCGCTCATGTTCAACGAATCTGACTTGGCTGTCATGGCGAAACTGAAACCTTCTTTCGCGACCGAAGATTCGCTGAATCCCGGAAAAGTGTTCCCAACTGGCGCAACGTGTGGCGACGTTCGTCAGGCTGCCGCAATCGCGCGTGTTGGACCCGGCGCTTATGTTTAGGGAGCCTGGATCAACTCGATGAACTCAGATCAAAGTGACCTGCCCATCAGAGTAATTGAACGTTCCCTTGGGCCAGACAGCGTGATCAACGACGATTCCCGATACTCGGTTGATGGCCGTCCGATCCCGGTTGCCGTCAGACCCAAGAATATTGATGACCTCAGCGCTATCTTGACAGAATCCCATGACCAGGATGTGAAAGTCATGCCGGTGGGCGGCGGGACTCGCCTGTCGCTGGGCAATGCGGCTCAAACTCCAGACATCGCTCTGGACACTACATCGCTCAACCAGCCAGTATCCATCAACTCAGCAGACCTCACTGCGACGTTCGAAGCTGGCATGACCCTCGACAGCGTCCAGTCAATTCTCGCGGAAAATAATCAGTTCCTCGCAATGGACGCGGCATTGTCGAATAATGCCACTATCGGCGGCATCCTGGCATCTGGGACCAGCGGCCCTCTGAAATGGCAGTATGGGAACCCGCGCGATCTTGTGCTTGGAATGAAGGTTGTGCAGGCTGACGGCTCAATAACAAAGAGCGGCGGACAGGTCGTGAAGAACGT
>DCAW01000013.1:0-138 GCA_002313895.1 Dehalococcoidia bacterium UBA1123
TTACGATGGCGGCCAAGACTCCGAGGATTCCTATCACCACGATCAGTTCGATTATAGTTAACCTGTTTTGGCGATCGACGGGTTTGTTGTGGTCTTTCATTTTGAACCCCTGGCTGGGAAATATGCTGACCATATGAC
>DCAW01000013.1:463-17527 GCA_002313895.1 Dehalococcoidia bacterium UBA1123
AAAGGATGGGCGGAGAATCTTCGGCAAGACCTCCGCCCATCCTTTCATGCTCAACTCCCTGAATTTTTAAAAAATCTGCTCGTATGTCAAGACGACTTACTTGGCGGTTCCGCTGCTGGGAAGCGTTGTCGAGTTCTCGTCCTCGTCCACGCGGGCCAGCTTGAACACTACTGTCCTGCGTCCGTCATCGGCGCCGCTGCCTTGGCAGATGTCGTCTTCTGGAACAGCCACAGGAAGTCGTGGGACTTATCTGAGCTGGGGCTGTCAACACCCTTAGGCTCTTTGGAGAGGTAGGCCTTGGTTCTGTCGTCTGTTGTGTCGATCCCTGTCAGCACTCCGAAGTCGATGGAGGTGTACTTTGTGAGCAATGTGCTGCGAGTTATGACCGCGCCATCAAGGCCTGTGATGTTGACTTTCCGAACTCTGGAGGTTCCGGTTTAGGTCGCGGTTCGGAACTCGTTGGCATACAGTCCGGCTGACACTGCGTCGCCGGTGAGGTACTTCTCGGGCCAGCGGGTGCTCTTCTTCTGTGTGGAGGCAGCGCTGGTGTCGGTGTCGGATTTGATGGTCGCGTTGATCGCCTGGGTCGAAGGAGTGATCAATTCACCTGCTGTCTGAGCGGCGAAGAAGTCGCCAGAGGCGCTCGATACGCTGAACGCGCCTTCCTTGACCCCGGCTTCGGTGCTGGCTTCTCTGATCCCTGAGACTGCCGGGACCACGATGGCTGCCAGGATTCCGATGATAGCCGTGACTGCTAGTAACTCTATGAGTGTGAATCCGCGTTGATTGTTCGTGAAGATGAATTTCATTGTGAGTGGCGCCTTGTAGGTGGCTGCCCTTATATTCTCCTTAATTGTTAGTATGGGGCTACCACTGCGGTTCAACGTCACCGGAACGGGTGAATGCGCGGGTGATTAACGGGTGATGGCACGCAATCACCCACATGGTCGATTAGCCGCCAATTTCACCGGTTCTACAGATCAAAATATACGATGCGCCTGTCGAGAGTTACAGTCTGGCCCTCACTGTTGGGTCAGGACACTACCGCCGCATCGAAATCGCGAACGTCTTCGAGCTGTTTTAGGAATATGCCCTTATCGAGCATCCAACGATGCGTCCGCTCGAAAATTTCCCGTGTGTAAGGCTCGAACACGAGCCGCTCGCCAATTCCGCACTTCCTGACATCGAGAAGAGACCGAAATTCGGGCCGCAATTCAGTCAGCAAGTGATGTTTGTGCAACTCCGGTTCGGCATCAATATCACGTTGGGCAAGTTGCAGCGCGCCAAAGTATTTCTCCAAATCCTCGTCTGTGGCGTCCCCGTTGATGAGGAAACCGATCATGAACGTGGTGTCGAGAAGTTTGCGGAACCCCTGCTGTTCAAGGACATAATAACCGGCGCCAAATATGTTGGCCGAATCCACTTTTTGGTCCAACAAAAGCTGCAAACGCTCTGGAGGCGTGCCTATGAATTGCAGGTTTATCTCATCTGGACTCAGAAATTTCTCCAGCGCCTGAAGCGCGGAAAAGTGACTTCCGGAGTGATAGCCGACTCCCACAGGCACATTCGCCAACGCCTCTGGTTCACGGATAGGCGAGTCCGGGTGAACCCAGATTGCTGAAGGCGTCACGGAATATGCGTTTCCCCACATGCGGCCCAGGTCGTCGGATGCAGCCATTGCGACCGCCCAGTGGCAGGCTGAGCTAATGTCGCAAGCGCGGCCTTCCTCCATCGTCTCGAACGCGCCCCGCTTCACCTCGGCGGGGACTCCTTCGGCAGACGCGACAGTTGTGACGCTCGCCGGCCCGGCGATGAGCTCGTTGCCGATGAACTCGTAATCAAGCCCCGCGTCCTTGAAGTAGCCTTTTTCTTCAGCTACCCACTCTTGCAACCGACCGTGGGGCATGATGCGAAACCTGCTCATTTGCGCGCCTCCATAGCATCTTTTGTGGGGGGGATGTTGCTTGCCGTTAATCTATCCTTCTCGCGATATTGGCGACACGATAATTCATGATGCGTCACAAAGCAACAATTCGGCAGATTCACGCATTACAAGAACCTCTTTGCATTGCAGCCAGCGAAAACATATCATGATTCCCACCAGAAACGCTTGAACATCTATGTTTTGTGGCGTTGTTGGTGATCAACGTTCCCAGGAGGCAGATTGTATATGCCCGCGAACAAGATTATCGAAAAGATGAGACTTGGACAGAAAGCAGTAGGAATATCTCTTAGCTTCTATTCGGATGAGATCATCGAGCTGGCGGGAGCCATGAATCTCGATTTTGTGAGCTTCGACGGCCAGCATGCGGCGACAACGCCGGAGACCATAAACCGTTTCTGCCGTATGTCCGACGGCTGGGGATTGACGCCTGCCATGCGAGTCCCTGACCAAATCCAAAGCAATATTCTTAACTATATTGATAGAGGAATGAGGGTAATCACGATTCCCGACCTGGAGAACAAACAGCAGGCCGAACAACTGGTCGAGTATTGCTACTTCGCCCCACGTGGGCGTCGCAGCTACACAAGCAAGCGGGTCACACGGTTCGGCTTGGAAACCGACCTGAAGGCGATGATGGATAGGACGAATGACGAACTGCTTATCGTGCCTCAGATAGAGAGCATCACCGCTTACGAAAACCTGGACGAAATCCTCACCGTCGATGGGATAGAGGTCTTCGCGGGCGGGCCAAATGACCTGGCACAGTCTATGGGCTTTCCGGGCCAGCCAGATCACCCTGACTGTTTGAAGATTACGGAAGAAGGCACGGCAAAAATCCACGCGGCCGGCAAACACAGGGACGCCGACATAATGGTGTCGGTCGATGCCACGATAGCCGTGAGAGACGCCGTCAACGCCATGCTGTCTGCCGGTTCTGGGATCAAAGGCTACTGATCCTGCCGTAACCGTCGAAGAATCCAGTACCAGAGGACAATCTGAATGGACATGCGGCCTTCTCCTCGCCAGCAGGAACTTATTGACCTTGCGTATCGGCTGGCCACAGAACGCTTTGCGCCCCGCGCCGCCTCGTACGACCGCGAGGCTTCGTTTCCCTTTGAGGACTACGCTGATCTACACGCAGAAGGCCTGCTTGCCCTCTGCGTACCCGAAGAGTACGGCGGCTTCGGCGCAGACTTCGAGACCTACTGCCTGGTGGCCGAACAAATCGCCCGGGGCAACGCCTCTACCGCGCTTACCTTTAATATGCACTGCCTCACCATGATGATGATGGACACATTCATGCAGGACATAGATTTGCCGACGGAAGCGCACGAGCGACACAAAGAACTGAGCGCGAAGCGATTCCGCGAGGTGGTTGAGGATGGCGTTTTCTATGGCCAGCCTCATAGCGAACCAGTCGAGACCGGAAGCGGCGATCAACTGTCCGTTGGGGGAAGGCGGTTCGGCACTCGCGCCGAGCGAGTTGACGACGGCTATCTTGTGAATGGTCGCAAATTTTTCGTTTCTCTCGCGGGCGCGGCTCAGTATTACGCGACCCCAGCCCTGTTGGTCGATGACGGCCCCTGGGAAGAAAGGACGCTTTACCTCTCCATCGCACGAGATGCCCCTGGAGTGACATTCTCCGGGGAATGGGACCCCCTAGGCATGCGGGCCACAGTCAGCCGAGACATGGAGATGAAGGATGTTCTGGTTCCCCTTGATGCCGAAATATTGCCGCCTGGCGTGTTCGGCAACCTCTACCAGAGCCGACCACACCACTTCCTGGGGTTTTCTGCTGCGTTCCTGGGATTGATGCAGTCAGCGTATGATTTCGCGATTTCCTATCTTACAGGTAGGGTTCCGGGCGCTCCAGGACTACAAGAAGAAGCTCCATCGAGAAGACAGGCTGTGGCTGAGATGCTGTTCTCCTTGGAGTCGACACGTGCGCTATACTACCGGGCTATTTCGGAAGAGTCATCAGACCCTTCGGTGGACGAAATACAGCGCGCTCGGGCCGCCCACGTCCAGGTGCAGCAGGCCGTTGTGCGCGTGACGGCAGAGGCGATTCGCGTGTGCGGAGGTCGGGCGATTCTAAAGCGTTACCCGCTAGAGCGTTACTATCGCGACGCTCGCGCATCGGCTGTCATGCGGCCCTGGACCGAGGACATCGCAACCCAGCAGGCATGGGAGACAGCACTTGCAGTCGAGGACTGACACCCTCATAAGGAGAACTCGATTTGTTTGACCTGATAATCTCTGGCGGGTCAGTCGTCGACGGTTCTGGCTCTGCCATGTATCGCGCCGATGTGGGTATCAACGGAGAATATGTCGATGCCATAGGCGATCTATCCAGCGCTCAAACAGCTCGGATAATCGACGCCACAGGCTTGGTCATTTCGCCCGGTTTCATCGACACCCACACTCACTCCGAAGGCGCACTGCTTACCGACTCGCAGCACGCCAATGGCTTGCGTCAGGGCATCACGACGCTGATTCTTGGGCTGGACGGTATGTCCTATGCCCCATTGTCGCCAGATAACTACCGCATCCATCGTCACTATCTTGGAGGCCTTCTGGGAGACCCGCCGGAAGACTTGGACATGAGCAGCGTTGCCGCATTCCGAGCCAACTACCATAAAAAGGTGGCTATCAACACTGCCTATCTTGTGCCGCAAGGAACCGTGCGCCTTGAGGTGGCCGGTTTCCGTGACATCCCCTTGGACCAGCACGCTCTGGCGAAGGCGAAGCGATTGATAAGGGAGGGCATCGAGCAGGGCGCGGTGGGATTCTCCACCGGAGGAGCGTATTACCCCGGCCCTTGGGGCGACACTCAGGAATTTATTGAACTCTGCAAAACAGTGCAAGAGATGGACAGCGTATATGTCGCCGAGCCTCGTCGGGCCAACGCTAGCAGGGCATTCGGTGGAGATGGCGTGCTAGAGGCTCTGGAAATCGCCCGTCAGACAGGCGTGAAACTCCACCTGTCGCATTTCAGGACCGACCACAAGAATCCAGGAACCATAGAAGATCGATTGGGGCCGGTTGACGCGGCAAAGTCCGAGGGCATCGACTGCACCCTGGACATATACCCGTATCCAACAGGCAGTTCAATCTCTGTAAGCGTCCTGCCGAGTTATGTTCAGGATGGCGGGCCGGAAGCGATCTTGAGAAGGCTGACCGATCCAGCGGAACGCCAGAAGCTACGCAATATTCTTTCTGAAGAGTTCGAGATGTCTGTCGGTCTCGACGAGGTCGTGTTCACATACCTGCCGAAAAACAGCCATCTCGAAGGGATGACGCTGCCCGATGTGGCGACCCATCTTGGAACCACAGTCGCAGACGCCCTCTGCGACCTCTTGGTCGACGAAAACCTGAAGATCGGGTACCGTGGTGCCCCTCCGCACAACGTCGCAAACTGGCGCCAGCACAACCTCGACTGCATGAACCTGTTATCGCGGCCAGACTACATGGTTTGCAGCGACATCACGCCGGCCGGTAGTTTCACGCATCCCCGCTCATTCGGAGCGTTCCCCAGATTTCTGGGGCGATTTCGCCGAGAGTTCAACATCCTGAGCCTGGAGCAGATGGTTCACCGGATGACCGACCGTCCGGCGCAGAGATTTGGTCTGACAAAACGCGGACGAATCGAGAAGGGGCATTACGCAGACGTCGTTGTGTTCGACGCTGAACGGATCATCGACAACGCCACATACGATGATCCTCGCCAGTTTCCAACAGGCATCCCATTCGTGGTCGTTAACGGCCAGGTCGCCGTGGATCACGAGCGATGCACAGGGGTTTTGGCGGGACAAGCGGTGCCATAGAGCCTCGGATGCGTCGCGGCAGGTTCGTCCCTTCAAACAAGATCAAAACTAGGAGACTCGATGAGCGTAATAGATTTTGCCAACTCCTGCATGACATGGTTCGGCGCATTAAATGGCAACATGTCACGCATTCAACTTGATGGAATGTGCACCTTGATTGACGATGAGCAAGGAACCGAAGACGCGTACTACCTCATCGCCCCTTACCGCTCAGAGCACACCCACTCGGACGGCCAGCTATTCACAATGCCCAACTATGACTTTCGAGGCATATTCGACGAAACAGAGTACACACTGATCCGAACTCAATGGGTCGCAAATCCCGATGATTTCGATGACCCCGGCTACGATAACACCGGAGGAACAACCCCTGTCGAGGCCGGACTTTTCAAACCCAAATGGGAAGATGTCAAACTGGATATTCGCGCTTTTGAGGACGTGACAGAGTTGAAAACCGATGAAGAGGTCGTGCAACAAACCCTTCGCAATGTGCCGCTGATCGGCCAGATTGAGTTGCGTGACGAAACATCGGGCTTACGCACTGTCCTGGAGTATCCGATCAAGACGATGAACGTAATAAAGTCGCCGGTGCGTTATCAAGTGGACACCGGCGCTCTGATCGTGCCGGATTTTTCGACAATTGCCGAATTTCAAGTCGAGCACTTTGATGTCGCCCATGTGGTGTACAACAAGCCCGACAAGGACGAGTTCATCCTACGGAAACCCAGGGACATCACTCGGAAAGACGGCTCGGTCTGGACGATCAACGATTACTCAGAAAGAAAGGTCTATTCAGGCCAGAACAGGCTTTTTGCTGCTGTGAGATCGTGAAAGGAATCAATCTAGAAATTTGATAGCCAACACGAGGAGCGTCAGCATGATTATAGACTCCCACGCCTATTGCTTTGCGGCGGCGGACAGCCTGATGGGTTACGACAGCGTGGCCGAACACCTTCGATGGGCGCAGGCGGGGCAGGCGGGGCATTATCAGCCGGCGTTCAGTCTTCGTGACAGGAGCTCTGGCTCATCGGAGGCTCTCGCCCCTGATGGCACAGATGTATTGACTGGACTGCCGGACGTGGACTTCCGGATCGATCACGCCGCCGGCAGAGTGGTTTGGACGATCGATGGCGAGGACTACACCAAGCATTACTACCCGCCGAACCTTCAGGACTGCGAGTTTGGCTCCGACAGTCTCATCAGCGAGATGGACTACGCGGACGTGGATATGGCGCTCCTTCACACTAACCCCATGCTGGGGCGCAGCAGCGCCTATCAGGCTGAGTGCGTGCGCCGGTTCCCCGATAGGTTTCGGTCGATGGCGCCGGTGGACGAGTGGCGCATCCACGACGACACCGATGCAGTTATTCGAGAGCTTGAGGAGTCCATAACAAAACACGGGCTGCACGCCATAAAGTTCAATGCCAATGGGTACAAGATCAGCGCTGACCCCTGGGACGATGGCATTTACAGGCCATTTTGGGAGGCGGCAACGTCACTCAATGTACCCATCTTCATTTCTCTCAGTATGGGGCCAGAAAGCAAGAGTTGGGAGGCCTCACAATCCGCTCAAGACGGCTACCTGAACGAGTTGAAGATACTCATGCGGTGGATGGAACGGTACTCAGACACTACCACGAGCATCACGCACGGATTCCCGTATCGCGCGTTTATTGACGGCGACTCCATCAATCTGCCAGACGCCGTCTTTGAGCCGTTCCAAAACCCCAACCTCAGTATGGAAGTGTGCTTTCCTGTCAGAATAGGCGACACCTTCGACTTCCCGTATAGGGAGGTCTTCCCGACGATCCAGAGCATGGTCGAGAACATCGGAGCCGACCGCCTGCTTTGGGGCACCGATATGCCCTTTCAGAATCGCCATTGCACCTACCGTCAATCGCGCGACCATATCGAAAAATACTGCGACTTTCTGAGCCAAGATGATCTGGACCTGATAATGGGTGGGACCGCGTCGCGAATCCTTGGGCTATCAAAGGGTTAGACTCAAACCGACTTGAATACGGGTGATCTAAATGAAGAATATTTCTTTAGGATTTTTGACGAGCAATTCGTGAACAAAGGTGTTACGTTGTCTGAATAATCAGACTTGGATGCTTGGCTAGCGCACCCGTGAAAATAGCGCAAAGGTTATATCCGACGACGCTTCAAAAGTGAATCGATAATTTATGCAAGATCGCCATTCCCAAAACGAACAAACGGCTGAAAACCTTCCGCTCCGCGGGATCAAAGTCGTTGAAGCGGCGCAGGGAGTCGCCGGCCCGTTCTGCGGAAGATTCTTGGCAGCGCTTGGCGCCAAGGTAATCAAAGTGGAACGGCCGCCCGAAGGTGATTGGTCGAGAAAAATTGGCCCCTTTCTACCGGGCAATGTCCGTTCTGAATGCAGCGCCCTTTATCTGTACAACAATATGGGCAAGGAGAGTGTCCTGCTCGACTGGGAGACTGAATCTGGCATGTCTGCGCTCGAAACTCTGGTGTCCAGCGCCGACATCTTGATCGAGGATTGGGACAGGGCATATCGAGAAGAGATTGGCCTGACAACTGATAGATTCACCTCCCTGAACTCAGAACTGATCGAGATTTGCGCGACACCATTTGGGTTAACGGGGCCGTACTCCCGCTGGAAATCCACTCCGATCGTTCAGTTGGCGTTGGGCGGGTACCTCTACCTAACAGGCAATTCCTCAGAAGAGCCGTTGATGCTGCCCGGACATCAACCAGATTATTTGACAGGCCTGAACGCCCACAACGCCGTCCAGATTGCGCTTTGGGAAAGGGCCAGGAGCGGCAGAGGGCAGTTCCTGGAGATGTCCATGATGGAAAATCTCGGAGTGCTTCACCAGTTCACCTTCGAGATGGAGACATATTCGGGAGTTGTCAGGAACAGGAATGGCCTTCAATGGAACAAGGTCGGGCCGTTCGCCTCATATGGAATAACGACTTTGCCTTGCGACGATGGGTATGTCGCTTTCGGAGCCTCCACTGAGGACCAGTGGGAACGCCTATGCGCGATGCTGGGTCGCGAAGACTTGCTGGACGATCCAGAGTTCGACACTCGGTTGAAGAGAAGCCAGAAGTCAGACACCCTCGACAGCCTGATTACCGACTGGATGAAGGGCAAGACCAGGCAGGAGGTTTTTTTGGAGAGTTCTGAAAAGTGGTTCTTGCCTGTGGCCCCTGTGCTGAATCTCAACGAGGTTTTGCGGGACCCTCAGTTCGTTCAACGTAACCTGTTTCAACCGTTGAGCCACCCGGAAGCAGGCGAAGCGCTTTACCCCACATTCCCGTTCGCCATGTCCGAAATCAAACCAATCGTGGCAAGGGCCCCACTTCTCGGCGAGCACACTTCTGACGTTCTGGGAGGGCTGGCGTGAACAAGTCTGGATATGTCAAAGGCGGCAGCCTCTCCGGTCTTCGCGTGCTGGACCTCACCAGGGTGTGGGCTGGCCCTCTAGCAACGCGAATCTTTGGAGATTTCGGCGCACAGATCATCAAAATCTCTGATCCAAGAACGCCCGTTGCGAATACCAACGGAGTCAACAACAAACTGAATAGAAACAAGCTCAGCTTGGGCCTGCGACTGGATAAAGACTCAGGAAAGGGGATCTTCAGGGACCTTGTAGCGATTTCGGACGTGGTGATCGAGAACTTTCGTCCGAGAGTTATGCGAAATCTCAGTCTTGCGTATGACCAGCTCAAAGCCATAAATCACGACATCGTGATGTGTTCCATGCCTGGGTTCGGGATGGAAGGCCCGTACTCCGAGTACCCCGCCTACGGTACAACCGCCGAGGCCATCGCGGGAGTGCCTTCGCTGATCGGCTATGAGCCGTCCGTGCCGATGCCGACCGGGATAGCCTACGGAGACCCCATTTCGGGACTCCATGCAATCGGCGCCGTACTCGCGTCCCTTCGCAATCGAGACATCGCAGGAGGCGGTCAGTTCATAGATGTCGCTCTGGCCGCCGGCCCCGTAATCACGACCGGGGAATTTCTGGTCGCCAGCTCTGCCGATTCCTATGAACGCGAAGTATACGGCAACAAACATACTCATCAGTCCCCTCATGGTGCCTACAAAGCTGCGGGCGACGATAATTGGATCGCCATTTCGGTGACCAACGATCCGGAATGGATGTCACTCCGTTCTGTGGCCGACGACGACAGATTATCCGATCCCCGCTTCTTTGAATTTGAAGGGAGAAAACAAAACGAAAAGCTTATCGACCAGGTGATCTCTGAATGGGTTGCGAATCGCGAAGCAGTTGATTTGATGAACCTTCTTCAAAACGCCGGCGTGCCTGCTGGAAGGGTTGCTAACAGCAGACAGTTTCTTAATGATCCCCATCTAGCCGCCAGGGATTTCTTCGTCTGGTTAGATGAGCAGGAATTTGGCCCAAAACAATACGAAGGGCAGTCCATCCCAGGCAACTATGTCGATAAGTCCAACTGGGAACCTTCGCACCAGATGGGGCAAGACAGTCGCTACATCCTTGAGGATATTCTCGGTTACTCAGACGAGCAATGCCACTCTCTCGCATCCGAAGGCTCCGTCGCCTTTAACCGCGAATTGCCGACATCCGACCAAAGGGATTGAAGGCCGCGATGTGCTTCTGTTGGGCTAGTTCTTACCAGGGGTCGATGTAGGGATATTTCTTAGTGGTTCGCTCCGGCGTAGGCGGCACGCTGTTGAGGCCCATGACAAGCCATGATCGGGTGTCAGCCGGGTCGATCACGTCATCAATGCCGTAACCGGCGCTCGCGTTGACGGCTTTGGCGTTTTCATAGGCGGTGTCGACGCGCCGTTGGTACTCTGCGAGCCTCTCCGCGGGGTCTTCGATAGCTTCGAGTTCTTTTCTGTATCCGAGCTTGACCGCCCCCTCAATCGCCATGCCTGCAAATTCAGCAGTGGGCCATGCCACAGAGAAGAATCCCATGAATGAGCTTGCGCCGCACATCGCCTGCACGCCCAGACCGTATGCTTTTCGGACCACCGTCAAGAACATGGGAGTCGTGAGATTCGCACCGGCGTTGAACATCCGAACGCAGTGCCTGACCAGCGCGGTGGATTCGACATCCGGCCCGACCATCATTCCGGGGCAATCCATGAGGCTGAAGATGGGAATGTCGAAGGCGTCACAAAGCTGGACGAATCGCGCGCCCTTGTCGGCTCCATCAGAATCTATGGCGCCTGCGATGTGATGCGGATTATTCGCGATCACTCCCATAGGCTTCCCTTCGACGCGCATGAAGGCCGTGATGACACCGACACCGAATCCCTTTCTTATTTCGAGCACCGAATCCTTGTCTGCGATCGTCTCGATGACCTCCCGCATGTCATACAGGCGCATGCGGTTTTCAGGGACGATGTGACGGAGTTTTCTCTGGTCGTTTGGTTCCCACTCGTCGATTGGCCCCTGAAAGTAGGAGAGATATTTTTTCGCCGTCTCAACGGCTTCTTCTTCATCCTTGACCAGGATGTCCACAACTCCGTTTGGAACCTGGAACGACATGGGGCCGAGCTCTTCAGGAGTGTAGACTCCAAGCCCGCCACTCTCCACCATTGCCGGCCCGCCCATCGCGATAGTCGACCCCTCGGTTGCTATGATGACGTCGCAGCAGGCGAGCAAGGCGGTGTTTCCCGCAAAGCAACGACCGTTGGTCACTCCTACCAATGGAATCCAGCCGCTCAACTGTGAGAATTGTGTAAATGTGTGTGTGTCGAAAGCGACTCCCGGCCCGGTTCTATCGTCGCCAGGACGGCCCCCTCCGCCTTCGGTGAAGAAGACCAGTGGAATCTTGAACCGCTCAGCCAGTTCAAACATGCGATCCTGTTTGTAGTGATTCCGTCCCCCCTGCGTCCCAGCAAGCACTGTGTAATCATAGGAGATGACCATAGCTCGGGCGCGCTCAGGCGTGAAATACTTTCCATTCACCGAGCCAATGCCTGCAACGAGTCCGTCGGCAGGGGTGTTTTTTCTGAGTTCTTCGTCGGTGAAGCGTTGGTGTTGACGAGCGACGACCAGCGGGCCGTACTCCTTGAAGGTTCCTTCATCCACGAGTTGAGCGATGTTTTCTCGGGCCATTCTAAATCCGCGGCCGTACCGTTTGGCTACGGCCTCAGGCCGGTTTTCATCGAGTGTGTACGCGTGCCGGGCATAGGCCTCTTCAAGGTCTGGCCTGATGTAATCCAGATCGATTGCGTCCTCGGCCTCAAGAATCGCGTCACCCACGTCGGCTTTCTCAACGAATATCAGGGGATGGCCCTCCACGATGATGTCGTCGGGCGCCACGTTGATTTTCTTAATTATCCCTGGAGTGTCGGCCTTGATTACATGCTCCATTTTCATGGCTTCCATAATCAGAATTTCCTGCCCGACACGTATCTCATCGCCTTCGCTGACCGAGATTTGGATGATGGTTCCCTGGATGGGAGCGGCCACCCCCACCGATCCGTCAGGCCCGATCAAATTCGCAGAGTTATTTTCGGCGACCTCTTCGGATCCCTGGGCGCCTTTGACCTGACGGTCGTAATCAAAAAGCGCAAGCGGATCAGAGGTGTCCACCATAACCGGCGCAGTGCCTGTCAGGGGGCTTGCCTGTTGAGCCGAACCGTTTGTGATCAGAGCCTCGGCGCTTTCGACCCATCGTTTGGGGCCAGCAGAAGAGTCGACCTTCGCTAGAGTCGCGACATTCTCATCTACCCATCGCGTATGAACAGACCAATTAATGAAGTCCGGGTGATTGAGGACATTTGTCAGGAACGGGATATTGGCGCTGATGCCTTCTATACGAAACTCGGAAAGCGCTCGCAAAGATCGCCGGACGGCGGACTCGAATTTTGGACTGGGTGAGTGAACAATAACCTTTGCTAGCAACGAATCATAGGACGGGCTTGTGGTGTAACCTGCGTAGCCGAATCCGTCCGTCCGAACACCTGGACCGTTCGGAACTTCGTACGATCTTAGCGTTCCTCCTGACGGTTTGACTGTACCGTCTTCCATCAGGGTTTCCATATTGATACGGGTCTGAATCGCGAACCCGCGGGGCGCGCTGATGTTCGGGCCATCCAGGCCAATGTCTGTGAACGAGGAGCCTTCCGAGAGTTGGATTTGCGCCTGCACGATGTCCACACCTGTCACGGCTTCTGTGACGGTGTGCTCGACTTGAAGCCGGGCGTTGGTCTCGATGAAGAAAAAGGAGTCTCCCTCGTAGGCTGTCTTAACGCTGACGAGAAACTCGAAGGTTCCGAGGTTCGTGTAGTTGACGCTCTTGGCGAGGCTTAGCGCAGCGTAGATGATATTTGCTCGAAGAGTCTCTGAGAGATTCGGCGCCGGCGCAATCTCCACGATTTTCTGGTATCTGCGTTGGATGCTGCATTCCCGCTCGCCGAGATGCACGATGTTGCCGCTCTTGTCGCCAAGAATCTGAACCTCAATATGTCGAGCGCGCTCAAGAAATTCCTCGACGTATAACTCGCCGCTTCCGAAAGCGATATTCGCCTCGGACCTGCAACGATTGTAGGCATCTTCGATGTCAGCTTCGTTCGTCACGGCTCTCGTGCCGCGTCCGCCGCCGCCCGTGACTGCCTTAATCATCATTCCAGATTTGCCGTCAAGCGAGGCATAAAACTCATGGGCCTCTTCGAGCGATACCGACCTGTCGATCCCTTTGAGTATGGGAACATCAACATTGGCTGCCGCTGCTCTGGCCCGGCCTTTGTCGCCAAAGAGTTCGAGATGTTCTACATCAGGGCCGATAAAAGCGATCCCATTTTCGGCGCACTTTCGGGCGAATGCTGCGTTCTCAGCAAGAAATCCGTATCCGGGATGAATCGCGTCACAGTTGCTCTCTTTCGCCGCTTCGATTATTCCGTCCATGTTGAGGTATGCAGGAACTCCGCGCCCCTTCAACGCGACTGCCTGATCGGCAACGGTCCTATGGAGTGCCTGAGAGTCGTCTTTTGAATACACGGCTACAGCGTTGATACCGAGATCGTTTGCTGCTCGCATGATGCGAATGGCAATCTCACCGCGGTTCGCTACCAAAATGCTCTGAAAACCCATCTGTAACTGTGCCTTTCGTGTCTGTGAATCGTTTCTGTAATTAAGTTTTGCTCAAGAATTTAACATTATTCTGAGATCAGTGTCTAAGAATCTCGCCCATTCGCTCGACCGTGGTCTTGCGCCGACTAGATGCTTCGCTCCACTCAGCATGACATTGGAAACCATCTCGCTCAGGGCACGTAAGGATATATTGGCGGACCCAGTTGCGTGTCGAGCATATCCTGCGCCATGTCCACGAAGTCGCAGAGCAGCGACCGGGTGTTCCGAGGGTCGATGATATCGATTCCGTGCAAACCTTCGCCTCCGGTGGCCTCCGCCGTCCTAAAGGGCGACGCCATCGCATTCAGCCTCGCTTCAATTTCCTGACGGCGCGCTTCTGGGTCGTCCGAAGTGGCGATGTCTCTTCGATACGCCGCCGAAACGCCGCCTTCGATGTGCATAGACCCCCACTTGCCGGACGGCCATGCGTAGCGATGGTACATGCCTGTGGGGCGGTGGTGCGTCTGTCCGGCAACACCGTAAGCTTGCTTCATGTAAAAGCTTATCCAGGGACTCTGACTCCGGCACTGCGCTGCGACCATCCTTGCGCCCGCTCTCACGATGCCTGCGTTCTGTGCGTCCATGCCCACCATGAAACCAGGCTCGTCCACGAAAGAGACCACAGGCAGGTGGAAGGTATCGCACAGGCTCCAGAGGCGCATCGCCTTTTCGCCTGCCGCGCCGTCGGTTGAACCTCCCAAGTGGTTGGGATTGTTGATCATTACGCCGATAGGATACCCATTGGCGCGAGCCAGCCCTGTGATGCGCGCTCTGCCGTGGTGAGGAGCTATTTCGAAGAACGAATCCCTGTCTAGGACATGCTCGAGTATCTTGCGTGGGTCGTAGCTTCTCCTCGGGTTTCTGGGGATGATAGACAACAACCCTTCGTCGCGTCGATCCGGGTCGTCGTCGGTCTCGATCCGTTCAGGCTTCTTCCAAACGTTCGACGGCATGAAGCTCAGAAACTTCCGAATCATCTCGAAGGCTTCTTCTTCCGAGTCAGCCAGATTGTCGATGACGCCGGCTGTAAAGACCTGGCTGCGGTGGTCGCCAAGTTCCTCTTTTGTAATGTTGTAACCTAGAGCCGCCTTCACAACGGGCGGACCTCCCGCGAACACCTGACTGGTGTCCTTCACCATGACGTTGAAGTGGCACAAACACGCCTCGATAGCGGGAAGGCCAGCTACAGAACCCATGACGGCGGACACCACCGGCACTTGATTCAGCAGGTCCACGGCAAGAGAAGTCCCAGGGCTGTCAGGGAGATAGGTCCTGCCCAACTGTTCGAATGTCCTGACGCTGCCTCCGACGGCGTCCAGAAGTCTGACCAGGGGCAGCCTCCACTGCGTGGCGTATTTTAGAGCGCTCGGCTTGCTGCCGTGGCCTCGCTCTCCGGCCCCGCCGCGCACCGTGAAGTCGCCTCCATCGAGAAGCACGCGAAGCCCATTGATTTTCGATGTACCGATTACCCTTGGGTAGGGGAGGAAATCGACCAACTCATTATTCTCGTAGGTGGCGCTGCCAGCCAACGCCGACAACTCCTTGAACGAACCAGGGTCCGCCAGGGCATAGACCCGCTCCCTCACTGTGAGCTTGCCATTTTCATGCTGGCGGGAGACGCCCACCTCTCCCCCCATTTTGCTTGCCATCTCCAGCCGTATGTTCAGTTCGTCTATCTCTTTTTGCCATACCATGACAGTGCTCTCCTAATATCGAGTATTCCTAGGACCGTATCGGGATACGGTCACGAAGTCTATTCAGTGGTTCCCAGCAACTTTATAGCTTTTGGTGATGTTGGACAACCAGTGGCGACGCCTGACTAGGAGGGCGTCGTTGGCTTCGGCGTATAATTCGGCCATGATTGATCCGCCAGAACATACGGTCGCTGGAATCCCGCTGCTTGAGACCAAGCTCTACGCTCCGAAGTGGCGTCCCAGCCTAGTGTCGCGTCCGAGGTTGATCGAGCGCAAGCTGACTCTCATTTCAGCGCCGGCTCGTTCGGGCAAGACCACTCTGCTGTCTGAATGGATGGCGGCTGCCCAGGCTAGCGAACGGCCCGCGGCTTGGATCTCGCTTGATCAGAGCGACAATGACCCCACGCTCTTCTGAGCCTACTTCATTACCGCGTTGCAAAAAGTCCAGACCGAGGTCGACGAGAGCGCGTTGTCCATGCTGCGTTCGCCTCAACCGGCTCCGATTGAGCTGATCTTGACGACCTTGATTAATGAGATCAGGGCGTATGAGGAAGGCTTCGATCTGATCCTCGACGACTACCACATTATCGACGCCCGACCCATACACAGCGCCATCACATTTTTGCTAGACCACCTGCCGCCCCATACGCTCCTGATTATTGCCGGACGCTCCGACCCGCCGCTGCCCCTAAGTCGCCTGCGTGATGGCGGCGAACTTACCGAGATTCGAGTTTCCGACCTGCGCTTCACCCCTGACGAGGCGGCGGTTTTCCTCAACGAAGTCATGAATCTCGGACTGTCGGCAGATGACGTAGCATCCCTGGAGACAAGGACCGAAGGCTGGATCGCGGGTCTCCAGTTGGCAGCGCTTTCGATGCAGGGCAGGGACGACGTTGCCGCGTTCATATCAGCCTTCGCGGGCGACGACCGCTACGTCGTGGATTATCTGGTCGAAGAGGTTCGCCAGCGTCAGCCCGAATGGGTCAGGAACTTCTTGCTGCAAACGTCCATTCTCGACAGGCTCAGCGGCCCACTGTGCGACGCTGTCACCAGCGGGGAAGATAGCCAAGGGCGACGTTGGCGGTTCTGGGGCGAGGCAACTTGTTTGTGGTCCCGCTGGATGACAAACGTTAGTGGTATCGTTATCATCACCTATTCGCAGATGTTCTCCAGGCGCATTCGATGGAGGAGCAGCCCGATAGAGCGCCCATCCTGCATCGGCGGGCAAGCAAGTGGCATGAGGAGAACGGCGCGCCGGCTGATGCGGTCCGCCATGCACTGGCCGCCGAAGATTTCGAGCGGGCGGCGGGACTGATCGAGCTGGCTTGGCCTGCGATAAATAGGGGTTACGAGTATGCCACCTGGCCCGGCTGGGTGAAGTCGCTCCCGGACGAGATTGTGCGCGTCAGGCCTGTGCTAAGCGTTGGGTATGCCTTAGACCAACGGCAAACTAGAGAGGTATCACCGGACCATTAAACTTG
>DCAW01000013.1:17881-22075 GCA_002313895.1 Dehalococcoidia bacterium UBA1123
ACAATCGGCGTTATCACAAGGCTTCGGGGAACGTGACTCCCTCGAACGTCTTAGACGGTCGCAGGGAACAGATCCTGCAGAATCGGAAGGAGGTTCAGACTCAGACTTTTCAGCGCAGACGATTGTGCAATCAACATCTCAGAGAGCTCGCACAATCAGCGCCGAATCTCCATTAGCATTCTGTCCCATTGTTGCTGAATGCCTACAGTGCCCACAATTGCGCCTGTTTCGGTAATAGTTTCGGCGCCTAGCGGCTTGGCCAGCCCAAAGTCTGCGAGCTTAGTAACGCCATCGGGAGTCAGCATCACGTTGCTGGGTTTTACAACTCTGTGGAACACCTCTCGTGAATGGGCATATCCTAGAGCGTCGGCGATCTCAGCGCCGACGCGCAGCCCTTCGTCAATAGTGAATCCTTGCCCGAATTTCGATTTCAGAGTGCCACCTTCGACCCATTCCGCGGCTATATACCAACCGTCTTCCTTACGAAGGTCGTAGACACCTATGATGTTCGGATGATCCAAGGCGGCCAGCGTCGCGGCTTCACGTTGAATACGGTCGATGAAGCTGCCGGCTTTGGTCTCTGGCTAGATACACGATCTTGCTGGCCCGCTCTCCTAACTTTTCGGAGAGGGGGTATCTGCCCCCATCCAGAGGTTGTGGCCCCATGAATCTCTCCGAGTGACAGGTTGCATACGGGTGATTTCCACCCGAGGGTAGTTTGCCCGTGACTCGTATGTCGATAATTGCGGATGAACGAAGTCACGCTGTTATGCTGAGGAGGCTTCTTGTGTGGCCTCGAAATTGGCGAGTGAACCCCGGCGCACCAGTTCGGCGACCGAGACACGCCTGCCTTCCTCGAGAGTCAATTCCGCAGCCCTGCGGACCAACTTGGCATACTCTTCGTTCGTGAACAGGACGCTGACCGGATGTTTTTTTGTCGACATTTCTACGCCCTCGCTAATATGTACTGGGTGAGTATTGTAGGCTAAGGCTATCTTACGACAAGTCATGCGTCAACTCTTCTGTGTTTCCGAATGGCCTGTGACATCGTGGCAACCTTCCTCCGGGCCAGTCAAACTTCATTTTAGCTTTGGAAACTATACGACGGTAACTCGATTCCATATCCGTGGAGCCGATGCGGCGCTCTGGATCAATGTCGGATCATCTGGGTGCAGTTATATCGAGGATATCTGCGAGAGGTCTTTGGACATGGACATACGATCAGGCCATTAAGCCCCAGGCTTGTTGAATTTCGTCTGCAGAACGCACGATAGGCGTTGTTGCTCGCCCGATGCCAAGCTCAACGAAGTCCGGATTCGGCTGCGCTCTCGTTATTGACTGTTGTCGCGCGTTAGAAAATAAATTACCCTGACCTATCATAGCGAAAAGGACGTGCAAGCTAATGGGAAAACTGAAGGGACAAACGGCGATCGTCACAGGCGCGAGCAGGGGAATCGGCAAGGCAATCGCGGTCATGTTTGCGAGCGAAGGCGCCAACGTAGTGGTCACTGCACGAACTGAATATGCGATTGATGATCTTGCTGGCCGTATCGTTCAATCTGGGGGTAGCGCATTGGCCGTGACAGCCGATCTCAGCATAGATTCTGATCTCCAGCGAATCGCAGATGAAACCCTGGCGAACTATGGTCGGATCGACATTCTTGTGAACAACGCGGGCATCATTCATCCTCGCATAAACCTGGTCGATTTTGATTTCGAACTCTGGAGGAATGTCGTTGCCGTGAACCTTGAGGCCGTTGCGTTGCTAACCGCGCTCTGCTTGCCAAGCATGATGCAGAGAAACTACGGTAAAGTCATAAACATATCGAGCATCGGTGGCAGGAAAGGATCGAAAGGCCGAAGCGCCTACCGGGCCACGAAGGCTGCGCTCATCAACCTGACCGAAAGCGTGGCTGCAGAGACGAAACCATACGGCATCGACGTAAATTGTATTTGTCCGGGCGGGGTCGACACCGAGGGGTACAGGGAGGCTTTCCGTATGCGAGGAAAAATCGACGATCCGAGTTTGATGGCTCCTGAAGAAATCGCGAAACTGGCGGTCTACCTTGCATCGGACGACAGTTCGAGTGTGACTGGCGCAGCGATTGATGCCTTCGGAGGCTCTAATCCGCTTTTTGCATGAATAACATGCCTATTAAAGACAGGCTCCCCACAGCGGCAATCAGTCTCGCATAGTGTTGCCTTTTCATTGATTATTTTGTTTCGATCAATGTTTCGTCAATTGACCGACTCACTGACGGCATTCCATGAGGTTATTGCCGAGGTCGAGATTATCCTGAACAACTGGGACGCCACATTCGACGTATGTTTAGCAGGTTCGGCAAATAGGCCGATACCTAGCTCGGTTTCCTCCACTTTGTGGGCGCTCTCATATCGTTACGATGAAATGCCAACACTACCTAGATAGCGTCCACGATCGCGTTCAGAGTGTCGCTGGGGCGCATGGCATTGGCGGTCATCTCAACGTTGGGATGGTAATAACCGCCGATATCTACCGGCTGTCCCTGAGCATCGATCAACTCCTGGACGATCCTGTCTTTGTTGGCGGACAACTGCTGGGCCACCTCGGTAAAGTGAGCTTGCAGCTCTGTATCTTGGGTCTGCTTGGCCAGCGCTTCCGCCCAGTGCAGAGCGAGGTAGAAATGGCTGCCTCGTGTGTCCAGTTCGTTCACCCGACGTGACGGCCCCCGACGGTCTTCCAAATGCTGCCCTATCGCCTGGTCTAGGGTTTCCGCCAAGAGTTTCGCCTTGTCGTTTTTATGCGTCTCGCCGAAATGCTCGAAGGAAACGACGAGAGCACAGAATTCACCCAAAGAATCCCATCGCAAATGGCCCTCCTCAAGGAATTGTTGCACATGCCTGGGCGCCGACCCACCAGCGCCTGTCTCAAATAGCCCACCACCGTCGAGCAGGGGCACAATAGAAAGCAACTTGGCGCTGGTGCCTAATTCCAGGATGGGAAAGAGATCAGTCAAATAATCACGCAGCACGTTGCCAGTCACGGAAATCGTGTCCTGGCCAGCTCGGCTACGGGCCAGCGTGAACCGCATCGCATCGATAGGGGACATGGTGCGAATGTCTAACCCGACCGTGTCGTGCGTGGGCAGAAATTGGTCCACTTTCTTGATTTGCTCAGCGTCGTGAGCCCGGTTTGGATCCAGCCAAAAAATGGCCGGCGAGCCGGTGGCTCTAGCCCGATTTACCGCGAGCTTGACCCAATCCTGGATCGGCTCGTCTTTGGTTTGGCACATCCGAAAGATGTCGCCTTCTTCAACACTCTGTTCCATCAGAGTTGCTCCCGATGTATCCACGACCCGAATCGCCCCGTTACCGGGAGCTTTGAAGGTTTTGTCGTGAGACCCATACTCTTCGGCCTTTTGGGCCATCAGCCCGACATTGGAGACACTACCGATGGTCGACGGATCAAACGCCCCGTGCTTCTGGCAATCTTCGATAGTCGCCTGATATATAGTCGAATAAGAGCGATCAGGGATCATCGCGATTGTGTCGTGCAGCTCGTTGTCGGGGCCCCACGTGCGGCCGCCATCGCGGACGATCACGGGCATAGTGGCATCAATAATCACATCACTCGGCACATGCAGATGGGTGATACCTCGGCTGGAGTTCACCATAGCCAACTCTGGGCGGGCGCTATAAACTTCCCCAATATCGCCCTCGATTTCCTCACGTTTGGCCTCAGGGAGGGATTGAATCTTGGTGTAGAGTTCAGCCACTCCATTGTCGGGGTTCACCCCAAGCTCTCCCAGCACAGCCGCATGTTTGGCCAGCACATCCTTGTAGTAAACCGACACACAATGGCCGAAAATAATCGGATCGGACACGCGCATCATGGTCGACTTCAGGTGCAAAGATAGCAACACGTCATCAGCTTTAGCTTCTTCCATTTCGTCAGCGTAAAACTGGCGCAGCGCCTTCACATTCATCACGGCACAATCGATGATTTCATCAGCTACCAAGGGAATATCGGCTTTGAGCACGATCACACTGCCATCGCTAGACACAAACTCGATCGTGGCCGATCCCGCTGCCGCTACTGTCACGGCCTTTTCACTGCCGTAAAAATCACCACTTGTCATGTGCCCAACACGGGTCTTGGACACTTCCGGCCAGTCTTGCATCATCTGATGAGGATTGCGTTTGCCGTGCTCTTTG
>DCAW01000013.1:22349-33425 GCA_002313895.1 Dehalococcoidia bacterium UBA1123
CGGCCAGTCCTGCATCATCCGGTGTGGATTGCGTTTGCCGTGCTCTTTGACCGCAGTGGAAGGTCGACGATCGGAGTTCCCTTCTCGCAGAACCGGGTTGACCGCGCTGCCCAGCACGCTGGAAAAGCGCTGATGCAGTTCGCGTTCTTTGTCAGTTGCAGGATCATCGGAGTAGTCGGGGATATCATATCCCTTGTCCTGCAATTCCTTGATCGCGCCTTTTAGCTGGGGGATAGAGGCGCTGATATTGGGCAGCTTGACGATGTTCGCCACTGGATCCAAGCTCAGCTCACCAGCCATAGCTAGATAATCGGGGATTTTTTGCTCATCTGTCAGATTGTCAGGGAAATTGGCGATTATGCGACCAGTCAATGAGATATCCCAGGCCTCCAGTTCAATACCGGACCCCTTGGTGAATGCCTGGAGAATCGGCATCAGCGAGAATGTGGCCAAGGCTGGAGCCTCATCAGTTTTTGTATAGATAATGTGGGATGTTTCAGGCATATTTTCTCCTAAACAATTGAGTTGCATGTGGCGGTACGAGTTGCAAACAGATGGTTGCCTTTTCCACCGTTCATGCGGATTAATACCGATTATAAGCTAGCAATATTGACACTGCCTAGTCCTGCATCTAAGCCTGACATTGAGCTATTGTCATTGCAGCAACTTCAGTCTAGCTAATGGCAAGTCCAATTTGAAACGGTCTGCCTGTGCTCGATGTCATCTCACTGACTTTTTCGTGCGATGGAAAACGGCCATGCCATAAACCAGCGCCAATTTAAGGCGTCGACCCTATCCTGCCGTTGCACATACGACAATCGCACGGCGTTACTCCAGCAGTTTCGAATTGGACTTGGACTGGAATCTCTGGCGAGAGTGTCCCAATAGACCCTGTTGTCGACGCGTAACCCTTCGGATGCTTCCATCGTGGTGATCACGGTGGCATCTGAATTCGAAGTGTTCAATAGCGGCAAGTCGATGACAAGCTCATCGCCAGTATTCATTTTTGCCGCTACGGTAAAGTGCGACCCATCATCATTGAAAGCGACGATCTTGTCACTGGCGCTGCCACCGATGTCTTTGACAGTGAAGTTATCATGGTCGATAACGACGTCGTTCTCTACCGTCAACCCGGTTCTTCCGGTGATCATGCTGGTTAGCACGGGCCCAATCGCCTGTCCCGCTGTAGGGATAGCGATTATGGCCGCCAGGCTAGCTACGACGATGACAAGATTGCGGCCGCGGCCTTCTCTAACGGGACGGCGGCGAGCTCCTCCATTTGGCCGATTGGCAAGCGCCCATCTCGGATCGTACGCGATTGGCATATTTCACCACTTAGTTTCGTTGGCTCCATTCGGCATCTGTCAAGTGAAAACCCCACCTTTCAGATACCTGGGCTATACGCTGTACAAAAAATTCCTCCCCCTCTAGCCTCTGGTTTACATACATCAGTTACGGTGACTAGTTGTGTAACTGATGTATGTAAACGCGGGCAACTAGCGGCAATCCGAATTGATCGGAGACGAAGTTGGTGATAACACTTTGCAGGGGTCGATGAGGCAAGGGGACACAAGCCAATCCCACATTCGCCGGCGTTCTGCAAACAAGCACACCCGTCAGCAAATTAGGGTTGGACCTGCAACTGGAGTCATTGAACGTTCCAGAGGTTGATGGGGTGGATCCAACGGAGGAGTTAATTGAAGGACTTCCGGAGCTGTGGCACGCGTCAAACTAGGCCACGCGCCGCGACCTGCTAACTACAATGCCGGACGCGGCTACCCGGTTCTTCCTACACTACGGCGCCGTCAGATATGTTTTGGTGGCGTCAAAGGCACAGAGGCGACCCCCTGAGGAAGCGCGCGACGCCAACTTCAATTCGCAACTGATTTTCTGTTCCATCAGCGCAATCAGTGTTCGGTCCAGTCGCTTCGTGGTTGCCAGCCCAGCATCCGCTGAGCTTTTGACGCGTTGATTGGGCTTGAGTTGCCTATGAGGTCGCCGTGGATTGCAACCTTCGAACCGAAATTGCGTTCAACAAGCTCGATAGTGTCTTCTTTGAAGCGCGACTTGGGTTGGGCAATCATGAAGGCTTCGTGACCGACAATGTCCGCTTCCAACGCAAGAACGTGGGCATCAGCGACATCTTCGGCGTCGGCGTAGGCCCACATTACGAGGGTCAAAGGGTTGTCAGGGGTGGGCGCTGGCCAGGGGAACTCCGCCTGTACTTCTGGGAGGGCTACATTTGTGAACCGAAGACTTGCAACAGAAGTTGATGAGCGACGAGCAACCAACGCGCCTATGCTTTCACCCACCTGTTTTGACAACCCGTAAGGTTCAAATGGTGTCATCGGGTGGTCTTCATCCAGTGGTAGATACAACGGAACGAAAGCATTGGGATCGTGTGCCCATCCCATTCCAAATGCGCTCGACGAGAACACCACTCGCCGAACATCCAACTCTTCAGCGGTCATGAATATGTTGAACGTGCTCTGAATATTGTTCTCAAAGATCTCGCGAGGATCCCCTCTGCTTGGACCGGGTATAGCTCCCATATGGATGACGCTCTCCGCTCCCTTCAGAAGATCACCAACGAGGCGTGAATCGCGCAAATCGACCTGGGCAAACTCCGTCGGCGAGTCATCCAACGCCACCCGGTCTGTGGCACGGACCTGGTAGCCTCTATCGATTAAGCGACGGACAACGAGACTTCCCAACCGTCCGGCTGCACCTGTTACAACTATCACCAAAATCACCTCGTTCGACAATATGCACAGCTCGATAGCTGAAGAATATTCTAGCAGCAATATTTCATGATAAAGATAATCTTGTCAGGGGGTTCACATCGTCAGCGAAAAAGAGGCACGTTTGGCTATCCGCCTTATCGATGACTACCGACTCGGATCGAATCGGCCAACGTCCATCCCATGATTTCGCTTCCTGCAAACACATTTTGTTCATAACATGGGTCAATTGGAACTAATCGCCTTGTTTGAAGTCTGTTTACGGCGTCGAACAAAAATTGACGCTATCTAGAGGTGATGATACTGTCTAGACCATCAGAGCCATGCTGCAAACATGCGAGCAGCGATTATATCCAATAGGCATTTCTTGGTCGTGCCATCAAACGATGTGGCAGGCGCTCAGTTTGACGAAGCTTCTTGAAAGGAGACTACATGGCGACGACAGTTGATACTGTGGTGCATGGCGGCACGGTGGCTTTTTCTTCTAATGCCTACGAAGCCAGCGTAGCCATCAAAGGGGAGCGCATTGTGGCGGTTGGCCCTCACGACATGATGCCCGATACCGAAAACTACATAGATGCTTCAGGCAAATACGTCCTCCCCGGCGCGATAGATTGTCATGTTCATCTGCGCCCGACACCCGGCGATGACTGGACGGTTGGCACAAGAGCAGCGGCTCTTGCCGGACTGACGACCATTATCCCCTTTGGCGCGTACAACGCGGAGGATGAGGAATCTCTGCCCGACGCGATCAACCGTTGGAAAGAAGAAGCCAAAAGCGAGTCTCTCGTTGACTACGCCTTTCACTATATCTTGAGCAACACCCCTTACATTATCGATAGCCTTGCTGAGGCTATAAACATGGGTGTGACGTCCTTCAAGATGTTCATGACTTACGACCATAGAGTGTCCGACTCATTTATTGCGAGGGTTATGGACATTGTTGGAGCTAACGGCGGCATCGTGCAACTTCACGCTGAGAATGGCGACGTCATCGAGCACCTGATGCACAAAGCCATTGCCGAGGGTCGAACCAAGCCTACGGACTTCCCAGCGACGTGTCCTCCGTGGGCCGAGGCCGAGGCAATCAATCGAGGCATCCTCATGGGGGCGATGACCAATTGCCCGATGTACATCGTGCACCTCACCACCCAACTGGGTCTTGAACGGATCAAGGACGCTCAAAGACAAGGCCAGCGTGTCTGGACCGAGACATGTCCTCAGTATCTGCTTCTGGACGAGACTGCAATGGAGAGCCTCGGCCCCTTCGCCAAGATCGGGCCACCGCTGCGGTCTGCTGATGGCGTGAACCAGAATGCGCTCTGGGATGGCACCGAGAATGGTTACATCTCTGCTATTGGCAGCGACCACGCCCCTGCGCCAACTGCGATGAAGGAGCTTGGTTGGGACAATGTGTTTCGTGCGCCCAATGGCGAGCCTATCCCGTTCGGCGCGCCGTCTATGGAAACTATCGTGCCTCTCGTATTCTCAGAGGGGGTTGTTAAACGCAAGTTACCCATATGGTGGATGGCACGAATGATGGCAGAAAACCCGGCGCGTATCTTTGGGCTGTATCCACGCAAAGGCGTAATACAGCCGGGATCTGACGCCGATTTGCTCATCATTGACCCCGATGTCGAAACGACAATAAAGGCTCAAAACCATCAGAGCACTACGGGGTACACACCCTACGAGGACTGGAAGGTCAGCGGCAAGCCCTGGATGACCATGCTAAGAGGCAGAGTCCTATTGAATGACGGTAAGTTGGAGCAACAACCCGGTTCGGGCAAATTCATCGCTGCTGGCAAGCCTATTCCACCTATCGCCGGAAAGGTGAGATAGAAATTGGTCTCGATTAGTGACGATTTGGACTCGACCCCAGTTAACTGACTGGACTTTGGGTACGAGCTACACCCCCACAGATTGGCGATAGAGCGGAGGAACAAATATGTCAAATCAGGATATCCAACTGCTGGCCCATCTGATGCGTCGAGCAGGCTTCGGCGCGACTCGCGAGGAGCTTGCTGAGCGCTCTCGAGACGGTTACGAGGCGACAGTCTCCCGATTGCTGGATACCAGCAACCCCGTCAGTATGTCAGAGCACCTCATCCGAAGGTTCCATCCAGATGAATCAAGCATGTTATTGGGCTCCAGTGGAATCGATGCCTGGCTCTACCGGATGACAACCACCAATGCGCCGCTCCTGGAGAAGATGGGACTGTTCTGGCATGGGATCTTCGCGACCGGCTATGCCAAGGTAATCAATGCCAAGCCCCTCTCCGACCAGATCAGAATGTTCAAGCGCTACGCTATGGGCAGCTTCAGGACTCTGTTGCTGGAGTTGTCGAAAGACCCGGCCATGATCATCTGGCTCGATAACCAACAGAACCACAAAGGGGCAATCAATGAGAACTTCGGCAGAGAACTCTTAGAACTCTTCTCTATGGGCGTGGGGAACTTCACGGAAAATGACGTCAAGGAGTGTGCCCGAGCTTTCACCGGCTGGACCATCGGTAACCGTGAGTACATGGAACTACGTTCGAGCAGGGACTCGGACTGGCCCTACGGCCGCATCTCGTGGCACTTCGAGTATCGCCCCGAGGACCACGACGACGGCGAAAAGGAGTTCTTGGGGCAGACGGGCAACTTCAACGGCGAGGACATCGTTGACATCATCTGTCGGCAGCCCGCGACGGCGCGATTCATCTCCAGGCACCTTTATCACTTCTTCGTGGCCGACGAGCCGCCTGTGCCGCAATGGCCGTACCAGCCCCCCAGAGACCCCGAGGCCATTGAAACGCTCTCCCAATCATACTTCGACAGCAATTACGATATCCGCTCCATGTTGCGAACGCTATTCAACTCCGACTTCTTCAAATCACAGAGTTGCTGGCACGAGAAGGTCAAGAGTCCGGCTGAATTGGTGACCGGCGTGCTTAGACTTACGGAAGATTTCGAAAGGCCACGCTACGAGACAGTAGCCAAGCGGTTGCGTATGGAGTTCATGGGCCAAAGGCTGAGCAATCCCCCCTCTGTCGAAGGTTACGACGGCGGCCTGACCTGGATCGATACGGGAGCGCTTGTTGAGAGGATGAACTTCGCGTCCGAGGAGCTGGGCAACACCATGACACCCGGCTCGCAGGCGCTGATTAGACGGTTGGCGGCTGACAACGGGGGCACGGTGACGCCGGAGCGACTGGTCGACGTGTGCCTAGACCACTTGGGGGCTCTCTCGGTTCAAGAGGAGACGCGTTCCAGACTCGTAGAGTACGCAGCGGAAGGGGGGGACATCCAGATGGACGGACACACACTCGGCGAGAAGGCCAGGCAGAGTGTGGCCGGTGTCGTCCAGCTGATCGCGGCTACCCCAGAGTTTCAGCGCGCCTAAATCGACGTCATCCTGATCAGATTGAATGATCCGGAGCGTTGACGAATCGCACATGCGCCGCCCTCGAGACAACAGCGTTGCCTGATTCGGTTCCGTGAATCCCAGGAGAGACTATGAGTGCTTCAAACCTCCAAGAACAGACGCAATTTCTCAAATACAGCCGAACGGTCGGAATGACAACGATGCGCGGTCGTGGCTTCTACTACCCCGTGGACTCCGCCATGGCCCGAGACGGACGAATCTACGTTGTGAATCGCTCATCGGAGCGTGCGCCTGCTGACACCGTCAGGGTCACCATGCTCAATATGGATGGCGAGTACTTTGGCGTGTTCGGAGCTGGGGGTGATGGCGACGGCGAGTTCCTCTGGCCCAGCGGAATTGCCCTCGACGGTGACGGTCGAGTCTACGTCAGCGACGAACATCTCCACCGGATTACGGTCTTCACCGCTTCGGGAGACTTCGTCTTCTCATGGGGCGCCCACGGCAGCGGCGAAGGAGAACTCGACAGCCCGTCGGGCCTCGCCTTCGACCTGGACGACAACATACTGGTGTCGGATGCAAGGAATCACCGGGTTCAGAGATTCACGAAAAATGGAGTGTTCCTGTCAGCGTTTGGCGGCGCCGGCAGCGGCGAGGGAGAACTCGACATGCCGTGGGGTCTGACGACAAACGCTGATGGTGATGTGTTCGTCGCCGATTGGGGCAACGACCGGGTGCAAAGATTCTCGTCCAAAGGGCGGTTTATATCCCAGTACGGCGGCTCCGGTCGTGGAGACGGCCAGTTCCTAAAGCCAGCCAGCGTAGCCGTCGACACTAAGGGCTACGTCTACGTCGCAGACTGGGGGAACGAGAGGGTGCAGGTTCTGGACGCTGACGGTCGATTCATGCAGCAGCTAAGGGGAGAAGCGACGCACTCGAAGTGGGCTGAGGACTTTCTAGGGATCAACGTCGAGGAGGCTGACGCACGAGCGAGGGCAAACCTCGAGCCCGATATAGAGTTTTTCAACGACGACCCGCACGAGCAGTCATCGCATATAGAGAAGCTGTTCTGGGGGCCTTCATCAGTTATACTTGACCCACAGGGACGCCTCTACGTGACTGAGACTCACCGACACAGGCTCCAGGTCTACCAGCGAGTCGATTGAGCGCCTCAATAATGCAAGCTAGACCTGTTATTAGAATCGCAAGATCAGGAGAGCGAGAATGGCATCAGCAAAATCGGATCGGTCGTTGGTGGTCTTACAACTTAGTGGCGGCAACGACGCCCTGAACACGGTGGTCCCCTATGGCAACGGCCTGTACTACGATTGGCGGCCAGACGTCAGGATAGAGCAAGATAAAGTGCTCAAGCTCGACGACCAACTCGGCTTCAATCCCTCCATGGCCCCCATTAAGGAGCTATGGGACGAGGGCAACGTCGCTGTTATTAACGGGGTCGGATACCCCAGTCCTAATCGGTCCCACTTCCGCTCTATGGACATATGGCATACTGCCGAACCTGATGGCATCGGGGACTCCGGCTGGTTGGGGCGCACGATCAGGGAGCTTGACCCAAAGGCCGAGAACCCCCTGATCGGAGTGAACTTCGGACGCGGGCTTCCGCGAGCGCTCTCTTGCAAAGGCGTCTCCGTGGCATCTGTGGGCGACCTTGAGACGTACGGGTTGCTCCCGGACATCAAGGAGCAGAATGCGCGAGATCTGGCGCTGAAAGCCTTCTCGCAGATTTACGGCAGCGCGATGGCCCACGATACGATTTCGGAGTTCATCGGACAGACTGGGATTGATGCGCTCAGAGGCGCCGATATACTGAGGACCGCTCCCAGGAAGTACTCTTCGAGCGTCGAGTACGCGGACACACCAATCGCGCAGTCGATGAAGAGCATAGCGCAGGTGATGACCGCAGACCTGGGCACGCGAATCTATTACGCTCAAAACGGCAGTTTCGATACACACGCGGCCGAGCTGGAGACGCACGCCAAGCTGTGGAGCGACACCTCCAACGCCCTGGGCGACTTCATGGACGACATGAAGGAGCACGACATGGAGGATGACGTCCTCATACTCGTTTTCTCCGAGTTCGGACGGCGCATCAGGGACAACTCGGCGGGCACCGACCACGGCTCAGGCGGAGTCTCGTTTGCCATCGGGGGGTCGGTCAACGGCGGGCTGTACGGAGAGTATCCGTCGCTGGAGGAAAGGGACCACCTCGAAGGTGACCTTCACTTTAACACCGACTTCCGCAGCATCTACTCAACCATCGCCGAACGCTGGCTGGGCGCAGACCCAGTATCTGTGGCGAACGGCCAATACGACCAGCTCGACTTCATCTTCGAGACCAACGGGAGCTAGATTGGCCGTCAACTGAACGATCTTGTCTCAACGCCCCTTCGCAATTCCCCCCGACCATCGGGGGGTTTGTGTTTACTAGCTGCACGTTTGCAAAGAGCAGCAACGAGAGTGTCGAGAGGCTACTGCCAACACAATTGGGTTCATGAGTTTACGGCCTCGACAAATGCGCAGCTCTCATAGATCACAGACACTAGGGACTGCCTAGCTGAACGTGGAAAGTTCTAGGATTTCAGCGCTCTTATGGTCTGCTTCCAACTCTAATACAGCCACTTGGCCCAGGCGTCGCAGTTGTCTAGGAAGGCTAGGACTCCCGGGATTCAACATCAAAATTCCTTGATATTCCTCAATTACGGCATAGTGCGTGTGGCCGAATACGACAATATCGACAGCAGCCCCAAATACAGTCTCAAGAGTCGCAGGGAAATCGGCGTCTGGTGGGAAATGCTTCGACAAAGGGCTATACTCGGTGATTTCTTGGGCCATACCAGGCACCAGCAAATCATGAGTTAGGCCTATGGCGTGTCCTTCGAAATTTAGGACTCGCGTTTTGTTCACGACGCGAGGGTCTTCTTTGAAATGTGCGTCAGCCCACATTTCAACGGCATACACCGGCGCGATCGTTTCTAGCCAGTCGAGGCAAACGGGGGTGTAAATGTCTCCGGCATGCAGGATCAAATCTACACCCTGAAATGCGATTGCTACCTCTGGTGGCGGTTCCGCCCCAACACTGGGGTTGTGCGTGTCTGATATGATGCCCACTTTCATGGCGATTGCTCCGCTCAATGGGTTGACAAAAATGATTTTCAATCAGAAACTGAGAGTCTGGTTATCAAGCCGGCCCAGTAACATTTCACGGGCTAGAATGAGCCAGAAACATTCGAAATTCGGCGCAACAACTTATGCTTGACCAAGTATTCAACCTGACGCGACTGAAGCGGTGGAGCGTGTAGGCGGTGTCGGTTTTTTAGCAAATAGGAAGCCAATGCTTCCGATGAAACCGATGCTTGCGAGGATAATGAACGCAGTATCGTAACTACCCGAATTGTCGTACATCCATCCAGCGAACAGAGGCCCTATCATCATCATGAGAAACATAGGCATCATAGAGAAACCGAGCACTTTCCCGAAAGCTTTCCGTCCGAAGTACTCTCCCCTTATGGCGCTTCCAAGCGGGATCCTGGCTCCAAATCCTAGCCCGTAAACAACCACAAAGATCGTGGCCAGAGACACGGAATCTATGTACAACGCGATGACCACGCCCATGGCTTGAACGCATCCGAAAACGCAGAGAGCAATGTTCTTTGGAATTCTGTCGCCGATAACTCCTCCAAATATCTGTGCCAGCCCTGAAAACCCCATGGTGAATCCCCAAATCAGCGCGGCTGTCTGGATAGAAAATCCTTGGTCCTTAAGAATGAGGATTAAGTGCACTGTCATCGCGCTGATGAGCATTGAAGACATCCCGTGGCAAATCGAGATGATCCAAAAGACACGGGTCTTTATTACATCGAGAATATCGTATTCGTATTCGGCAATCTCGAACGACTTGCCTTGGTCCGTTTCATTAGACGCGGCACCGTCCGGCACTTCGCCATACTCCTCTGGTGAGTTCCTTATGAAGCGTGTAGCCGGATAAACAGCGATTAGGAAAAATATTCCTAACCCAAGAGAAGTCATCCGCCAACCGACCTGAGATGGTTCCACCATCCAGGCGAGGGCAGGAACGAGCAGGAAACTACCGATCGAGAATCCCAAACCTCCAAACCCCATCGCGATTGTCCGCTTCTTGTCGAACCAGTTGTTGATGACCGTCATCATGGGCAGCCATCCTCCTCCCGAAGCGCCCAGCATAATGACCGCGTATGAGAGGTAAAACATGCCTAAGGATTGTGTTTGGCTCAATAGTATGAAGCCAACACCGATTATGGAGATTCCTAGGAACACCACATTTTTGGGGCCAATTCGATCTACCAGAATGCCAACCACCGGCCCAATGACACTTCCTTCTAGTTGCCCCAATGAAAATGCAAGAGAAAGCTGAGTTCTGCTCCAACCGAAGTGTTGTTCCAGTGAGTCGACCCAAACGCCTACTCCTCCCCATACTGGGGAAGAACTACCGGCGTTTATCAATAACGTTAGTAGAACAAGCCACCAGCCGTAGAAAATGTAAGGTTTTCGAGTAATACGAGGGAGTCTGTTCTTCGATAGTAAGATTTTCACCTTTAACTGATCACGATATCCCTTCGCAAGGTCGTTAAGTTAGCAAGCAACCTGAAGCTTATATGCCGCGCTAACTCATACGTTTCCATTGCTCCGCGTAAAATTCCAACGCAACGAACATTTCTATGAGAATCGAACAATCCTGATTTCATCCCCGAAGTTTACGATTGTGTCGATACGGGCTCCAATCTCTTGGAGTGTAGGCCGTCAACATTGTATGCCGTTAGCGATAGTGGAACAATCAATTCTCCGATTGAGCCTGGGCGTCGCCGACATCGGTGGCTCTACTATCGCGCATTGTAGAACTTCAGCGAAAATGG
Organism: Dehalococcoidia bacterium UBA1123; assembly: GCA_002313895.1. Classification (GTDB taxonomy): domain Bacteria; phylum Chloroflexota; class Dehalococcoidia; order Lucifugimonadales; family UBA1123; genus UBA1123. Next base: position 33,368 of record DCAW01000013.1, read on the forward strand.
GGCAGTTTTGGACCTGGAATTAATTGAGACTATTTGTAGGCAGAGCGAGCTTCTGACA
>DCAW01000140.1 GCA_002313895.1 Dehalococcoidia bacterium UBA1123
GGGGTTGCGGTGGCAATCGTCAGTGGCGGCGAGACCATCAGCGCCCAAGGTTACGGTTATCGGAACCTTAACGAACATCTGCCAATGACCCCCGAAACGGTGACGCCAATCTGCTCGCTCACCAAGTCGATGACCGGAACTGCCATCATGCAGCTCGTGGAACAGGGCAAGATTTCGCTTGATGAACCGGTCCAGACCTATCTGCCAAAACTCATGATTTCCGACCCGACAACAACTCGAAAAATCACGCCCCGGGTCCTGTTGAGCCACAAGAGCGGGATGGGTCGGACGGGGCATCAGACGGCGATGTGGACTGAGAAGGTCTCGCCTTATACAGATCGCGCCGATCTGGTCTCACGATTGGCGGACGTCCGCATGCAGACCCCGCCAAATACAGCATGGTCGTACTGCAACGAAGGATTCGTGACCCTGGGACATCTGGTGGAAACTGTCAGCGGAGTGCCTCTGGAAGAGTATTTCGAGACCCGCATCTTCCAGCCAGTGAACATGAATGACACTTACACGACCTTCGACGGATGGCGCGGCGCGACTGACCGAGATTGGCTCTATGAGAGGGGAGACGCCGGCCCGTCCGAAGTATTCCTGGCGGCAAATTACTCCATCTACCTTTCCACAGGCGGAATCTCCAGCTCTGTTATCGACCTGGCCCGTTACCAGATTGCGTCAATGGACTACGTCAACAGCCCTCTGCTAAGAGCGGGCTCTTTAGAACAGATGCAGAGCATATCCATGCCCTTCGGCGACACCGGAACGGGATACGGAATGGGATGGCAGGTCAGGTGGGCAGGCAATCTGAAGGTCGTGTCTCACGGCGGCGCGTTGTCGGGCGTGGCGACCCACTCTCTAATGGTCCCGTCAGAGGGCATCGGCGTTGTGGCGCTGGCAAACTTGGGAGGGGCGAACGTGTCATTGCTGGTCCAACAGTTGGCCTCGACCCTTATGGACGAACCAATTTTCTACTCCGACCCCCAGAACTATCCGCCTATCGACACTCGTTATGTCGTGCCTGATGGTTCAATGTCCGAATATCCCGGCGTTTACAGATCCGACGAAGCGACAATCGAAATCAAAGGCCGCAACAGCAGCATCTCTTTCGTCCATAGCGTCCCAGAAGGCGGCACGGAGGAGGCGAATCTGGTCGGCATCGGCGAGGACCTGTTCATGGCAGAGGACGGAGTTCGCAGTCAGGGAACGCTGGCATTCTTCGTCAGAAATACTGGGGGCGAGGTGAACAGCGTCCTGGTGGGCGGTCAACAGCACTGGCTTCAATAGAATTGTCGGACAGTGGGAGGCTGATTAGGGTACACTCTGGGCTACGCGCAACAGTAGGCTTGACACAAAACATCTTCTGATCTGGAACTACACATGACCACAAGAAACCTGGCGCTCAAAAACAGCTACCGAGACTCAGTGGAGTTGATGCGCCTCAGCCAAGAGTTGGAGCAGATGAGCGGCGTTCAAGGGGCGACGATCATCATGGGGACCGACAACAACAAAGCCATGCTGGAAACCGCCGGCCTCCTGACCGAAGACGGCAAGGCAGCGGAAGCCAACGACCTCATAATCGCAGTGCGGCTCTCGCCAGCCGACGACGAAGCCGCGATCATGAATCGAGTTCAAGAGTCGCTAGATTCATCTGGTCGAGAGTCCGAGACGAACGCGTCCTCCAACCAACCTCGCACGATAGACGGCGCGTTGGCGGCATTGCCCGACTCAAACCTGGCTCTGATCTCGGTTCCCGGCCAGTATGCCGCCTACGAAGCCACGAAGGCGCTGGATCGTGGACTCCACGTTCTGGTGTTCAGTGACAACGTCTCCATTGAGGACGAGGTTGAACTCAAGAATCACGCCTTGAACCAGGGCCTGTTCATGCTAGGACCGGACTGCGGCACGGCGATCATCAATGGAGTGCCGCTTGGATTCGCCAACGCGGTGCCTCGTGGACGTGTCGGGATTGTCGCTGCTTCCGGAACCGGACTTCAGCAGGTCTCGTGTCTTCTGGCGGCCCAGGGTCACGGAATCTCGCAGGCGCTCGGCGTCGGGAGCCGCGATCTCAGCGATCAGGTGGGTGGAGCCATGATGCTGGAGGGCATCCGAGTGCTGAACGACGACCCGAACACCGACGTGATCGTTCTCATCTCCAAGCCTCCAGGCCCGATGGCCCAACAGCAAATCGCATTCGCCCTGCGTGTCGTGTCCAAGCCTAGTGTTGTGTGCTTCCTGGGCATGGACGCCCAAGCGCCCAATATCCCGAACGTATATTTTGAAATGACCCTGCACGAGGCAGCCAATCGTGTGGCGGGTTTATTGGGAGACCCGACGCACGATACCTCGCCCGTCCTGCCTTCACCCGAAATGACGCTCTTGCAGGAGATCAGTGACGGTCTTGGGCGCGACCAGCGATATATTCGTGGCCTGTACTCCGGCGGGACCCTGGCGTACGAGTCGATGCTCTTTCTACGGGACCTGAATTTCGACATATCATCGAATCTAGACTTCCCGTTAGTGAACTCCATCGACGATGACGCCGAGCGAACCCACAAGCTCATCGACATGGGAGACGACCGCTTCACCCAGGGCGTCCCGCACCCGATGATCGACTACCGCCAACGTCGCGAACGCATATTAAAGGAGGCAACGAACCCGGAGGTCGGCATCATTCTGCTGGACGTGATTCTGGGCTACGGCTCCCATGCCGACCCGGCATCAGAATTGGTTCCGGCCATCAACGAGGCTCGACTTCTGGCATCAGGCGCAGGACGTCAGCTAGCGTTCATCGTGGTCATATGTGGAACATCTGACGATCCCCAGAACATCCAGAAACAGGCCGCCGAACTCACCGCCGCCGGCGCGGTGGTGGTTCCCAGCAACCTTCAGGGAGTCAGCATCGCCGCGGCCCTGAGCGTCGGCGATCTGGAGATGATACGGGGGTGGAGCCAGTGATGAGACAGAACAAACCGCTGCTGGGAGAAGACCTCAAGGTCGTCAACGTGGGCCTCTCGCTATTCGCCGACACACTGCGAAGCTCAGGAACCCCCGTCACCGATGTCGACTGGCGGCCGCCCGCAGAGAGCGACCAGCGTCTCACAAAAACTCTTCGGAGCATACAGAAAAGGAACGCCTCCGGACACCTGAACATCATCGACGAGGCCAACCGCACGGCCCATCAACGGATGTTGGACGCTCAACCCGCGCTGGTGGACGTCGCGCCGGCTGGCGAGGCCATCGCCGGCCTCGAGGATAGGACGCTCCTGCACGCAGGCCCTCCCATTGAGTGGCCGGATATGTGCGGCCCGATGCAGGCGGCAATTTTGGGAGCGATTCGATACGAGGGTTGGACTCACACGGACACCGGCGCGGTCACCGCCCTTGAAAACGGCGAGATCACCCTCCAGCCGAACCACAACCTCGGGGCCGTGGGGCCGATGACCGGCATCACCAGCCCATCTATGCCCGTCTTTGTGGTGGAGAATCGGGCCTTCGGAAACCGCGCCTACTGCACGATCAACGAAGGCATCGGCAAGGTGATGAGGTTCGGGGCCAACGACGACACTGTAATCCAGCGGCTTGAATGGCTCCAGAATGGCCTGGCCCCTGTGCTTCGAGAGGCTGTGCAGTCTGCGGGCGGTGTCGAGCTTCGACCCATCGTAGCCCGCGCCCTGACAATGGGCGACGAGATGCACCAGCGCAACGTCGCGGCCACATCGTTGCTTCTGAGAACCCTCGCCCCTCATATTGCAAACGCCAGCTCAATCGGCAACAACGTCAGTGACATCCTCAAATTCCTGGCCGACAACGACCAGTTTTTCCTGAACCTGGCTATGGCAATTGGCAAGGCGACGATGGACCCCACGAGGGATATTCCAAATTCCACAGTGGTCACGGCGATGAGCCGCAACGGAACCGAGTTCGGCATTCGAGTGAGCGCCACCGGCGACCGTTGGTTCACCGCTCCGTCACTCATGCCACAAGGTCTGTATTTCCCAGGTTTCACAGCGGACGACGCCAATCCGGACATGGGCGACAGCACCATCATCGAGACGATGGGCCTGGGAGGGTTTGCGATGGGCGCGGCCCCGGCAGTTGTTGGTTTCGTGGGCGCTGGAACATTCCAGGACGCCCTGGCCTACACGCGGGAGATGGGCGAAATCACGGTGGGGCGGAACCCGAATCTCGCATTGCCAACGCTCGACTTCCAGGGAGCGCCGTGCGGAATCGACGTTCGCAAGGTTGTTGAGTCCAGCATAACTCCGGTAATCAACACTGGGATAGCCCATCGAGAGCCGGGCGTCGGTCAGGTGGGCGCAGGCATCGTAAGGGCGCCAATGGCCTGTTTCACACAGGCGTTGGAAGCCATCGACCAACTGCTGTCGGAGACGGCGAACGCCTAAGTTTCCTAGACGCGACCCGTGGTCAAGCACAAGTCGTTATGCTGAACGCATTGAGGCATCTGGTCGCGTGTCAGATGGCCATTGCCCCTCTGCCACCAGATTCTTCGCCGCGACTCAGAATGGACATTCCTTAAATCGGAGAAACCATGACTATCTCTGGCATCGATAACCTCGAACACGCCCTGTTCACCCGCGCAGAGATGGAGCGCAGATGGAACGCGACCAGAGATATGATGTCCGAGGAGGGCGTCGACGCCTTAATGGTCACCGGCGAGGAGAATTTTCAGTATTTCGCAGGAGCGTCAGCGAGTCTGGCGTTGCACCACTCGTTGACTCGTCCATCGGTGTTCATTCTTCCGTTACAGCGCGACCCGATCATCGTGTCTCAGGGCGTGGATAACCTGAAACTCGGATGCTACGTCACCGACGTCAGGCCGTACACCGAACTTCTGACATTCCCGTATCACATCGTGCTGGAAGCTCTCAGAGACGCAGGCGCCGACGCCCAAAACATCGGCGTTGAGCTTGGGCAGGAGCAACGCATGGGGATGCCTGTGGGAGCCTACCTTGATCTCGTAGACGCCATGCCCGGAGTTAGCTTCGTCGATGCTGCTCAGATCATCATCGCCATGAGAATCATCAAATCACCGGAGGAGTTGGCTTACGTCCGACAGGCTGCTGACGTTACTGGCAGAGCGCGTCAGCGCCTATTCAGCACAGTTGAGTCAGACATGACCGAGCGTGACATCGTCCGCCTGATGCGCCAGCTAATCCAGGAGGAAGGCGGCGATAGAACCTCCTTCGTCATACTCCAGCAGGACTACACCGGCGCCAAGAACCAACTGCCCTACGATCGCCCGCTTGTGAAAGGCGACATCCTGGCTGTGGACGCAGGAGCTTACGTCCGCCAATACACTGTTGACTACGCTCGGATGGCCTCTCTGGGACCGACCACCGATGACCAGAAACGGGTCCACGCTGGAGTCCTGGAAGTCAACTCCCGGATGAAGGCTGCCCTCGGCCCAGGCGTCAAATGCTCCGAGATGCACAAGGTTGCAATGCAGGCCATCTCCGACGTTGGGCTGGAAGTGGACTCGCCGGGCCGAGGGCGAGTCGGTCGAATGGGCCACGGTCAGGGAATGTTGATAACCGAGCCTCCCAGCATCGCGCCCGCCGACGACACAATTCTGGCAGAGGGCATGGTAATTAGCACCGAGCCGGGCGTTCGCTCAGGCGACGTCCAGTTCCTGTGGGAGGATGTCCACGTCATCACATCGAACGGCCACGAACAACTAACCCTCGAATCATCGGAGCTACACGAGATCGCGTTTTGACGGATTGGGAGTCCCATCGTCTTGGAAGGAGCCAGACGCCAGAACGCCGTCTAT
>DCAW01000010.1 GCA_002313895.1 Dehalococcoidia bacterium UBA1123
CGGAGTTCAATCAGTTCATCGCTCAGGGCAAGACTGTCGTTCTGTCGTCGGAAGATGCTGGCGTGGACTTCGACGGGGCCCACCTGCGATACGTGTTCATTGATGGCGAGATGGTAAATCTGAAGCTTCTGAACGGCGGCTGGGGCGAAGTGGCTCAATTCCCAGCCAGCTTTGAAAAGTTCGAGGAGTTTTTTAAAGCTGAGTCTTTGGCCCGAACCGACGGTCGAGGAATATGGAGCGTAGAGGCCCCATCTCCTGGTCCATCCTCCTCAGAGGCCACCCCTCAAATCTCCAGGCCGACCCCAAGTCCAACTCAGAATTTCGTTGGCGGCACGCTTCCTGCCCGTCCCGGATCTCCATCAGGCTCTGGCGGCGGGTGCGAATTTTCTGGTTCCGACACGCCTGTCATCAAAGGGAACGTCGATCAGCGGTCTGGCGAGCTTCTGTACCACGTGCCGGAGAGCCTGTTCTACTCCACCACTGTCGTTGAGCCAGGGCAGGGAGACCGCTGGTTTTGCACTGAAGCCGAGGCGCAGGCTCTGGGTTGGGAAAGGTCCAAACGGTAGGAAATCTCTGGAATTGAGTGTATTTGGGAATTTTGTCTCTTGCAGGCTCAGGTAGGAGGCAATGCTATACTTCTTGGACTACCTGAAGATTGGTGGTCAGGATTTCAGGTATCAGATGTCAGGAAGACACGCTTTCAGCCATCAGCCAACTCGCCATTCTGAGTCCGCAGACGAAGAAACTAGTCGAAAGTTAAGATGGCGGTTGTTCGGGAAGCGACCAGATGTTTCGCTTCGAGTCAGCATGGCGACACTCGAAAATATCCACCGGAGGAGCAGTGTTTTCACACCTGCACGTTCACACTGAATACAGCATGCTGGACGGCCTGAGCCGTCTGGAACCCCTCGTCGCCCGCGCCGCCGATCTTGGCATGAATAGCCTCGCCATTACCGACCACGGCGGGATGTACGGGGCCATCGACTTCTACAAGATCGCAAAAGCCGCCGGAATCAAACCGATTATCGGCTGCGAGATGTATGTCGCTCCCAAAAGTCGGCACGAACGCAATCCCAACGAGAAAACTCCTTACCACATGACAGTCCTGGCAAAGAGTAATCGCGGTTATCAAAACTTGATCAAACTGGTGACCATGTCCCACCTGGAAGGGTTCTACTATCGACCCAGGGTGGACCGGGAAATACTGGAGCAATACAGCGAAGACCTGATTATCATGTCTGGTTGCCCCAGCGGCGAGGTTCCGTCGCTGATCACCCAGGGCCGGATGGACGAGGCCAGGGCCGCAGCCGGCTGGTACAACGAGGTGTTCGACGACTACTATCTGGAGTTTATGGAACACGGCGACGTTCCCGAACTGCCAGCCATCAATCAGGGGCTGATGCAGTTGCGCTCCGAGTTGGACTTGCCTGTCGTGGCGACGAACGATTCTCACTATGTCCTGAAGGAAGCCGCTCATCTTCAGGACATTTTGATCTGCATTCACACCAACACGAATATTAACGATGCCAAAAGAATGCGGATGGAAGAGTCGTCATACTATCTGAAAAGCCCGGAAGAGATGATGGCCCTGTATCCTCACATGCCTGAGGCTGTGACCAACACGCAGCTTGTCGCGGATATGTGCGAGGTGGAGTTCGACTTCACCAAGCAACGACTTCCCGAGTTCGCCGTTCCCGAAGGCACCACCGCGACGGAATTTCTGGCAAAGCTGTGCTGGGACGGATTCAAGACTCTGCTTCCAGACGCCGACGAGACCTACGTTGAGCGACTCAGGTACGAGTTGGAAGTCATTAAGCAGACCAAATTCGACAACTACTTCCTGGTGGTGTGGGATATTTCAAAATTCGTTCGCCGAAGGGATATATTCTTCGCGGTCCGAGGGAGCGCGGCGGCCAGTCTTGTGCTGTACTGCCTGGGCGTTACCGACGTTGATCCGATGCCCTACACCCTGGTGTTCGAGAGGTTCCTGAACCTTGAACGCAAGGAGATGCCGGACATCGACATGGACTTCCAGGACGATCGGCGCGAAGAGGTCATCAACTACTGCATCGACAAGTACGGTCGAGAGCACGTGGCCCAGATCATCACGTTTGGAACGATGGGAGCCAAGGGTGTCCTGAGAGATGTTGGACGGGCGCTGGCGATGCCTTACGGCGATGTTGACCAGGTTGCCCGCATGATTCCAACGAAGCTGGGCATCACGCTGAATGAAGCCAAAGAGCTGAACCCAGAGTTCCAGCAGGCCATCGACACCGACGAGGCTGTCAAGAAACTTGTTGAGACGGCAGAAGGGTTGGAAGGTCTCATTCGACACTCCAGCACCCACGCCGCCGCTGTGGTGATATCCGAGGAGCCGCTGACCGACATTGTGCCTCTCCAGCGTCCGAGCAAGAACGACGAGAACAGCATGTTTACCACCACCCAGTACGCGATGGACCCCGTTGCAGCGCTGGGACTCTTGAAGATGGACTTCCTCGGCCTTGTGAACCTCACAGTGTTGGCTAAGTCCCGTGATCTGATAGCCGAGAATCAAGACATAACGTTCAACTTGAACGACATTCCTCTGGACGACTCCAACACCTACGATCTTCTGGCCCGAGGCGAGACTGTAGGCGTGTTCCAGATGGAGGGCGGGGGCATGACCCGCAATCTCAAAGAGTTGAAGCCGACGTCGCTGGGCGACGTCGCCGCGATGATCGCGCTCTACCGCCCGGGCCCGATGGAGCATATCGGCACGTTCATCGATGCCAAGCACGGCCGCACCGCTCCTTCATACCCGCACCCCGCGTTGGAGGAAATTCTCGAAGAGACCTACGGCGTTATTGTCTACCAGGATCAGGTGCTGCACTTGTTCCGGACTTTCGCCGGATATTCTCTCGGCGAAGCAGACATCGTGCGGAAGGCGATGGGCAAAAAGATCCCGGCAATTATGGCCCAAGAGAAAGAGAAATTCCTGTCCGGTGGAACTAAATTGGGGTTTGATCGAGAGCTGGCCGAGCAGATATTCACGCTTATCGAACCGTTTGCAGGTTACGCATTTAACAAAGCCCACAGCATCAGCTATGGATTAATCACCTACTGGACGGCGTACCTGAAGGCCAACTATCCTGCGGAGTACATGGTGGCCCTGCTCAACGCCTACATGGGCAATCCAGAGCGCACCGTCAGCGCGGTCGTGGACTGCCAGAGAATGAACATTCCGGTCAAATTGCCGAACATCAACACCGGCGGGACTGATTTCACGATTGCAAAACAAGAGGACGGTTCGCCCGTCATCGTATTCGGAATGGCGGCGATCAAAGGCGTGGGCGTAGGCGCCATTGCGCCTATCCTTGAGGCTCGCGAGAAAGAGGGGCCGTTTGAGTCCTTCGAGCAGATGTGCCGCGTTGCGGATATGAGCGGCCTGAAGAAGAACAACCTGGAAAGCCTGATAAAAGCGGGAGCGTTCGACGATTT
>DCAW01000078.1 GCA_002313895.1 Dehalococcoidia bacterium UBA1123
GCAGATGTTGAATCAAATTGCGTTGGCGCCATTTCGACCTTCCATGATCCCCTTGAGGTGAACGTGGTCCGACATCATCGTCTTTCCTCCCTTACGAAGCTTCAGAGGTTTTACCCATTTCAGAAAACCTCTCTACTCCATGTCAAGATGGTGAACCACTCTGGCTCCACCAGACTCTTCCGCAAAATCGAGCATGTCGATCATTCGCATTCGATGGTCGTTATCACTGTGCCACACCATCCTGCTCGGAGGGTCGTGCTCATGGCAAACGAACTCCCAGTTGAAATTCATTCCCATCTCACTGCGAGTCATGGGCTTGGTGGCGCCGACCTCCATCAGGCCATCAGATGTAAGCTCGCAACTGCTGAGTCCGGGACACCACGAAGTATAGTTTCGCTGCTCGGCGACGTAACTGAAAACTTCCCGCACCTGACTGCCTATGTCTATCGATACGGTAAGCCTGTCCACATTCTTACTCCCTGCTGTGATGAAGCGATTGAGTCGGCTAAATCCCCATGAACACCCGTCAGCCAATCAATGCAGTATGCTCGGTGACCACTCTCAGAAATTCGGTGACGTGGGGCAACACAATATTGCCTTGACTCATCGTCTCATCGTGGTTCAGTCCAGGCAATGAGACCCATGTGGCGTTTGGCATCTCTGCCACGCACCTCTCGGCGCCAACATGCAGGTCATCAGCGTCGCCTACGTAAATGAGGCATGGCATCGTCATATTGGGCAAGACGTGGGACAGGTCAGGCCGATCCCTGAGAGCCACTGATGCGGCCACAATCGCCTGAGGATCGTTGGCTAGAAGCATTTTTCTTCGTTCCGAATCAGGCGGTGGATCCATTGACGATACCCAGGCCTCCATTCCACCCGCCTCAAGCCGTTCCAGCAAAACATCTACGCCCGTGATGGCGTACGGGTGCATTCCACCGATGATCAGAGAGTGGAACCTTTCTGGAAACGACTCGGCAAGACCAAACCCGATACTGCCGCCCATCGAGTAGCCCAGGTAGTGAGACTTGTCGATACCTTCCGCGTCGAGCACGGCAACCACGTCGGAAGCCATGATCTTCCGATCATAAACGTCGGCATCGTATGGCTTGTCGCTCTCGCCGTGACCACGGGCGTCGATCATTATGAGCTTGTAGTCACCTTTGAGGACATCGACATAACCGCTCCTGCCCCAACGAGTCAGATTGCTCGAAAGCCCGTGCTGGAGCACGAGTGGTTGCCCATCCCCCTCCATCTCGTAGTGAATTTGGACACCATCGTTGTCTGTGTATGGCATGTGACACCTCATATGCGTTAACAAATTAATATTGTCATGACAATATTGTATATTGAAGATCAGGTTGCTCTGAGATAGCAGTAACTGTATGCATCACTACCTATGCCGTCAATCCCCACCTGCCGAGGCAATTATTGCCCGTCTGGCCCGTTCGACGGTCTATACTACATCTTTGACCCGCGCATCTGCTCCGATCTGATCACTCACTTACCGACATCTGCGTAGTGATCTAAACAACGACGTCAGCCCGATGGTCTTGGACAAGTGATGAGGTCGGCGTAGGGGAGGGTTTCAGACCTCCCTACCGAGTTCACACATGCTGTGCGTCTCGATCATTGCTCGATGAAGGTGTCATTGCAGACATCTGTAATTAACAGCAACGAATAGAATTGACCGTCCGTTGCCCCACATTTACAATCGAGGCCACCCAGATCAATATACGAGGAGTCCTGCATGTCCCTGGAGTTTGGTGTTTTCGACCACATAGAACCGGTCCCCGGTCAGTCTCTTGACCACATTTACAACAACCGGCTGGAGCAGATCGAGAGGTTCGACACTGCTGGATTCTACGCCTACCATCTGGCGGAGCATCACACTCCAGCGGTTCACAGCCTCGCTCCCTCGCAGAACGTGTTTCTGGCGGCGGTGTCTCAGCGGACGAGCAACCTGCGATTTGGGCCGTGCGTTTACGTCCTGCCCCTGCACCATCCCCTCCGACTAATTGAGGAGATCAGCATGTTGGACAACCTCAGCGGCGGTCGTCTTGAGATCGGCGTCGGGCGCGGCGGCGTCCTTGAGGCGCACTTCTGGGGCCAGGAAGCCGACTCGGAGACCAACTACGCCCGCTATCAGGAGACACTTCAAATTGTCAGAGAGGGCCTGTCTCACGAAGCGCTGACCTATCAAGGCCAGTTCCACAGCTTCGACGAGCTACCCATGCGGCTGGCCCCTGTCCAGACCCCGCACCCGCCCATGTGGTACATGCGAAACGTCGAGACTGCGGCCATTGAGGGCATGAATAGCATTATCGTCGGTGATATGGAGAGCCTGAAAACTCAGGTCCCCAGGTTTCATGAGGCGTGGGAAGAGCATCAAAGCGGCAAGAATCCTGTGTTGCACGGCTCGGAGCCTCGAATCGGGCTGGTCGTTCACATGGTAGTTGCGGAGACCGACGACGAGGCTATCGCCATCGCGAAACCTGCCTGGGATACCTACCGTTGGAACCTGGGCACCCCTCGAAGGCTTGAAGCTGAGAAACGAGGGCTGGACCAGTTCCTTCAGAGCAAAGACGGCTCATTCGGATTCGTGGGAGACCGGCCCGCCGGACTGCCTAAAAGGGAAACGCGCCGAGACATCGAGGCCGAGATAGAGCGTTTCGACAAACAGGCCACACGAGAGAACCCCACCAGACTTGGTGGCGTTGCGCTTGCAGGTTCGCCTGCGTCGGTGCGGGAGTATCTGGACGAGTACATCGAGACTCGCGCCAACTACCTCGTGTGTTCGTTCCAGTGGGGAGACATCACCCACGAGCAGGCAATGCAATCGGTTGAGCTGTTTTCCGCCGAAGTGCTTCCTGACTACTCCAGGCCTCAGATAGCGGTTAACCTCGGAGCAACTTAGACAACGCGCGAATGTGGTCCGGGCCGGTGCCGCAGCATCCACCCACGATGTTGATGCCTAAATCGGTTAGCTGTTTGAACCGCTCGGCCATGAACTCCGGCGACTCGTTATAGACCACTTCGCCCTTCACCAGGTCGGGTATCCCTGCGTTAGAGTGGACCAGCATGTAGCCATCGTCAACGGCGCGCATCTTTTGGGCAAGCTCCAGCATGACGTCGATTCCATTGCCGCAGTTTGCGCCCACGATGTCGGCCCCTGCCCCGCGCAGTCCGATGACCGCCTGCTCAGGCGTCACGCCCATCATTGTGAAAAATCCCCTCGGTCCCTTGTCGAACACCATTGTGGCGATCACGGGAAGGTCAGTGTTGTCCTTTGCGGCTTTGACTCCGATAATCGCTTCTTCAATAGCCATCTGAGTCTCTAGGAGGATGGCGTCTGCTCCCCCTTCGACTAGCGCGGTTATCTGTTCGGTCATCGAGTCGTACATCTCAGAATCGCTCACAGCGCCCAGCGGTTCCAAAAACTCGCCCGTGGGGCCAATGGAGCCTACGGCGTAGTGGTTGGAGTCGGGAGCCTGTCTTTTTGCCTGCTCCGCTGCCAACCGGTTGAACTCCGACACGCGGGATTCGTATCCGTACTTTTTCTGCATGAACCGAGAGCCGCCAAAGGTGTTGGT
>DCAW01000113.1:0-18830 GCA_002313895.1 Dehalococcoidia bacterium UBA1123
GCCGTGTCAGATTTCGTTGTCGCGTGCCACGGTGATTACTACATTTCCCGCTTTCTGCCCTGGTTCAACATAGCTATCAGCCTCAGCAATCTGTTCCAGCGGATAGCGTCTGTCGATGACCGTTTTTATCGTTTCCGCCTCAATAAGCTCTTTGAGGAAAATCAGGTCTTCGGTTTTTTCGGGCGCCAACCCTGTTATCATTTTCTTGCTGTTTGTTATTGATGTCCATAGCCCTCGAACCAACAGTGACAAACTGGGATTAGCTAAAATATAGTGACCATTCCGGTTCAGCGATCTGACGCTGCGTGAAAACGAGCTTTTGCCTGCCATGTCGAAAATGATGTTATAGGTCTCGCCGCTTATGGTGAAATCTTCTTGCGTGTAATCGATGACATGGTTAGCCCCTATTGCGTTCAGCATGTCCAATTTCTTCATGCTGTCCACGCCAGTCACATCTGCCCCATCATGCTTGGCGAGCTGAACCGCAACAGTTCCTATGCTTCCATCGGCTCCGTTTATCAGAACTTTTTCTTCGCCCAGGATATTTCCCTTTCTGAGAAAATGCAGAGCATTCAGTCCTCCGGTGGGAACGGTTGCAGCTTCCTCGTAGGTTATATCGGCCGGTTTTAATGCCACCGCTCCTTTTTCAGGCATGGACCTGTACTCGGCATAAGAGCTAAAACCAGGGCCGGTAGCCGCAAAAACCTGGTCACCTTTTTTGAACAGTATTACATCTTTGCCTACTGCTTCAATTTCCCCGGATAGCTCCTGCCCTAGTATGTTTTTTCTTGGTTTTGTGAGACCCATAAATATCCGTATAGGGAGCCAGAACGAGATTGGGATTTTGAAACCCCGAATCTCACAGTCGCTTGCTGTCACTGTTGTCGCATGCACTCTTATCAGCACTTCATTGTCTCTGGGAGTAGGTTTTGCTACATCTTCGAGTTGAAGAACATCGGGAGGCCCATATTTTTGGTATACAATTGCTTTCATAGGGGTGCCCTTATTATTTGACCACTAAAGCGATGACCACACCGATTAGCATCAACACGAGCCAGCCGACGGTAGCCGCCACCAGCATGAAGGCTTCACGAACCCGTTGATTGAGGGCCAGCGCAATAGGGTATCCAAGCACCATCGCTCCACTAATGCACGCCGAAACGATGAAGGACATAAGGAAAGCAATGGGCGCCAGGATCTGCGTCAACGACCGATCGTCAATGCCCTCTTCGACAATGGAACCAATGATGAAAATCACAGTCACGACCAGAGCCGCGTAAAGGCCAGTTCCCAAAGCTTGGAGCAGTCCTAAAAGGGCGATTCTCTTTCCGTTCATGTTACCTCCCTGCAGACTTTCACAGACAGCATCCTAGCATTCACAAGACGATCTTCGTAGAAGTAGCGTTATTTGACCGCTTTATCTGCGTGACTAGCCACAGGCGGTTTGTTACACTTTTGTGACTATGGACACAGTATCCACCAAAACGCGGTCGAATATCATGCGGGCGGTGCGGTCTCGGGATAACAAGTCGACCGAGCGCAAGCTGCGAGCGTCTATGGTTGGCGCCGGGACGAGGGGCTGGGTGATGCACGAGAAGTCGCTCCCCGGCAGGCCGGACTTTGTGTTCATGGACAAGCGGGTCGCCGTGTTTGTCGACGGATGTTTCTGGCACGGATGCCCAAGCTGCTACCGTCGGCCCTCCTCGTCACAGGAGTATTGGGACAACAAGCTGAGCAAGAACTCCAATAGAGACAAGAGAAACACGGCCTCACTGGAGGAGATGGGATGGAGTGTTCTGCGGATATGGGAGCATGAGTTGCACGATCTGCAAGACGTGCGGTCCCGAATCGACTCGGCGTTAGCGGGGCGCTTGAATTGAGGACGCTCTGCAAGGCATTGGCCCTATGACGCTGGTGAATGGAACGCTGGAGAAGGCAGCGGATGCTATAAATCCACCTGCGTTGTCGCAGGATAACGGTCTGACGTTCGTTGACCTGTTCTGCGGCATCGGCGGTTTCCACACTGCCGCCAGCGCCTTAGGATTGAAGGCCGTTTTCGCCTGCGACATCGACAATGAAGCCCGCACGGTGTACTCACGCAACTACGGCCTGACCCCGATGGGCGACATCCTAGAAATCTCAGAATATGACATCCCCGACCATGATCTGCTCTTTGCCGGGTTCCCCTGCCAGCCGTTTTCTATCATTGGAAGTAAAGGCGGGTTCGCCGACCCGAGAGGCACGCTATTCTTTGAGATCGCGCGCATTGTTCGGGCCAAGCGGCCCAGGGGCATCGTCCTGGAGAACGTGAAACAGCTTCTCACCCTGCAAAAGGGAGAGGTAATTCGGCGTATCGTCAACGATCTGACAGAAATGGGATACGACGTTGATTATAGGGTGTTGAACGCTCTCAATTTCGGTTTGCCTCAAAAGCGAGAGCGTATCATTATCGTCGCAACCCTGGCCGATATGGACTCATTCCACTGGCCATCCGGGACTGTCCCGATGAAGCCTCTCGATGAAATTCTGGAATCCGACCCTGACCCCAAGCACCTGGTCTCGGACAGGATTCGCAGCAAACGCCATGAGGTTCACACTGCGGAGGTAACGCCGTCCGTCTGGCACGAGAACAAGTCGGGCAATATCTCCAGTCATCAGTGGTCCTGCGCGTTGAGGGCTGGGGCGTCGTACAACTATCTGCTGGTGAACGGGGAGCGGCGATTAACGCCCAGAGAACTGCTGCGCTTGCAGGGCTTTCCAGAAGATTTTGAACTCGACTCCAACTATTCACAGGCGCGAAAGCTGACAGGCAACGCGGTGCCTGTTCCGATGGTTCAATCAGTGATTAAGGAAGTCGTCGATGTCGTCAAACGAACCGAGGTTGCGGGGATCGGCTCGAAGGCGTAGAGGCCCGTACCCCCTGGGGCAATTGCCCGACGCGGTCATGCAAATGCTCGGCAAACAGCTAGTGCATCGAATCGCCGTTGGACAGGGTGACATAAACGGGGACGACTTCGGAACGATCTTCGCCAACGCCATCGGAGGCATTCACAGAAACAGCCCCTTGGGCATCGCAGACGTGGTTCTGGACAGGTGCGCGTGGTCAGTCAAGACCATCAAGCGCCCGCAACCGTTCACCGCAACCACAGTTCGTTTGATTTCTGGCCGCAACTCGCCGAACTACTCTCTCGGTATCTCTGATCCGCATGACGACACTGAACAGACGGGTCGCGCCGTGCTGGAAGTGTGGAACGCGAGGGTCGATGAGGCGCTGGCCGAACACAATGAACTGCGAATCGTGGTCATGGTGAGAAACCTTGAGTCCAGAGAGTTCTTGGTCTTCGAAGAAGAAGCCATGCGATTCACGCCAGAAGATTTCACGTGGGAGTATAACTCACGTGGCAATCTGGAGGGCTGTAACCGGGTGGACGGGACTCACCATTTCACATGGCAGCCCCATGGCAGCCAATTCACGATCTTCCGAGTCGTGCCAGCCTCGGCTCAGCGATTCTCGGTCAACCGAGACGTGCCGTTGGTCTCTTTCGAGGAAGTTCTAAGCGCGGTTAACTTCGAGAACGATTGGATATCGATTCACCGACGCGAGCAACGCGAAGAGATCGAAACTCCCCTGGCCCCTTCTCTTTTCGACTTGTTGCGTTAGCATCGTAACTGGGCAGGAACGAACGTCGATGTGTTATAGCGTCTGATACAGGTGACCCTGTAAAAAGGGTCACCTGATCGAACGATCAACAGACGTTACTTATCGGACGGGCGTATTACTCAGAATCTACGTCGTCAGCGGCGCCATTTTGTTGGTCGTCTGCTCCGTGTGTTGATATCATTCCTGGAAGATTCTGGATAGTGCTGATTATGTCGATACCCGTCAGCGCCTCTACAAGGGCGGGGAGTTGAGCGATCGTGTTCGTGACATCGCGTGTCACCTTGCTTGCCCCGGCGCCGGCGTCATCGCCTCCTCCTGTGCTGATGACCACGATTTTTTCTGTCTTGGCAAGCGGTTGAGCTACGGCATGCGCGACTTCGGGAAGCGTGTTAAATAACTGTTCGACCAGGGCCGCCTGACCGTACTCTTTCCAGGCATCGGCTTTTCGTGACATGGTCTCAGCCTCGGCCAGGCCTTTCGCTTTGATTGCGTAGGCTTCGGCCTCGCCACGCAGCCTGATGGCCTCAGCGTCAGCCTGCGCTTCTGCCAGGATACGTGCCCTTTCCCCTTCGGCGATGGTTTCGAGCCGGTAACGTTCGGCTTCTGCGTCCACCCGGGTTTGTCGCCTGTTGCCCTCAGCCACTAGTTCAAGCCGGTCGCGTTCGGCTTCCGCCGGACGCCTGACAGTGGCATCTAACTCCCGCTCGCGACGCATTATCTCTTGCTCTTGAATCTGAATCTGTTTTTGCCGTTCGATTACCTCCACCTGAAGCTCTTCGCCTCTGATGTCCTGTCTTGTCTTAGCTTCCTGTAGCTGGTAGGCCAACTCAGCTTCAGCTTTGCGCGCATTTACTTCCTGATCGTATTCTGCCTTCTGTGTCGAGAAATCCCGCTCTGACTCGGCGACAGCCGTGTCTGCGGTGTACTTGGCCGCTTCGCTTGCCTGTTGTGCCTGGGCAGACCGTATAGTTGCGTCTCGGTCGGCCTCCGCTTGTCCGATACTGGCGTCTCGCTTGACCTCGGAAGTTCTTCGCACACCGAGGGCTTCCAGATATCCGTGTTCGTCCTGGATGTCCCGAATGGTGAAGGAGACGATCTCCATTCCCATATTTGCCATATCGGTAGACGCCACTTCTCGAACCTGGGTGGCGAAGGCGTCCCTATCCTGATATATGTCCTCAACGGTCATGGTGCCCAGCATCGCCCTCTGATGGCCTTCCAAAGTCTGGAGCGCAATGTCTGCGATAAGCTGAGGGGTCTTGCCCAAGAACTGCTGTGCGGCTGTTCTAATGGCCTCTTCGCCCCGAGCAACCTTCACCTGCGCAACGCCATCCACAGAGAGGGCCACGCCTGCTTTGGTGTACACTCTGGCTGTGTTGACGGTCAGAGTCATGACCTCCAGCGAAAGAATCTGAGCCCTCTGGAGAAAGGGCATTACGAAAGTGCGCCCTCCCACTACGATCTTGGGTTGATCTCCACCTCCTGATCGGATGATGGCCTGGTTTGGACCTACAGTTCGGAATCCTGGCATATTGGCTCTCCTTCAGGGCGTTGCCCATGTCGTTCTTTGTCAGCAATTCAGTGTGGCTCTGAACCCTTTAACTCATTCCACTTCATCGATTAATCGGGCGACCTTTAGCACTTCGCCGTACACGGAGACGACTATTATCTCCTCGCCTTTCTTGATAACGTTGTTTGAATCCGCGGTAGCGGCCCACTCCAGGCCTGCCACCAGCACCTTTCCAGACGGCGTGAGATCAGAGACGACCTCGCCCCACTCGCCTTCCAATTCGCCTTCGGAAGCGTTGATGTATGCCGAAGACGACCCGCCACCAGATCTCGCCATACGAACGAAAAACACCAGAGAAACGACCGCCAATCCGGTGACGGTCGCTAGCAAAACCGGGTTCACTGTCACCCGCACTTCTTCAATGTCGGGCGCGCTGAAAAAGCCGCCAAAAAGCAATAACGCGCCCACGACCACGCAGATTATGCCGCCTACCCCGAAGACGCTCACTCCAGGACTGATTGTTTCGCCGTAGAAAAACGCCATCGAAAGCAGGATGAGCGCCACGCCCACCCAGTTCACCGACAGGTTGCCGAATCCCAGGAACGCGAGAATTAGCGCTATCACTCCGATTACTCCGGGGCCGATCAGCCCAGGCGTGATTACCTCGATCAAGACGCCCAGACCTCCGATCATCAGAAGCAAGAACGCGATGTTCGGGTTGGCCAATATGTTGAGGATGTCATCCGTCAGCGTAAGCTTTATGTTTCGGATTTCCAATTCACTGGGGCGAATTGTCACATCGCCGCTTGCGGTTTCGGCTGTGAGTCCGTCCAATTGTTGGAGCAAGCCGTTTATGTCGCCTGCGATGAAGTCCGCTATGTCGAGGTCAACAGCCTCTATCGCGGAGTATGATCGGGCGAAGGTGACGGTTTCTTCGAGGGCCCGGACGTTGCGGTCCCTTGTCTCGGCAACGCTTCTAATGAAGGCCGCGGTGTCCTCATTGATTTTCTTTGCGAGGGTCTCAGGAATATCTGCGCCGCCGACGGCTACAGGTGATGCGGCTCCGACGTTCGTTCCTGGGGCCATGACAGCGAAGTTAGCCGCCGCCATAATGAATGTCCCGGCTGAGGCTGCCCGAGCGCCCGGTGGAGAGACATACACCGCCGTGGGTATCTGGGCGCCAAGCAGGGATTCGACCATGTCGCGTGTGGAGCTTATCAGTCCGCCTGGGGTGTCAAGTTCCAAGATCAGCAGTTGGGCGCCATCCTTGGTGGCGCGGTCGATGCTGTTCGCCAAATACCTGGCGCTCATCGGGTCAATGGGGCCGTCGATTGACGCAATGGCTACATGCTCGTCCGCAGCGTAAGTCCGGCCCAGCAGCATCTGGAGAGAAATCGCGGTTATGAACGCGGCTAGCGCAACTCTGCGAGACCATCTGTGGAACCAGCCTGGAAGCAAATACCGTTTTGTATAGGACTTTTGGAACGTCACCTGTGATGCTCCTGTTCTTTCTCATTCAGAAGGAACGGTGTGGTCTCAATAGCCTGCTTCTTTGATGGTTGCGAATTGATGGTCGACAAGGAAGATAGGCATGTGGCTATGTTTAACAGTGTAGCAACAAGGCGGGTGATACGGTCTGCGTATTTTGGGACGCTTATTGTGGTTGCAGGGTCAAGCCTGCGTCGCAAGTAGTCTTAGTAACATAGACTTTTTGTTTGGGTAAGTCAATTGAGAGAAGTGTCTCGCATAAACTTGTGTGTGAAATAACTTGAAGCTCTCCATACCGAGTTCAAGATTGTTGCAGAATGCAAACTCATGAACTCGAACCCGTAGTGCGGACGAGACGAATGCCCGAACGTAAGCGCCCTGCTCGTCGCCCAGCAAGTAGCGCGCTTATGGGATGTTTTGTATGATGCCTTCAGCGTGTCCGGGGAAGGAGCATAGCCTCCCTTCATCGATACAGACACAACTGTGAGGGTGAATAATTGAAGATCAAGCAAATCAGGGCAGTCGAAATAGACATGCCTAGAACGCCTCCCAAGTCTGAGTCGCGTCGACCGAATTGGAACACACATGCCCGCCGCGCTCTGCCTATCAACAAGTATCCTGAATTTTCTCGACTTCACGGAACCATGCCAGGCGCCAACACCAACGAGCAAATCTGGATTCAGGTTGTGGCCGAGGATGGCAAATGGGGTCTGGGCCGAAGCACCTTCGGCGAATTGACCGCGACTCTGGTTGATTATCACTTCGGGCCGCTTCTTGAAGGCCGCGATTGCATGGCTCTTGAGTACCTCAACGACCTTATGTGGCGTTCGACTCAGCGATTCGGCGCGGGCGGTCTCGCGACGGTCGCACAGTCCGGGATAGACTTGGCGTTGTGGGACCTCAAAGGCAAGCTGTTAGACCAACCCGTATACAGTCTCATCGGCGGACGCTGCCGAGACAAGGCGTTGGTTTACTGCACATCAGACGACCTCGACTGGTCCAAAGAGTTGGGATTCAAGCACTTCAAGGTGTCTAACCCTGCTCACTACGACGAGGGAATCGACGGACTCAACATCGTTGAGGAGAAGATCGCCAAGGCCCGTGAAGCCGTCGGCCCTGACGCCGAGCTTATGTACAACCCGGTCATGAGCTTCAACGTAGAGTTTGCAATCCGAATCGCCGAGCGGCTTCGACCCTACGGCCTGCGCTGGCTGGAGGAGCCGCTGGTTCCCACGGACCTCGAAGGTCATATCGAACTCAAGAAAGCAATCAACTGGGTTCCTCTTGCCACTGGAGAAGACCACCACGGACGCTGGACGTTCCGACAGCTTGTGGAGCATCGAGCCGTCGATGTTCTTCAGCCCGACATTCAGTGGTGCGGCGGCCTGTCCGAGGCGCTGAAGATTTACACGATAGGCGAGGCCGCAGGACTCATCACCATTCCCCACGCATCAGCAGCCACACCCTGGGGCCAGCATTTCTCCGTCGCGATGCCGGAGTCGCCGATGGCCGAGTTCTGGATGGGCAGCGACCCCGGAATCCCCCTGGACGAGGTCTGTCCGATCCCCGGAATGCCAATGCCCAAAGATGGCTATATAACACCCTCCGACGCCCCCGGATTCGGAATGGAGATCAAAGAGGAGTGGATCAAGCCCTGGGATCACACGAAGGCAATCAAGGCCAGAGTGTCAGGTTAAATTCAGTCTGGGTAATGTCTCGACCTGCAACACAACACATTGAGCTATGATCGTTCAATATGCCTCCTGTCATTCTGAGACCGCAGCCGAAGAATCTGGCCGCAGTGCAACTGTTGTATTCGAACGACCAGATACTTCGCTCCGCTCAGTATTACATCATAAAGTTCGTTAGACCCATCAAATAATCAAGGAAAGTGACATGCCCACTGGAGCGCAAAAGATAGCGGAGACCCTGATAGACGCCGGTGTTGACCACGTGTTCGGCATTCCTGGCGGCGCCACCGGCGCTATCTATAACAGCCTCTTCGACAAACAGGACAAGATGAAAGTGATTCTGGCACGCCACGAGCAGTCGGCGTCCATCATGGCCGACGTGCATGGCCGTCTCACCGGCAAGCCAGCCGTTCTCATGGGTCAGGGGGCGTTCATCGGCACCAGCGGCGGATTCGGCATCATGGAAGCTCTGATGAGCTATTCGCCCATGTTGGCAATCACCGACACATCAGACACGGGCTTTTGGCAGCTTGGAAACAACCAGGAAGTGTCCGGCGAGTACGGCACGGGCGACCTGCTGTCGATACTGCGGGCCATGACCAAGTACACAACCCTCGCGACCACTCCCAATGAGGCGGTGTTGGGCGCTCAGCTCGCGATTAAGCATTCCATGTCGGGAGCCCCAGGCCCCACCGCCCTGTTGCTTCGCACCAACGCGTCCTTCGGCGAGTTCGACCCCGACGGACCGGTGGGAACCCATCCCTCGGCAGGATACTTGAGCAACGTGGAGATGGTGGCCCCGCCCGACGCCATTCAGCGAGTTGTCGACGCTCTGGCCTCCGCGAAGAATCCCATCATTATCGCAGGCAACGGAGTCCACATGGCCCGCGCTCACCAGGAACTGCGAGAGCTGGCGGAGCAGATGGTTATCCCGGTCACCACAACCTACAAGGGTAAGAGCGCAATCGAGGAGACTCATCCACTGTCGGTCGGCCCGATGGGAATTTACGGTATTGAGACGGCCAATCGTCAGGTCAGCGAGGCCGACGTTGTGCTGGTGGTCGGCACTCGGCTGCGGCCACAGGACACGGCATCCCACCATCCAAACCTACTGAACCCTGACCGTCAGCGCATCTTTCAAATAGACATCGAAGGGCGCAACGCCGGGTGGACGGTCCCTGTGGAGATGGGGCTAATTGGAGATGCCCGCGCCGTGCTGACCCAGATTATTCAGGTGTCCCGAGATCAGGGGCTGTCGACCAGGGAGTTGGAACCTAGGGTCGTGGCTTTGGCTCAGCGCAAGGAGGAGCTACGGTTCTTCAACGACTCGCCGGGCCTGACGGCGAATCAGAGTCCGGTGCAGCCGCAACGCCTTGTCAGGCTCCTCCAGGAGAGCGTTGACCCTTCGACCATCATCACGCTGGACGCAGGCAACAACCGGGCGTGGATGTACCATTTCTACCAGTCCCAACAGCGCGCCACCTTCCTGTGTCCCGGCGGCATCGCGGGCATGGGTTGGGCGGTTCCCGCGGCGGTGGGCGCAAAAGTGGTGCGACCCAACAGTCCGGTCATGGCAGTCACCGGCGACGGCGGTTTCATGATGACTTCTAACGCTATATCGACCGCCGTGCAGTACCAACTTCCCGTCGTGTTTGTGGTGCTGAACGACGGTGGCCTAGGCATGGTCCGGGAGAACCAGCGGCCCAACCTGATAGCCTCGGAGTTCGTGGACACCAACCACGCCAAGATGGCAGAGGCTTACGGAGGCTGGGGCGTTCAGGTCGACAATCCGAATGACATTCCCGCCGCCATCCACGACGCATTCCGCTCCGGCCAGCCGGCAGTGGTGGACGTGATTATGGATCGTTTCGAGCCTTTCGGGCAGTTCCGAGCAGGCGTCTCCGAGTTCGCTCGTCGGTAAAGACTGACCGTGTTGGGCAATTGGAGGAAAGGCCGATGCCGCAAACTGAAAACGTGGACGTTCTGATCGTGGGTTCCGGGCCTGCCGGAATGTCGACCGCGCTTCATCTGATGGATGCCGATAGGAACTGGAATGGCAGGGTTGTGATTGTTGACAAGGCAATCCACCCTAGAGACAAGCTCTGTGGCGGAGGCATTACCAATGGCGGAGACAACATTCTAGAAGGTTTGGGCTTTCGCTATGACGGTCCGCAGGTTGTCGTCCAGGAGTTGGAATTAATTTATCGTGGTCATTCGCACGTCATGAATGCGGACCCCGTTTTTCGCGTCGTGAGACGAAACGAATTCGATCACTGGCTAGCGCGGCGAGGTCAAAGCCACGGCCTGACGCTAAGACAGGGCGAGGCAGTCACCAGTGTCGTCCCCAAGAGAGACCATATCGAAGTCGTCACAGAACGAGCGGTTTTTCACGCCAAGGTCGTGGTCGCCGCTGACGGCTCAAACAGCACGGTGTTGAAAGAACTCAAGTGGAATCGCACGGCAGGCCAGGCCCGACTGCTTGAGATTCTGACCTCGGAAGCTCCGGATGACCGCGCGTTCCGAGACGGCGTCGCGGTGTTCGATTTCAGTCAGGCGGGGTCGGGGCTTCAGGGCTACTACTGGGAATTTCCGAGCCTGATCGACGGCCAAGCGTTCCTCAATCGCGGTGTGTTCGACAGTCGAGTGCAGACAAAACGCTCCAGGGCGGCGCTGAAGCAGGTTCTGTCCGAATCTTTAACCAACCGAGGCCGCGATCTGGCCGACTTTCCGATCAAGGGTCACCCGATCAGACGGTTCCGAAGCGACTCTCCGGTGTCAGCGCCGAGAATTCTGCTGGCTGGGGATTCGGCAGGCGTGGACCCGTTACTTGGCGAAGGGATATCGTATGCTTTGGGATACGGGCAGGTCGCAGCAGAGGCAATCGTCGATGCCTTCGCGAGGAACGATCTCAGCTTCGTTAGCTATGCAGACCGTATTCAGGCCCATCCATTGCTGTCAGGGCTGAAGACTCGCGTTGCCATAGCCAAGCTCATCTACTGGCCGAAACTGATCTGGCAGCAGGAATTGGCGTGGCGGTTTTCTTCGATGATTCTCGGAGGATTCCAGAGGTATAGGCAAGGCTTCGGGACCAGGCCGTAGATTTTACAAGCTAATGGCCAAAAGCAAGACCATATAAAAAAGCGCGGCGACAGTGGTATAGGTTCCCAGCCTTCGGAATTCAGGCCCGCCGCGTCCGCGAATCCGCAGAGCCGCGGTCGGGACAAATGCCACCGCGAAAGGCGCCAGGTACATTGGAATAGTTCCAGTCAGCAGGGTTGTGACGACCAGAATCACTAGGGCCACAGTCACGACTCGAAGGCACGCGACCGTCCAGCCGATTCCCACGGTGGTCGCAAAGTTGGTGTCGGTGTCCGAATCGACCTTAAAGTCGCGCAGCTGTTGAGCCAGTTGTCCCGACAGAGAGGCCAGGAAATTGACGCCCAACAAGGTCATATCTGCCTGGGTCCACTCGGCTTTGATGAGTATCAGGCAACTCAGGTATGAAAATGTCTGGACGAAGAGCGCATGGGTAATTAAATCGAGACCGGGCCTGGATTTCAGGCGAAAAGGCGGGGCCGAGTATGCCCACATCACAAACAGCGAGACTCCAAATATCACTCCGCCCCGCAGGCCGAATTGAGTGAAGGCGAGCAGGAAAAGGAAGCCGATGGTCAGGAATCCTGCTTTTGCCACTGTGGGCGAGACTGGGTGATTGACGAAGACGTTATGCCGCGCTTTGGTTTCGTCATGGGCGTCGAAGGGGGCGTCGAAATAGTCGTTGACAACGTATCCCAGCCAGTACATGCCCGCCATCGCCACAGATAAGAGAACGGTTTGGATGCTCATGGCGTCGTGAAGGTAGAACGCCATGATGCAGATGATGAACGTCACACCCCAGGCGTCGATCCGATTCAGCAGTGAAGCTAGCAGATTTCTGGCCAAAGCCGAGTCTGCGTTCTTTTCAACGTGCGCTGTGTTCAATCGCTTCCGATCATGCGGCTGACTTTGCAATGCGTCAAAAGGGTTGTCCGTATCTGCTACGTTCTCAAAGGATGAACCGGATGGTGTCATTTGAGCTCCAACGCTTCCTGAGTTCGTTGCATGTTATAGGGTACCCTAAATTCTTCCAACACTTCTAAGACTTGTCCTAGGTTTGTCCGTCGGCCAGAGGACATCCCAGAATCTGCATGCTGGGCAAAAACAGGAGGTTGGATGCAATTTGATCGTCTGGATAACCGCGCCCTTTTGGACTGAGGGGTATAGGTCAGGGCTACAAGCGCCTGTTCCGAGAATGAAGTGAGGCTAGCCTCAGCAACGAAGGTTACTATACCACATCCCGCTGGCGAGACCATTCTAGGTTAGAGGGCGACGGATACGCAAGAGATTTCTACTGTTGAATCGCTTTCCAGCGAACAGAGGAATCTCTCCAGCAACCAAAAGTCTGGACGCGGTGTTCAGGTGTTAGGATACCTCCAGATCGCGCCTGCCGGTTCCTCGTCAGAGAGGGTGAACTGGGGCAGGGTGAGTCCGTTTTCCATGTCCTGGAAGACGACGTTGACCCGCTTGCCGATGGCGACGTTCTCCTCGTGTTCGGGGTTCATGTTCTCGTCGAGAAGGTTGGCGGTTATTCTCAGCCCGTCATGCTCCAACGGCTTCCCGCTCTGCTCGTCTAGCTCGACCAGCACGACCGGATATGGCGTCCAGTCGCGGAATCCCGGCAGGATGGCGTGAGGGATGATCTGGTAGCTGTAGATCGTGCCCTTGCCGCTCACCTCATGCCATTCCGAGCGCATGGATGAACACCACGGGCAAGAGGCTCCCGGTTCTCCACGGAGCAAGTCACAATCTAGGCACTTCTTGACTACCAGTTTATGTTCTTTAGCAGCTTCGAAATAGCCGAAGTATTCAGAGTCCTGCTCTATTATGTTGAGCAACAAATCTTTGTATTCATAGACCGGCATCGAACTATCTCCTCAGAATCAGGGCGCTGCCCGTTGCCGGCGAAGCCCATCCCATATTCATCGTAGTATTAACGTTCCTGACCTGTCGGCATCCACCCTCCGAGTAATCGTAGGTGTGGTTGCCGTTCTGCCAGTCCGGGCAGTAGTCGTCCACAATGCCCCTTAACTGGCGGGTGTTCTCGATGACCATGTTCATCCCGTGAGTGTACGCTTCGCACAGATGGCCGCCGCTGGTGTTGTTGGGCCGCTTGTCTCCGAGATTGACTATCCCTGACTTTATGTAGTCCTTGCCTTCGCCCTCCTTGCAGAACCCGTAAGCCTCGAACTGGAGGACGACGGTGTAGGTGAAGGCGTCGTAACAGCCGGTGACGTCGATATCGTCATGGGAGAGGTCGGCAAGGTCGAATATCCTGGGGCCGACGTAATGCCCCGCGACCCGACTGATGGGGCCGTGCTGGTAGTGGAAATCGCCTCCGGGCTTGGTGCCTCGACCCTGCACCGCTCGGATGTAAACTGGCTGCTGTTTGAGGTCTTTGGCGCGCTCGGCTGAGGTGACGATGATGCACGTGGCGTTGTCGGTCTCCAGGCAGCAGTCTAGAAGGTGGGCACAGGGTCTGACGATCCAGCGCGAGTTCACCACGTCATCGACAGTCACACGCTGTTTCATCAACGCCTTTGGGTTATTGCTGGCATGGTTGCTGTGGGCCACTTTGACGCGAGCCAGGTCTTCGCTGGTGACTCCATACTCCATCATGTGCCGAGTGAAGGAGAACGCGAAGCTCTGGACGGCGCTGGCCAGACCGTATGGCCGGGTCATGAGACCGGGCCCGCTGACCGGCGTGGACGCTCGCGATCCCGTGCCGCCGATACGAACCTGGGAGTAGCCGTTCATGGAGCGGAATATCGCCACGGTCTCGCACATCCCCGCCTCGATGGCGCCGATTGCAAGGCCGATCAATGCCTCGGTGCTGGAGCCTCCGCCGGAGCAGTCCATGTAGAAGTTAAGCTGGGCGCCCATGTCGTAGGCCAGAGTGCTCGAATTTACGGAGTCCCCGCCGTGGTAGCTCAACATCCCGTCGATGTCCTGCATCTTGAGCCCGGCGTCGGTCACGGCGTTGCGAATCGCTTCGATAGCCAGCGCTCTGGTGCTGCGACCAGAGCCGCGAGTGTAGTCCGTCTCGCCGATTCCGACGATGCTGTACTTGTCTTTGAGAGCGCTTTCCATTGTCAGGTTCCTTTCGAGGAGAGAGATGTTTGTGGGTCCAGCGTCGAAAATTAAGAACAGACCAGGTCGGCTAGAATTATAGCGCCACCAATTGAATTAAAGGGAGCGCTTCTTGACTGAAACACGATCGCGTTCAACCAGTTGGGCGAAGGCTAACGGCCCCCGTTGACGGAGAGGGTCTGTCCGGTAATGTAAGTGGCAAGGTCCGATACCAGGAACATCACCGCGTTGGCGATGTCCTCGGAGGCGCCTAGGCGTCTGAGGGGAATGTTCTCCATCAGTCTTCGCTGGCCTTCCTCTCCCATTGCTATCCATTGTTTCTCAGAGGAAGGGTTGGACCGAATGAAACCCGGAGCCACGCTGTTCACCGTGATGCCGTAAGGCCCAAGTTCGTGGGCAAGCTGCCTCACGAGGCCAATCTGGCCTGCCTTTGCCGACGCATAGGCTTGAATTCCGGTCAGACTGACGCCCAGACCCGCGCCGCTGGAGATTATCAGTATCCGGCCCTCGCCGGACGCTTTCATTGTTGGCGCAACGCCCTGAGCGCACAGAAAGGCCCCCTTGAGGTTAACCTCAAAGATGTCTTGCCATTGCTGCTCTGTCACGTTTTCAATGGCTTGGCCAGCCTGCCCGGAGACTCCCCCTGCCACACAGACAAGAATATCCACATGGCCGGAGCCTGCGGACGCCTCCTCAACCAGCGCGGTCACCTGGGCCTTGTCAGTTACGTCAACGATGCGGGGGTGGATACTCGTATCGTCAGTCGCGCTTCCAGCTGCCACCATCCGATTCAGCGCATCTTCCAGGATGTCGCATGCCCATACGGTTGCGCCGCGGGAGGCCAAGCCGTGGGTTATAGCTTCCCCAATTCCGTGCGCTGCGCCGGTGACAATGGCTGTTTTCTCGTCAAAGCTGATGTCCACGGGTGGCTTTCCTCCTCTGTCTTTACGGATTTCGTTCAAATATTGGGCCTTAACCAACAACAACATTGCGAGCGCAATGTTGTTGTTGAATTAATCTGGCTACTCAGCGATTAAGGCAAAGGCCTACGTGACCTCTAGCGTCGGGTTTCGGAGTGGGGCCGCGAACTGGGTTTCGTCCAGTTCGATCACGTCCTTCTGGTAAATCTGGACCCGATAGGACTCGTAGTCCGGGATGAACAGTCGGAAGTCACTGTCAACGCGGACTGACCTCGGACGTCTCAGGTACTTCTCTTGCTCCAGTTTGCCCATCTCACGCAGTCTGTTGGGGACGGCGTTGGTCATCATGTATTGTCGGGCGACCTTTGACAGGGATGCCTCTCCACGGAAGCTCCATATGTACTGGCCCTCGGAGTTGAACATTTGGACCCGGTCGTTGCCCCAATCTGCCACGTATATGTCTCCGTGAGCATCGACCGCGACTCCGGTGGGCCTGTTGAACTCGCCGTCGCCTGAGCCTTCCTGACCGATGACGTTCTTCAACGTTCCCTCGCTGGAGAAAATCTGGAACCTGTTGTTGCCCCAGTCCGCGACGTATATGTCGCCCAACTCATCGACATGCACGCCCCAGGGTAGCTCGAACTCTCCTGGGTTCGAGCCGTGAGACCCGAAACCGCCGAGGTATTCTCCGTCAGGGGCGAATCTCTGAACCCTGTGGTTCTTGGAATCCACCACGACGAGGTTGCCATCTGGGTCGAAGGCGATGCCAGTGGGGCCATTCAACTCGCCATCAGAATCCCCTTCGACGCCCCACTTGGAGACGAATTCGCGGTCCTGGTTGAATCGGGAAATCCGGTGCGTCGCTTCGTCGCTGATGAAGATGTCACCCGCGGAGTTTGTGATTATCTGGACGGGCCAGGTAAGTTGGCCGTCTTCGGCCCCGTAGGCGCCGAATCCAATGAGCTCGTCTGTCAAACGATCCATGTCATCGAGGGGCCAGACGCGAACGGTGGCGGCGCCCGCCGAGCGCATCAGTATGTAGGCGTCGCCTGTGCCGGAAAATGCGATGTCGGCTGGGAAGTTGGTCACTCGCCGCATACCCAACGTTCGCAGGTAGGGGTATCCGGCTCTCAGCAACCCATGTGGCCTGGTTATAGTCATAGCATGGTCTCCTGGATCACGATCGTTTAAGCCCTGAACGGGGAGATCTGTTCATACTCGCCCTTGACGATTGGCCTTGCTTCAACATCCAGCACCTGCTCAAGAAGCGTGGCGTAGATGCCGCGGAAGTCGATGTGGTGCTTCAGGTCTTCACCGTGCTCCCAGTCTGCCGGGTCTAGCGACGGGTACTGTCCGTAAAGTCCGCCCTGGACGTTCTTTCCATAAATAAACGCGCCGCCGCCCGTTCCGTGGTCGGTGCCGCTCCCATTGTCTCGCATGCGTCGCCCGAACTCGGTGAACGCGAACACCGTTACGTTGTCAGAGGCGCCATGCTCTTCCAGGTCGTCCAGGAAGTCTGAAATTGCGCCGGAGACATCTGTCATCAACTTGGGATGGCCTGCCAGTTCGTTGGCGTGAGTGTCGTACCCGCCGTGCTGGGTGTAGAAAATCCGCGTGCCAAGCCCAGAGAGATGAATTCTTGCGACGTCTCTCAGGCTCTTTGCGATGGGGTTTTCGGCGTATTCAACAGTGGATTCGTAATTGTCAGCCACCTCGGCCAACAGGTCGGCGCCGCTCAGGACGTCTAGGCCGGTCTGCCCGATATAATCGGCAACCGGGCCGGTGCCGATGGCCTGTCCGTAGATGCCTTTGAACGTTTCCAGGGCCATGTTCTTCAGGCGGTCCTGTTCGATTCGGTTCATGACGCCGTAGCCTTCGAGATCGCCAACGGATGTGACAGGCACTCCTGTGACCGCCATTGCGCGGGGCAGGCCGGCGCCGATGTTGACTCCGGTCAGCACGTTCTCAGCCTTGGGGTCCAACTCTCGGACAGCCTGCCCGAGCCAACCCTCGCTGCCCACTCGGTCAGGCTCGGCGGTGTGCCAGATGTCCATTCCCCTGAAGTGGGACCTGTTGGAGTCGGGATAGCCGATGCCTTGAATTATCGCCATCTTTCCTTCGTCGTACAGACGCTTGAAAGGCGCGGCGTTCTCGTTGATTCCCAGTTCGTCGTTGATCGGAAGAACTTGGTTTTCTCTGATCACAACCTTCTTGCGGGCATCGTAGTAATGCCCATTGGTATATGGCACGAGTGTGTTCATAAAGTCGTTGCCGCCGGTCATCTGGACGACTACGAGGGTCTTTTCTGAGGGTTTAGTGGTCATGTTTCTCCCCATATCCTTAAATGACGGTTTTCGGGTTAAGTTATTCGAACTGGTAGTCGACCGTGGATGCGGTCATCTGAAGAAGGTTGTGGACGCCAACGGAACCCTCTACATCGTCGTTTTCGATACTGCTCAACTCTTTGGCGTAAGCGACCAGCGAATCGTATGTCTGCTCGCTAACATTTATGCTGCCCAGCAGGTCAAGACATCTATCTACCAGTTGGGAGGGGTCGTCGTCCAGGCTTCCGACTCGGTCCACCATGTCCTTCACGCCCGGTTTGGAGAGGTCTTCGAATTGTCTTTCGACAAACCCCACCCGCTCGCTGAGCGTCCCTGAGTCGATCCACTCGTGGCCCGTGTGCCATCCTTCGACGGTGGGAGGGTTCATCAGTCGTTGACCCATAATCGCCAGCGGCCCCTCTACCAGGGAACCGTTGAGCGAAGTTATGGCGAAGTTTTGTATCCCAGGAACGGGGTAGCTGAACTCTCCGGTCTGCTTCAAAACTCCTGCGATTAGCTCCGTAGGGCTTTTGACCTTCTTGAAGCTGGTGGCCGCTTTGAACCAATCGGAGTTGAACATCTCCTTCAGGACGGCCCTCATGTCGCCGCCGGTTTCCAAGAACACCTTAGAGAGCTGCGCGATGGCGTCCTCGTTCTTGGCTGGCTCGGTTTTCCAGGAGGGGACCTGAAGCTCGTCTTCAACGAAGAAGTTGTAAAGGTGCCGCGAGACGAACCTGGCTGTGGCCGGCTGTTTGACGATGATGTCGATGATGTCTTCACCGTCGAAGTCGCCGGTCTCGCCCAGGAATGTCTTGGAGTCGTAGTCGTGGTCATCTTCCAAGAACTCGAACTCTGCCGGGTAGTGACCGTTGGGATAGAGCGACAGAGGCTGCCTGAATGTCCATCCCGTGAACGCTCTTGAAGCCGCCTTGATGTCGTCTTCTGTGTAGTTGCCGACGCCCATGGAGAATAGCTCCAGAAGCTCGCGGCCATAGTTCTCGTTGATCTCGTCTTTGTGATTTTCGTTATTGTCCAGCCAGAAGATCATGG
>DCAW01000113.1:19179-24647 GCA_002313895.1 Dehalococcoidia bacterium UBA1123
ATCGTTTTCATGTCCATCAGTCCTACTCGACGGAACATCGCGATCTCGGTATATAGAGACGGGCCGTGCTCGCTCTTTCCCCACGCGACTGGGAATATGTGATGGAGGAAAAGGGCCATTTTCTCTTCCAGCGGACGTCGGGTGTTCACCATCCTATACAGCCACTTGCCGACATGGAGAGCCACCGGTTCGCCCGAGTAGTACCGGTCTATGTAGGCCTCGTCCAATTCCTCAAAGCGTTCTGGGTTTACGAGGTCTTCGACAATATCTTCGTATGTCTGTTCCTGAGCCAACGTGTCGAGTTCTGCCGGCGTCGCCCCAAACCCTGCCCGCCTCATCAAGTGTGCTACAAGCGCTCTATCCGATTTCATAATCTGCCATCCTTCACTGTATGGACCGCCTGGCGGCGACCAGCGACATCAAATTTGTAACCTATTATATTTCAATCGCATTATATTCAAAACACTCGAACAAGTCTTGTAATTATAATCAAGTGTATTTGAAGCTGCTTGCGTGTGCGTCAGATGTCTGGTGATTTCATGCTCGGCGGCCAGACGACCTCTTTTTCTCCATCAACCGTCCACCGGATCACGGGCATCATATGCCCCACTTGACGGCCCGTGTCCGTGTCGATATTGAAACGGCCATAGAACGTAGTGAAATCTGCTGTGTTAGCTACCCGTCTCATCGCTTCGATGTCCAGCGAACCTGCCTCCTCCGCGCACCATTGCGCCACAAGACACCCGGCATACGCCTGCGCCATCGGGTAGTCGACTCCAGAAGGGCGGCGCGACTTGAGGTTGGTCAGCATCTCTACTGGGGTGTGGCCATAATCAGGCGACGATTCCGCCGACGGTTCCCATTGGCTTGGTCCGATGAAAAGAGATGATGACTCTCCGAGGGTCTCTTTGAACAACGCAAGAGGCGCTGCGATCAGCCCCACATTCTCAATCGAAAGACCACTCTGAACATACTGCTGGGCGAATAGGATGTCGTCCTCTATGCGTCCGACCGCCAGGATTAGATCAGGTCGGACGTCTTCCATCAGTCTCAATAATGGGCGGAAGTCTCTAGTTGCAGCTACATAAGGAAATGTGTGAACCGAAAAACCGCGCGCCCCGCCATGCGCCTCAGCTCCAGACGCCACATCTTTAGGGAACGCTCCTGCCGTGGAGTGCACAATGACCATATCCGTGGCCGACTCATCGCAGGCGTGGGCCATGTCAATGACGCCCTCGAAATATCGTCTGGGCGGCGTGAGGATACCAACAACCCACTGATACCCCCTCTGGTAGACAGTTTCAGACGCTCCTCCATGGTTCCAGAGGACAGTTCGATGTCGTTCGGCAACCTCAGCAGCCTTCAGAGCCAGTCCGCTGGAGTAAGGTCCCATCAGAATGTCCACTTGGTCTTCGACCAGCAGTCGCTCCGTGAGTATTTCGCATCGTCCCACATCGCTCTGGTCGTCATAGTGAACCAGACTTACCAGGAGACGTTTATCCTGTTGTTTCAACCAAATCCCGCCCGATCGGTTTGTGTCTTCAACCCAGGCTT
Organism: Dehalococcoidia bacterium UBA1123; assembly: GCA_002313895.1. Taxonomy (GTDB): domain Bacteria; phylum Chloroflexota; class Dehalococcoidia; order Lucifugimonadales; family UBA1123; genus UBA1123. Next base: position 20,734 of record DCAW01000113.1, read on the forward strand.
GTGCGCCGATTAGAGCCTGGCTACCCGGATGGCTGTACCTTCCTGTCAGAGACGCGGTCATGCCTATAGTGATGTTCGGTTGTCCTGGCGATGTCATAACAATTGGTGCGCTGAATCGTTGTGTCTGTGATTGATTAAACAGAGATTACAGCCTATACCATTTTCATTCGGCGCGATTCAACTTGGCGGAGTCATCTGCTTTGCATGGCTGTCGTGAATGACGTAGTATCTGCAGCATCAACCTGATGAGTAGAAGAGGCGGGACGCAATATGGACCTTGGACTTGAAGGCAAGTACGCATTGGTGATGGGTGGCAGTCGTGGAATTGGCAAGGCAATCGCGCTGGATTTGGCTCGTGAAGGGGTAGATGTAGTAATCGCCTCACGAACGATGTCAGAGTTGGAGCAAACGGCGCGTGAGATAGAAGATCAGACATGCAAGCGAGCGATACCAATGGCCGTCGATGTGACCAGCCGAGAACAGGTTGATCGCGTTGTAGATGAAGCGGCCAGTCAGTTGGGCGGGCTGCACATCCTGGTCAACAGCGCCTCGCTTCCCGGAGGCTCCCCCTCGGCTGTTGGCCCGATTGCGACGCTGGACGAGGATGAATTGCTCAGTGACTTCGACGTGAAGTACGTCGGGGCGCTCAGATGCGCCCGGGCTGCTATCCCGTATCTTAAAGAGCAGGGCTGGGGACGGATAATCAACATTAGCGGCACCAACGCTCGACGGGCTGGCAATCTCAGCGGCGGGGCGCGCAACACCTCGTTGGTGCATCTCACCAAAACTCTGGCTGTCCAGTTGGGCCAGTTCGGAATCACCGTCAACTGCATCCATCCAGGCATAACTCGCACCGAGCGCACCCCCGGACTTCTCGCCGCTCGCGCCGCCCAACTCGGCATCACTCCTGAGGAAGTGGAGCGACGCGACTACGATCCGGACGGGTCTGGCGGGAACTCCATAGGCCGAATGGTTGACGCTGATGAAGTCGCCTACGTTTCGACGTTCCTGTCGTCCGACAAGGCGTGGGCAGTGACCGGAGAGCTTATTATCGCAACCGGAGGCGCCGGTGACTCGGTTTATTACTGATTAATCGCCCCCTAATTCCAGGAGATTTGAATATGGCAGTGGTAGAGACTGAACGCCACGGACAGATTTTTGTTGTTCGCCTGAACAGGCCTGAGCGGTTGAACGCGTTGGGTTTTGAAATTCGCTCGCTGTTGGCCGACGCCTGGTCTGAGTTTCGCGAGTCCAGCGATCTTGAGGTCGGGGTCTTCACCGGCGCAGGTCGCGCTTTTTGCGCAGGTGAAGACATGAAGGAATCGTTGGAGAATAGCCAGCCGGGCGGACGACGTCCGGACCACGAAGACCCTTTCATGTCTGGGAAGTTGGAAAAACCGGTTATCGCCGCCATCAACGGCTACGCGATGGGAGGTGGGTTCCAGCTTGTCGAGAAGACAGACCTTCGGGTCGCCGTTCATGAGGCCATATTTGAAATGTCCGAGGCCAAGCGTTGGCTGCTCGGCGGCTATAATCACGGTCACGTCGCGGCGTTGCCTCACCCCATCGCCACAGAAATGGCGCTCGCGTTCCGGTTTTCGGCACAGCGATTATATGAAGTGGGATGGATAAACCGGTTGGTGTCTTCGGAGGAGCTTTTGCCAACCGCCTTCGAGATGGCCGATCATCTCCTCACCCTGCCGCCGGCCTCGCGAGTCAACACCGTTCACATGATGCGCGAGATGCGCCCCAGCGTCGCGCCTGAGTTGCAGCAGTTGGCGGGCGTGCTGAACGATCACGGTGCCAAGAGCGACCTGATGGAATCGCGTCGAGCGTTCGCTGAGAAACGCGCTCCGAACTGGAAAGGCTGGGACGATCCGGACGACCGATACAAGACACCGACACTTGATTCGTTGCAACAGCCTTCAGTGGCAGATTGAATCTGCGAACCGACTAAAGCAGGAGCATGATCGCCTTCGGCGTCATTCTATGCCCGCGACCCGAACTCTTGATGCCGAAAGGATGATATAAGTGCCCGAAAATGAAGCTCAGGTCCTGAGTGGCCTTCGGATTATTGAGCTTGGAACAGACGTTGCGGCGGCCTACGCGGCTCGCCTGTGCGCGATCTATGGCGCCGACGTTATCACAGTCGAACCCCCTCAAGGTCATACGGTAAGGCATTTTCCGCCGTGGCCGGGCAATTTTGAAGACCCCGAAAAAAGCCTCCTGTTCGCCTATCTGGGAATCAGCAAACGCTCTGTATGTCTCGATCTGAACAACCCCGAAGACGTCAGTCATATCCGAGAAATGGTCCTGACCGCAGACGGCATATTCGATAGTTACTTACCGGGCAAACTAGCTGATCTTGGGATTGATCTGGATGAACTGGCGGATGAAAAACCAAGGTTAGTCGTCGCGCACATAACCCCCTACGGGCAGAACGGCCCTCGCGCCAACTGGTCGGCTAGCGCTCTCACCGCGGCGGCGGCTGGAGGGCAGATGTATCTGGCTGGAGACCCTGACAAGCCGCCAATGCTCACGGCCGGCCATCAGGCGCACTATCAGACCGGAGTTCAGGCGTTCGGCGCAATGTTGACGGGGTTGTATGCCGCGTCCGCGACTGGCACAGGGGACATACTGGATTTATCTATTCAAGAAGTCCAAGCCGCGACCCTTGAGGGTGGCGGGCCAGTCTCGTTATGGTACGCGGGCGAACAGTTCCGAGGCGGCAACACCCCCCGCGCCCAGTGGGGAATCTACGAGTGCGCGGATGGGTGGATTGGGGTTGCAGCGATGCCGCGACAGACCAATTCCGTGCTTGATGTTATCGGGCACGGTGACCTCAAAAACGACCCTCTGTTCAGTCAGGGTGGATGGAACCCAGAGGCGAACGAATTATTGGGCGTCCTCATCGCTGATTTCGCGATGCCTCGCACAGCCGCCGAGATTTTTGAGATGGCCTCTGAGTTCCGCGCTCCTTTCTCGTTGATCCCGACTCCAGCGGAACTATTGGAGTGGCCGCATCACAAGGAGACGGGTTTTTGGAAGGAAGTTGATCATCCTGTATTAGGCCCGCATCCGGTGCCATCCGGCCCCATCGCTTTCAACCACGGCGATCGCGGACGTTTCATTCCGGCGCCGACCATCGGGCAACACACGGACGAGGTTTTGGCGGAGTTTTCCGAGACTGAACGCCCGAATTTGCAGGCCAGTGTTTCAGCACAGGAACTTCAGCTGCCCCTGGCTGGAATCCGGGTTGTCGACATGACTCAGGTCTGGTCTGGGCCTTACGGCGCTCGGTTTCTCGCTGATATGGGCGCCGAGGTAATTAAGGTGGAAGGCCCGACGTTCCCAGACCCTATTCGGACTGCGGGCGGCACTCAAACTTCCCCTGAAATCGACCTTTCCGGCTATTTCAACGAATACAACAGAGGGAAAAAGAGCCTCACCCTGGATATTAAACAGCCGGAAGGACTGGCGGCTCTGAAGAAGGTCATAGCCACTGCGGACGTGTTCATCGAAAATTGGTCTTCGGGAGTGGCGGTGAATAACAGCCTGGGCTACGAAGACTTGCAGAAGCTCAATCCGCAGATCGTCTACATCTCGATGCCGGGGTTCGGGCATGAAGGCTCCGATGCGACTCGCGTTGGCTTCGGCCCCACGATCGAGCAAATGGGAGGCCTCGTGGCGTTGCAGGGCTATCCGGGAGGCCCGCCTCACAAATCTGGCATCTCTTATGGCGACCCTATCGCAGGGTCAACCTGCGCGGCGTCAGTCGCCGCCGCGCTGCTGTATCGTCAGCGGACGGGCACGGGAAGCTACTGCGTGATTCCACAACGCGATGGCATCACCGGGCTGATCGGGGAATTTTTCATCGCAGAGGCGCTCGGTTGCGAGATGCCGATTCGCGCTGG
>DCAW01000045.1:0-3134 GCA_002313895.1 Dehalococcoidia bacterium UBA1123
CTCCCTCGGACGTCTTAGACGGTCGCAGGGAACAGATCCTGCAGAAGCGAAAGGAGGTTCAGGCTCAGACTTTTCAGCGCAGACGATTGTGCAATCAACATCTCAGAGAGTTCGCACAATCAGCGCCGAATCTCCATTAGCTTTCTGTCCCATCAGTGCTGAATGCCTACAGAACCCGGAGAGACCTCTACCTTCTCCAGAACTTGAGCCTTCTCATCTGAAACGGCCTGGCGAACACTACAGGGCTACGAAACAATGCACATGATCAGCAAAGGGCAGGTGGGATCCAAAGAGATAGAATCGCAGGTGCCGTTTATCGACGGACTGTTCGGTCTCGCAGCCTAAAGCCGACCAACTCCTGAGGTATTGTCTCTCACTTTATGATGCCTACATTTTGCAACAGAACCGATTCGTAGTTACAGACGATCATCGACGATATGTCCGTTGACGCTTGACTACATCATCTGCGATGCTTCTCGCCTTAAAGGCTCAATCTGGTCACTGGTCGTATATTAGAAGAGCCTAGCGTCCACTTCTGATGAAATCAGCGACTCTCTCTCCAGTCATCATGGTCGTGACGTTGGTATTGGCACGGACCACATTCGGCATCACGGACGCGTCAGCAACTCTAAGCCCTTCCAGGCCGTGGACCCTGCCGAACTGATCAACCACGGCCATCGGGTCGGATGACGGCCCCATCTTGCACGTTCCCGCAAGGTGTTGCCCGGTGGATACTTCGCGATCGAGCCATTCATCGAGAGCGTCATCACTCTCAAGGTCCGAATCTAACGGCTCTATCCGCTCGGCGACCAGGTCGGCGAAGTCCGGCTGGTCGAACACGTCAACCGCGATTCGGACAGCCTCCCTCATCCGCTGACGGTCGAATGGCTCCTCTAGAAGGTGAAAATCGAGGAACGGCTGAACGTGCGGATCGGTTGACGTGAGGCTTATCTCCCCAGCGCTGTCGGCTAGGTAAAGCAACGCAATAATTCTGATGCCCAGAGGCTCCATAAGGTTGCCACCCCGATTAACCCTCTCGGACGCAAAGGAAAACATAAACATCATCATGTCATCTCGATATTGTGATCCGGCAGCGGTGTAGCGAAGTCCCACTTGAAGACGAGGAGCCATGCCATCGAGATCGACACCATCCTTGACTTTACAGGTGATGAATACTAGAGGATGATCTCGGAAGTTCTTTCCGACGCCTGGCAGGTCGTGGACTACCGGAATGTTCATGGTGTTCAGATGTTCGGATGAACCGATTCCTGAAAGCATGAGAAGCTGGGGGCTGGCGATTGCCCCACCACTCAGCACAATTTCGTCGGCCTCGACTACGAACTTCGCCCCACCACTCTCCACCTCTACGCCGGTAACGCGCCTGCCCGCGAAGATGAGACGATGGGCCATGCAATCTGCGCGAATCGTGAGATTCAGACGATGCCTCGCCGGCGATAGGTAACCCAGCGCGGTACTCATCCTAATGCCGTTGGGGTTGTTGCAGGGCATCGGTCCGACGCCAGAGGCATCGGGGTGGTTGAAATCGTCCACTTCGGCATATCCCAGCGCCTTGCATGAGTTGAAAAAGGCCGTCTGAACAGGCAGCCAGTCCTCTCGCTTGAACCGATGGCAAATGATCGGCCCTTCGGTGCCGTGGAAATCATCGTGGAAGTCCGTATCTGTTTCCAGTTGGCGAAGATACGGCAGGACCTTCTCGAAAGTCCACTCGTCGTTGCCCCACGAAGCCCACATGTCAAAATCGTCGGGGAGCCCTCTCAGGAAAACCTGCCCATTGATGGCGCTCGTCCCGCCGGTAACCTTGCCCCTCGGGACCAGCACGGTCTCGGCCACATCATTTGCCTTGCCGACAAACTGCCAGTTATGGTCTTCGCTGACCATGATGTCGGTCCCCGTCGCATATCCTTTTTTCAGTTCTTCGGGCAAGTGTTCGAAGTCAGGATAATCCGGCCCTGCCTCCAGAAGAAGAACCGACCTCTCCGAGTCTTCCGACAATCTCGCTGCAACCGCCGAGCCGGCGGACCCAGCACCGATGACAATAACGTCGTATTTCATTTCAACTCTCCATACTCTGTAATAGGTGAGCTTTTGTAAACCACATCCGATGATCCGAGACTTGGAACCAAGGGTGGGATATACTTCCATGCCCCCGTTGTCCCTAGGCCACCTAAGCAATTTTACCGCGCCGTATGGTACATCAGCCCTCTATCTTCTTCGCAGTATCATGGTAGTCTAACAATCAAATGGAGCACAGGATTGTAGCTTAACTGACCCTCAATCCTGTCCTAACCATTGGGTCCACTTCAGACGTTCTACAAACGGACGGTTCTGCATCCACCGCGTCTGCGATCAATCTCTTTGCCCCCTCCCGCAGCGAGTGCGTCAGATCGTCCCGCGTTCCTTTTTATGGATTTGGGGCCTTTGTCACCGTGTCCTTGCTCATCGCGTATCCTCCTTGCTGTATTGTGCTTGTTTGCTCACCCAGCAGGATACGCCACCTCCTTCAATCTCTCCGTACACCACATTTGACTAAACCTCCTAGCAGTGTATGACAGTATCTTGCCAAAGATATCATCTCTTTGACAAAAGCGCGGATGAATCCAGAATTTACCACCCTAGAAGGCAAGCAAGGTCACGCCGACGTGGAATCGATGTCCGGCGGCGCCAATTAGTGGAAGGGATACCTCGGGCGGCGCAAGTCGCCCCGATCCGTGATCGCCTACCCCTCGATCCCGAGGAGTTTCGCCGCCGTTCCACCGAGAATCTTGATCCTGTCCTCGTCGCTTAGCCCGGGAATCGACATGATGTGGTCGACTGGGGCGGTATTCCATGGGAACGGATAATCGGTCCCGAGGACAATGTGATCGATCCCCGCCTCGGCGATCAAGTGCCGCATGCCTTCGCCAGTGAACATGATCGAATCGAAAAACAGTTGGCCACCTCGGATATATTCGGTCGGCTTCTTCTTAGGCAAGGGCCCGACCCGGTCCGGGAAGGTCGTAATCACCGCGTCCGAGCGGTTGGCATAGGACGGCAGGAAACCACCGCCATGCGAGGCGACGATCTTGAGGCCTGGAAAGCGGTCAAGCGTTCCTTCGAAGATCAGATGCGACAAG
>DCAW01000045.1:3508-4058 GCA_002313895.1 Dehalococcoidia bacterium UBA1123
CAACCGGCCGCTCGGTTCCAATTCACGCGTGCCGAGCGGGTGCATGAAGACGAGCACGTCCAACTCTTCGCATTTGGCCCAGAACGGGTGGAATTTTGGGTTGGCGAGATCTTCGCCAGCGACGCTGCCGCCAACGCCGATGCCGCGGAAGCCGAGCGTCTTTACTGCCTGCTCGACCTGCTCAGCTGCGAGGTCGGGATATTGCAACGCCGCAGTCGCAAAGGCGATGAACCGATCCTGATGCGAGGCACAGAACTCGACCAGGATTTCATTCTGCACCCGGATCAATTCGGCAACGGCATCGCGCTCAGATCTGTACCAGTAGGGATTGATGCTGAGCGCTTGGACATCGACGCCCGTTTGATCCATCTGCGCCAGACGGTCGTCGATATTGGACCATTGAAGACCCGGCGCTTCCAGTGGGTGATTGATCAACTGTGCCGCCTCCGGAACGATGCAATGCGCATGCATGTCCACGGTCTTGACTCGCTTGCCACTGACGACGACCTCGCGGCGGCCAAGCGCATGCGCTTGGCCCGAACCACCGCCC
>DCAW01000149.1 GCA_002313895.1 Dehalococcoidia bacterium UBA1123
GTCCTTTCCTCAAGGGCGCCGCGTTTATCATTACACTTCAAATTACTGGTCAGGGCATAACTCTGTGACGGCGCCGCCGGTATAATCACAGGCATGAGAAGCCTACTTTTGGGATTTTTTGCAGCGCTGGCCGCCATGACCTGCAACGGCTCCGAGACGCTGACTCAGCCATCCGGCGGCATTCAACCTACGCCAGCCGGCCCAACACCTCAGACGGCGTTAATTCCCACTCCTGTGATCGTCGATGTCCCTTTGCCTCGAGCGACCTCTGTGCCGCCGTCCCAAGTAATTCCAACCCCCGTCCCTCAGTCCGAGCCAGCGCCCCTCCAACCGATGAACGTGGCGAGGGTGTTCCCCAATGTCTCATTCGACAGGATGGTGGACATGGTCTTCACTAACGATGGCTCTGACAGAGCGTTCCTGGCGCTGCAATCCGGTCAGATCAAAGTTCTGGATTCTACTGGGGAAGACGCCCAAGTTCACGAGTTCATGGACATCCGAAGCCGGGTGGGCGACCGTGGCAACGAGGAGGGATTGCTGGGGCTGGCCCTGGACCCCGATTTTTCGGCCAACGGATTTTTCTACACCTACTACTCAGCCGCCAGCCCCAGGCGATCAGTCATATCGCGTTTCTCTGTGAGAGCTGACACCCCTGACCAAGCGGTCCCAGACAGCGAACTTGTCATCATGGAAGTAGCCCAGCCATTTTCCAATCACAACGGTGGTCAGATTCGTTTCGGCCCAGACGGGTTCCTGTACATCTCACTCGGGGACGGCGGCAGTCGCGGAGACCCCAACGGCAACGGGCAGAACCGCTCGAGCCTGCTTGGCTCGATTCTCCGCATCGACGTCAGCGGGCTGGACTCCTTGGGGAGATATGCCATACCCGACGACAACCCCTTCGCGGGCAACCCGAACGCCAGGGGCGAAATATGGGCATACGGGCTGCGGAACCCGTGGCGCTTCAGCTTCGACCCCCTCACTGGAGACCTGTGGGTTGGAGACGTAGGGCAAAATAGCTTCGAGGAGATTGATCTGGTTAATCGTGGTGGCAATTATGGCTGGAACGTGATGGAGGGCCTCCACTGCTACGCTCTCGCAGACGGAACATGCGATCAGTCGGGTCTTGCGCTTCCGGTCGCCGAGTATGACCGGGGCGGCGGTTGCTCGGTCACGGGTGGATACGTCTATCGAGGCTCTCGCCTGCCCCAGTTATTTGGCGCATACGTGTACGGGGATTTTTGCTCAGGCAAAATATGGGCGCTGAGGCACGACGGCTCCCGCGTCACCGAGCAGATGATGGTCGCAGACACATCCCTCAGAATATCGTCCTTCGCGCAGACCCCTTCAGGAGAGATATTCATCCTCTCCTTCGACGAGAAGATATATCACTTCACGCCCTAGATCTGTCGCCGCTAATCTTTGGCCCAGGCAATCCGGTCGTCCAAGCGGCGGGACAGGGAATATATCACAAGGCGGAAGCCTGCCCCCTGCCAGAATCGTGTTGCTTCGATATTCGCCGACTCGAAGTCGACAACGCACTCGTTGTAATCCACCGGACAGCCCCATTCCAGGGCTGTGTTAAGCAAAGCCGAACCGCCCCCTCAGGCTCCGGGCGTCCGGCTCCACAAAGGCGCCCACCAGGCTCAAAACGCCACCGTCTGATCGAGCCAGCACGGGGCCACGGCCAGTATATTCTGTAGCGATAAATCCCACCGGTGCGCCTTCGTGGCTGGCAATCCAGATGGGTTGGTCTGAATCGAGCAGTTGCTCCTCAACAGACCTTTGCATCTCAGGGTTCGGTAGTGACGGGATGAAGATGGGAGACGACGCCAGGTGGCGTTTCAGCTTCGTCTCCGGTGACATCAAGACCTCCAAGTCTCGACGACCCGCCCGGCGCACCTCAATCTTGGGGGGCAAATCCGGGCCAGGGCTGAAGTCCCGCAGCGCATCAATGTTAATCATGCCGAAACCCATAGAGTGAAATGCGTCGATGGCCTGGCGGTGGTGGGCCATGATGGATATGTTGTGAGTGAAGCATCCGCTTCCAACCCAGCGAGCGGCCAGTTGAGCATACATATCTCGGTATACGTTTCGGCTGTTCAATGTGTCGGTCCCATGTCCGAAGTCCGGGACATATGCCGTATACACTCCTTTGAACATCGAGACCATGCCGAGAATAAAGCCGATCAGCCTTCCGTCCTCTAGAGCGGCAACTCCAGGGCCCTCGTTTCTGAGGTCGTGAAGAAACGGAATCGTTTCAGCAGCGTGCTGATACCGACGCGACAACAACGGCTTTTGCACCAATTCGGTGCCGTATCGGGCCGCCACCAGAGACGCACCGGCTTCCAGGCGGTCATCGTCAAACCCGACGATTTCGATGGTCATATTCTGTTCCTCACAAGATCGGAGGCTCACAATTCGCCAGCTTATCAAATGTGAGATACTTTCACGCAAATATCGAGAGTCGCAAGGAAGGACAATTATGTTTGAGGCAACCGATAGATGGAGAGAGGCGTTCCCCGGAGCGTCGGTCGGCGCCCTGGTAATGAAGAACGTGTCCAATCCCGCCAACCACCCCGAACTGAACTCCAGGATGAGTGCGATTGAGTCGGAAATTCGCAAGAACTACTTTGAAGGCGGCAGGCCGACAATCCGAGCACTGCCCACCATCCAGGCATATACAGCCCATTACAAAAAATTCAAAAAAACCTATCACGTCCAGTTGCAGATCGAGTCCATCGCCCTCAAAGGCCGCAGCCTGCCCCGAATTTCGACGCTGGTGAGCGCGATGTTCGCCGCCGAGCTAAAGAATCACCTACTGACAGCAGGACACGACGTGGCGACGCTTCAAAATCCCGTAACGCTGGACGTCTCAACCGGAGACGAGAAGTACACAATGATGTCTGGCAAAGAGCAGACTCTCAGTCCGGGCGATATGTTCGTCGCCGACGCTCAGGGCGTAATGTCCTCCATCATATACGGGCCCGACAACCGGACGCCCATCACTTCGGACACCAGCGATGTGTTGTTCGTCGTTTACGGGCTGGAGGGGATCTCTGCTCAGCAGATAACCAGCCACCTTCAGGACATTCGCGACTTCGTGAACCTCGTTTCTCTGGACGCTGAGACCGCATCTCTGGAGATTGTCGGCGCGTAACCGCTTTCTTGGCACGATTCTTGCTCCCGCCTAGACTACGGACAATCTTCAGGGGTTTGTTTCGCTGCTCAAGACCTTGGGGCAGAGCATCGCCAACTACCTGGGCAAAGAAGTGCTGAGATTACGGGGCGTGTCCAAGACCGTCAACGTCCGCCACCCGGCTAGTCCACCGGATGATCGTACGTTCAACGAGGTGAGGGCTATCGTCGAGAGGTTGGAGCTTGCGCCTGCCAGCGTCGCGTAACTCACGCTTTCGCGATCATGAGTCCTCAGACCATTCGTCATTCTGAGTCCGGAAGCGAAGAATCTGATCGTCACAAACAACCGTTTGGATCACAGAGACCAGATACTTCGCTCCGCTTCGTATGGCGGGGGGACGCTCAGTACGGCATTGTGACGCGCTAAGCCGCCGCCAGAGCCTCCCGAATCTTGAGCAGGTCGCGGCGTAGTTGAGCGTCCACAGGAAGCTGGGTTTTGATGCGATCGCAGCCGTAAGCCACGGTGGTGTGGTCCTTGCCGCCCAGCGCCCTGCCGATGGCCGTCAAACCCATGTTGCCATCCTCTCTCATGAGGTACATCGCCATCTGGCGCGCCTGGGCGGTCTTCTTGTCGCGTTTGCGACCCTTGAGGGCTTGCTGGTCCACGCCGTAGTGTGTCGCGACAGTGTCGACGACCACATAGTCGAGAATCGCCCGATGCTCATCCGGGTCCGCCAGTCCGTCGATAGCCCTTTTGACCAACTCGACGTCTAAGAGACTGCCCGTCAGGTCAGCATAGGCGACGACTCGGTTCAGGCTGCCCTCCAACTCGCGAATGTTCTTATGAATGCGCTCGGCCAGGAAATCCAGCACCGTCTGAGGAACGTCCTGATTGATAGTCTCGGCTTTGGCTCTCAGAATGGCAAGCCGAGTCTCGATGTCCGGGGCCTGAATGTCCACCACCAACCCTCCAGCCAGCCTGGATTGGATGCGATCTTCAAGCAGTGTCAGCGCGCTTACCGGACGGTCACTGGTTATCACGATCTGCCGGTTGGTCATGTGGAGGGCGTTGAAAGTGTGGAAGAACCCTTCCTGAGTCTGCTCCTTGCCTATCAGGAACTGTATGTCGTCCAGCAACAGCACATCGGTGCTACGGTAGCGGTCTCTGAACTCTTCGGTTCGGCCTTCTCCAATGGCCTTGATGTACTCGTTTGTGAACTCCTCAGTGGTCGCGTAGATGAGGGACAGGCCGCTGGCAACCGCACGGTGCCCGATGGCGTGCATCAGGTGAGTCTTACCCAGTCCGACGGCGCCGTACAGCACTAGGGGGCTATACACTTCGCCGGGCCGATTCGACACAGCCTCGGCGGCGGCGTGAGCCAACTCATTGGATTTGCCCACGACGAAACGCCCGAAGGTATATTTCGTGTTCAGTGTGGTTAGTCTGGCTTTGGGGTTGAACGTTGGGTGGAGAACTCCCGTTGGCTCCGCTTCAGTCAAACGTTGATCGTCTGCGTCTTCGGGCTCGTCAGCCGCATCAACCTCCTCGGACAACAGCACCTGGAATCGGACCTCCACCGGGCCCTTGACCACCCGTTCAGCGGTCAGAGATATGAGAGAGTACATCCGCTGTTCCAGCATCTCGGCCACGAAGGCGTTTGGAGCGCCAACCACGAATTCGCCGTCACGGAATGCGATGCCCACGGTGTTTTTGAGCCACGTCTCGAAGTTGGGCCTCGTGACGTGCATTTGCAGGTCGCCCAGGACTGCTTCCCATAGCTCTTTGGGTTGATTGGCGGTGGTGGTCATCGTTCAGCCTCGTCTCCCTGAAACAGGGCTCGATAGTAGCACAGAACGAGGTCGAAACATCAAGAGGCGAGGTCGTCAGATTGACAGGTTTTCTGGCAATCAGTATGGACCGGTAAGCGCTCTCCGCTTGTCCGCGTCGGTGTCCGTTTGATACATTGCCACAAACCTAACTGGAATAGAATCACGACTGTTTACGCTCACATCAAAGGAGACAAAATGGCAGAAATACCCCTGAGCGTCAGCTGCAAGACAGCGATGCAGGTTGCCATTGAGGTGTCCTACAAAGCGGGCGAAATCCTGTTGGGGCGGTTCTACCAGGCCAAGGAAATCTCAATGAAGGGAAGCAACGACTTCGTAACCAACCTGGACAAGGAGTCGGAAGCTTTCATTATGGCCGAGCTTGCCCGCGAGTTCCCAGACATGGGACTGCTGGGAGAAGAGTCGGCCGGCGCGAGGCCTGATGAACGCTACGTATGGATCGTTGATCCAGATGTATGGCGCTCGAAACTACGCCTGGGGGATACCCTTCGTCTCGCTGGTGGTGGGACTGGCTCTTGACGGCGAGGCGCTGGTCGGCGTGAACTACGACCCAATGTGCAACGAGATGTTCCACGCCGAGCGAGGCAAAGGAGCGTTCTTGAACGACGATCCGATACACGTTTCGGACAGGCCCAACCTATCGAAATCAATGGTCGGATTCGACCTGAGCTACGCCGGTGGCGACGGAGCGTCCAACGGACTGCAAGTCATCCAAGCTATGTTGAACGACGTCGGTTCAACGCGAACCTGGGGTCGGCGG